>SFEP01000078.1 GCA_004557185.1 Bacteroidales bacterium
TGCTGCAATCAGCAAAGCAGAAATCTCCCAAACTCGTGACGGAGTTGGGAATGGTGATGGAGGTCAAACTGCTGCAACCATAGAAGCAGCGGTCTCCCAAACTCGTGACGGAGTTGGGAATTTGGCTGTTTTTGCATCCTGCTATTAATTCATTGGTAGAGGAATGAATAATTGCATTGCAATCTTCTCTTGAATCATATACTGGATTAGCCGCATCCACCACCATGCGTTCAAGGCTGCTGCAATCAGCGAAGCAGCCAGTTCCCAAACTCGTGACGGAGTTGGGAATGGTGATGGCGGTCAAACTGCTGCAACCAGCGAAGCAGTCATCTCCCAAACTCGTGACGGAATATGTGACGCCATTATAAGTCACTGTTTCAGGAATCACTACGTCACCGGAGTATTCATCATCATCCCAGTAATTGTCTCCCTTAAAAGTGACTGTAGCCGTCTTGTTGGCTGCATCCAAATTGTAGAAAATTCCATCTACCTCTGCGTCATGAGCCCGGGCAGAAAGGGAAAGACATAAAAGGGTAAGGAGTAAAAAGTATTTTTTCATGTGAATAAAAATTAGGATGTGCAACCATTCATTGGCCAAATGAGCAACGCCAAAGCCGAGAGGATTTGAGCGATGCCATGGCGAGAAAAGGTCGGATGAAATCCAACGAATGCGTGTCCGCCACCGGTTTCGTCAAAATGTTTGTACGCATTCTAACCTGTTGCAAAAATAGAGTATTATCATCATACTTTCATTACGACACAGCCTCAAATTTCTTCCACGGCGGCCTGTTTTTACGGCCCGCCGCCCCGCTGAAAATAGATGCTACGTAAAAAAGTTTACGAACGACGTGATTTTTTTTACGAACGACGTGATATTTTTTACGTAGCATCTGTTGTCGGCAACTTCCCTGCGCAGCCTGCATGCAGCACCTGAGCCGTTGGCCATTTGCAGCTATAGGGAAATGCGCGATGATGATAGGTACAAAGAGGACATTCCAAAGTCTACAGCGGGTCGGCGTCGTAGTAGAGCGTGAGGCTGCGGTAGGGGGGCTGGGCGCAAAGGTGCTCCTGGGTGAGCAGCAGGGTGCGGCGCACGGCATAAGGGTTGGCGTCGGCAGGCACCTTGAGCAAGAGCTTGCGTATGTAGAAGAGGTTGACGCGGCTCACCTCGGGCTTGTCAGGCCCCAGGAGCGCAGCGCCGAAGTGCGGGCGCAGCAGGGCCGCCAGTTCGTGGGCCGCGTGTGCTACGACGGTGGCGTCGCGGTGCTTGAGGTAAATGTCGATGAGGCGGCCGCAGGGCGGAAAGCCGTATGCCTCGCGTTCGGCCATTTCGTGAGCGTAGAAGGCGGCGCTGTCGCCCGTGGCCACCTGCTGCACCACGGGCAGGTCGGCCTGCCGTGTTTGCAGCACCACCAGTCCGCGTGCGCCGCGCCGTCCGGCGCGTCCCGCCACCTGCATCATGAGGTGGAAGGCCCGTTCGTGCGCCCTGAAGTCGGGGGCGTTGAGCTGCTGGTCGGCGTTGACGATGCCCACCACCTGCACGCGGTCGAAGTCGAGCCCTTTGGTCACCATCTGCGTGCCGATGAGCAGGTTCGTTTCGCCTTGCTGAAAGCGGCGTATGATGTCCTCGTGGGCCGAGCGGGCACGGGTGGTGTCGAGGTCCATGCGGGCAATGCGAGCCGAGGGGAATATGCGTTGCGCCTCCTCCTCAATTTTCTGCGTGCCGTAGCCCACGTCGCGCAACTCCGTGTGCTGGCACTGCGGGCATTGGTGCGGCACGCTGAAGGTGCTGCCGCAGTAGTGGCACACCAGCATGCCCGTGGCCCGATGGTAGGTGAGCGACACGTCGCACCGGGTGCAGCGTGGCGTCCAGCCGCAGGCATGGCAACTGATGACGGGGGCGTAGCCGCGGCGGTTGATGAAGAGTATGGCCTGCTGCCCCTCGTCGAGCGCCTGCCGCACGGCGTCGGTGAGCACAGGCGAGAAGGGCGTGGTCATGAGCTTCTTGCGCCGCAACTCCTTGACGTCGGCCACCACGATGCGGGGCAGCTGCACGCCGGAGTAGCGCGTGGTGAGCGAGGCCAGCCCGTATTTTCCCTCCTTCACGCGGCTGTAAGTCTCCATCGAGGGTGTAGCCGTGCCGAGCAGCGTTCGGGCACCGTGCAGGTGGGCCAGCATGATGGCTGCGTCGCGGCCGTTGTAGCGCGGGGCGGGGTCGGCCTGCTTGTAGCTCGTTTCGTGCTCCTCGTCGACAATGACCAACTGCAGGTTGCTGAAGGGCAGCCACAGCGCCGAGCGTGCGCCGAGCACCAGGGGCAGCGCATCGGGGCCCGCCTGCCGTTGCCACAGTTCGGTGCGCTCGGCGTCGGGAAACTTGGAGTGATACACCGCCATTTGCGCACCGAAGACGCGGGCCAAGCGGCTTGTGAGTTGCGTGGTGAGGGCAATTTCGGGCACAAGGTAGAGCACCTGTCCGCCCGCCGCCAGCACCTCGGCGATGAGGTGCATGTAAATCTCCGTTTTGCCGCTGGCCGTCACGCCGAAGAGCAGGCACACGGGTTTTGAGTGCCATTGCCGTCGCAAGGTTTCGAGGGCCTGCTGCTGCGGCTGGCTGAGCGGTCGCGGCCCCATGCCGGGCATGGCGTGGCCGTAGGGACGCAGGCGCGGCACCTCGTAGTCGTAGGTTTGCAGCACGCCAGCCTTGCGCAGTTGTGCCAGTGCTGCGGTGGCCCCCGCCTCGCCCTGTGTGAGGGCGCGCACCGCCACCTCCTTCAGCAGTGCGGGGTTGTGCAGCGTGAGTGCGGCGGGAGCCTCGGCCAGGTCGAGGTAGCGCAAGAGCAGCGCCTGCTGGGCCGGTTTGCGCTGCAGGTGGTCGAGCAGGTGCTGCGCCGCGTCGTCGGTGAAAGGCTCGCACACCAGGCGCACATGCTTCACGGTGCGAGGGGTGAAGCGCGAGCCCATGGGTTCGCTCAGCTGCAGCACTCCCTGCTGCATGAGGCGGCGCACGCAGGGCAGCAGATTTTTCACACCCAAACGTTTCTGCAGCGCATCCACCTTCACCGCCTCGCCGGCCGGCATGGCCTGCACCACGCGAAGGTCGTTGCCGCGCAGGTCGAGGGCCTCGGTGTCGCAGTCGTCGGTCAGGCGCACCATGGTCTCGCTCTCGGGTAGCATGCCGCCGGGCAGGGCGGCGCGCATCACCTCGCCTTGGGTGCACAGGTAGTAGCGGCTCGCCCACTGCCACAGTTCTATCTGGCGGGGCAGCACCACGGGCGCGCTGTCGAGGCACTCCTCAATGGGTTTCACCTCTACGGTGGGCTCCACGTCGCTGCCCGGCACGCGCACCACCAGCCCCGTGTAGCGCTTGTGGCGGCCACAGGGCACACTGACGCGCATGCCCGCCCTGAGCTGGGCGGCCATTTCGTGGGGCACACTGTAGGTGAAAGCGCCGGGGGTGGCCAGCGGCAGGAGAACGTCGGCTGTGAGCATGGGGTGGGGGTGAGGAAAAAGTGCTTGCGCGGCGCATCAGCGCTCCTTCAGCGCAGCGGCGAAAGCCTTGGGGATGGAAGTTTCAAACTGCATCAGTTCGCCCGTAATGGGGTGGTAGAAGTGCAGCCGGAAGGCATGCAGTGCGAGGCGGCCTATGGGGTTGTCGCCGTTGCCATATTTCGAGTCGCCGCACACGGGGTGCTGCAGGTCCTGCAAGTGTACGCGAATTTGGTTTTTGCGTCCCGTTTCCAGTTTCAACTCCACCAGTGAGTGTCGGCCGTTGGTCTGCAGCGTGCGGTAGTGCGTGATGGCCAGTTTGCCGCCATTGTCAACGGGCGAGGAGTAGGTGACGTAAGCCTTGTTGTCCTTCAGCCAGCTGCGCACGGTGCCCTGTGCAGGCTCCAGCTGGCCGCTGACAAGGGCAATGTAGCGACGGTCGGTCACGATGTCGTGCCAGTTGTGCTCCAAAATTTGCTCAGCCTCCATCGTCTTGGCATAGACCAACAGGCCCGAGGTTTCGCGGTCCAGGCGGTGCACAATGTGGGCCTGGCACTTTTGGCGGGTGCGGTGAAAATAGTCGTCGAGCACACGCTTCACGCAGAAGGAGTGGTGCGACGTGGCCATGGAGAGAATGCCCGGCGCCTTTTCGATGACCACCAGTTGCGGGTCTTCGTAGACGAGTTTTACAAATTTCGAGGTCAGTTCGCCGCGTGGCTTCTGCTTGGATATTTCCACGCGGTCGCCTGGCTTGAGAGGCAGGTCGAACTGCTTGACGTTTTTCTGATTGACGCGTATGCCGCCGCCGGCCAGAATGGCTTTGGCCTTGCTGTGGCTGATGCCGTGCAGCACCTGCTCCACAAAGGGCAGCAGCGTGGTGGCCTCCCTCACGGTGAAGTGGGTGTAGCGTAGCGATGATGTGTTGCGCATGAGTGCGTTGGCTAAGTGGGTTGAAACTACTGCAGCGCCACTCCACGGCCTTCGCACCGTGCGGGCTGCAAGTTGCAAAATTACAACCTCGCACGCGTTTCATTTATAAAAGGTGCAGTAAAATTGGTCACGTAGGGCAAAAAACATACCTTTGCACGCCTGCCAGAGTGCTCAATGCTACATCCATGGCACGGCTGACACGGTAAACTTAATCCTTTTGACCCTATGAAAATGAAAGCCATTCTGCTGACGGGACTCCTCCTGCTCAGCTGCGTGGGAGCCGCGTATGCACAGCTGCCCGCCATCAAACTCAAGAGCATCGACGGCCGTGAGGTCAGCACCGACACGCTGAACAACAACGGCAAGCCCTTCATCATTTCCTTCTTTGCCACTTGGTGCAAGCCCTGCAACCGCGAACTCAACGCCATTCACGAGGTCTACGAGGACTGGGTGGAGGAAACGGGCGTGAAGATCTATGCCATCTCCATCGACGAAGCGCAGAACGTGCAGAGGGTGAAACCCCTCGTCGACGGTTATGGCTGGGAATATGAAGTGCTGCTCGACCCCAACTCCGACTTCCGTCGCGCCATGGGCGTTCCCCTCATTCCCCACGTATTTGTGATTGACGGCAACGGCAAGGTGGCGCTGAACCGCGGCGGCTACACCGAGGGAGGCGAGGAGCATCTCATCGAAGTGGTACGCGAACTCATTGACGGCACCAAGCAATGATAGCCATGAAACGCATCATCACGCTGGCCACCCTGGCTGTGGCCGTGGCTGCAGGGGCGCAAGCCCAGAGCACCGACAAGGGCGGCAAAATCACCCTGCACGGCACCGTGCAGAGCGACGTGCTCGTGCCGCAGGAGGATAATAAAATCGGGACGGGTACCTACAAGGACGACGTCCTCACCAACACCTATGCCGAACTCACGCTGCAGAGCAAATACGTGTCGGCCGGCACGCGCTTTGAATACCTTGACCACCCCATGCCCGGCTACGAAGCCGACTTCAAGGGCTGGGGCGTGCCTTACTTCTACGTCAAGGGCCATTACAAGTGGGCGGAGCTCACGCTGGGCGACTTCTACGACCAGTTTGGCTCGGGCCTCGTGTTTCGCACCTATGAGGAGCGCTCCCTGGGCATCGACAACTCACTGCGCGGCGCCCGCCTCGTGCTCAAACCCGGCAAGGGCGTGAGCATCAAGATGCTGGGCGGCCAGCAGCGCTACTATTGGCACCACCGCAACCTCGACAGCTGCTCGCCCTGGACCTATGGTGCCGACGTGGAGCTGAGCCTCGACCAATGGTTCAAGGGCCTTGCCGAACACGACACGCGGCTCACCCTCGGCTTCTCGGCAGTGGGCAATAACTACACGGGTAAGGAGGGCAGCAAAGAAGTGGATAGACCTACGGGCGAAATATACCCTGTGACGGGCGACCCCGTGATGGGCAGCTACAAGCTCAACTGGCCCCACAACGTGCCGGCCTACGACGTCAGAGCCTCGTTGCAAAAGGGCAACTACAGTTTCCTGGCCGAGTATGCCGTGAAGGGTCACGACCCCTCCAACCGCAACAACTACGTCTACCAGCACGGCCAGACGCTCCTGCTCTCGGGCTCTTACTCCACCCGTGGCATGAGCATCCTGCTGCAGGCCAAGCGCAGCCAGGACATGGCCTACAGTTCGCGCCGCAAGCTCCCCAAGGGCACCACCGCCTGCTTCATTAACCACCTGCCGGCCTTCAGCATGCAGCACACGTATGCCCTCGCCGCCCTCTATCCCTACGCCACGCAGAACGTGCCCGGCGAGTGGGCCTTCCAGGGCGAGGCATCCTACCTCTTCAAGAAGCGCACCGCGCTGGGTGGAAAATACGGCACGAAGGTGAAGGTGGCCTTCTCGCACATTCGAGGCATCGACCAGCAGGAAGACGCTACCCACACCAACGAGCCCGGTGGCAACGGTGCCAAGAGCAAATTCTTCAAGATGGGGCCTGAAACCTACTATCAGGACGTCAACATACAGGTGGACAAGAAGCTGACGAAGAAGTTCAAGCTCAACGGCATGTACTCCTACCAGCGCTACAACCAGCAAGTGGTCGAGGGCCACGGCACCACCATCAACAGCCACATCGTGGTGCTGGAGGGTAAATACAACCTCAGCCGCAAGCTCACCCTGCGCGGCGAGGCCCAGTATCTGCACACCAAGCAGGACCAGAAGGACTGGTGGTATGGCTTGCTCGAACTCTCGGTGCTCCCCAACCTCATGTTCACCGTCAGCGACCAGTTCAATGCCCACGTGCCCACCTTCATGGACAACGGCGCCGTCGACACCAATGCCCCGACGCACAAGGAGCACTACCTGCTCGGCTCCGTCACCTTCACGCACAAGTCGCACCGCCTGCAGGTAAGCTACGGCAAGACGCGCGCCGGCTACAACTGCTCGGGTGGCGTGTGCCGCTTCGTGCCAGCCTCGAAGGGCGTGCAGGCATCCTATACTTTCGTATTCTGACAACACATATTTATTGACTGATACATGAAACTGTTACGCATACTTGCCGCCATGCTGCCCCTGTGCGCCCTGACGGCATGCAACGATGTGGACGAGCAGGCACGCTACGAAGGCCCCATCCCGGTGGTAGTCAAGAAGAATGTGCTGCTTGAGGACTTCACCGGTCAGCGCTGCACGAACTGCCCCAAGGGACACGTGATTGTGGAAGATATGAAGCGGCGCTACGGTGCCGATCACGTCATAGCCGTCAGCATTCACGGCGGCTCGCTCTCCAACCCCGACTCGCCCACCTCGGGTGCCGGCCTGGCAGGCGAAGAGGGCAACCAGTATCACACAGCCTTTGGCATAGAAACCTGGCCCAAGGGCAAAATTGACCGCGGCACGCCCGTCGACGTGGAGGAGTGGAACAAAGCGGTGAGAGAAGCCGTTGAAGTAGAGCCGAAAGCCGATGTGGAGGTGACGGCCACACACTTCGATGCCGACACCCGCACGCTCACCGTGAGCGCCAAGGTGGCCGCCCGCCAAGATGTGCAGGGAAAGCTCCAGTTGTGGCTCACCGAGAGCGGCATCGTAGCCATGCAGTTCAACGACAAGACAGTGGATCGCAACTATGAGCACAACCACGTGTTCCGCGCCGCCATCAACGGGCTTTGGGGCGACGAAATCACGCTCGCCGAGGGCGCTGAGGAGGAACGCACCTACACCTACACCCTGCTGCGCCCGTACTGGAATGCGGCCAACCTCTCGGTGGTAGCCTTCTACTACAACGACGCCGACGGCGTGATGCAGGTGGTGGAGCAAGCCGTGCCTGCGGCCGAATAACACGCACCCCGCCGCCTGCTGATGAGGCTGCGGCGGGGCTAAGCATTGACTATTCACAATTAAAATAGCAACAGATATGAAGAAAATCTTTACGCTTATGGCCGCCTTCGCGGCTTTTGCCTTGCAGAGCATGGCACAAATCGACGTAACCTGGTACGGCGAAAAGGTGAACGACGGTGACGTGCTCACAGCCGAATGGGGCGACGTGAACTATGGTACCGAGGAAAACCCCTACTACATGCTTTCGTACAGCGACCCCCGCGCTATGGGCGTGCTGGTTGAACCCTACCTCACCAACACCACCTCCTCGTCGGTCAAGGTGACCGCTACGCTTGAAAACAAGGCCGGCGGCCACTGGTCGGTGTGCGGCCTCTGGGGCGAGAATTGTGAGGTTATGACGAGCAGCAAGGTGACGCGCTCCTTCACGCTCCAGGCCGGTCAGAAGAAGGACTCGCAGGTGCACTACGAGGGTTTCACGCAGGGCGTGGCCGGTGAAGGTGACATCGACATCACCTTCATGTACGGCGCTGAAGCCATTTCCTTCACCCTGCATAACGTCTACACCCCCGCCACGGGCATCAAGGGCGTAGAGGCACAGGCTCCCGCCTTCCGCCTGGCAGGCCGCACGCTGCACTATGCCTTTGCCGACGCAGCCGGCCGCACCCTGCGTGTCATCGCTGCCGATGGCCGCGTGGTGAAGAGCATCGCCGCCCAGGGTCAGGGCATGCTGAGCCTGGCCAACCTGCCCGCCGGCACCTACGTGGTGGCCGCCGTCAAGGGCCACGCCCATGCACAGGTGAGCAAAATCGTGGTTCGCTAAGCCACCGCTCCCCCGAGCCATCATTCCTTATTATAGGCACGCGCCGCAGCACTCCCATGAGGGTGTTGCGGCGCGTGTGGCGTGTAAGGCGGCCTTGTGCTGCCAGCCGGCATGCCGCCCTTTACAGGCCCTACGCAAAATAACACGATGGCGGTGCGCTTCTATCATGGTGTCATAGGTGCAGGGTAAACAGCTTCGATAGGTTGTATTTTATTGATGTCCGGTAAACTTGTATGAGCGCCCCCAGAAAAGACGGGGGCTCGGTAAACGCATTGAAGGCGTTGCCTCCGACGGGATGCCGTGGAAGAAAAATCCCCTGCCGTGGAAGAAAGTTCCCACGGCGTGGACGAAAGTTCCCACGGCGGCCTGTTTCTACGGCGCGCCACCCCGCCGAAAATAGATGCTACGTAAAAAAATTTACGTACGACGTGAGTTTTTTTACGTACTACGTGAGTTTTTTTACGTAGCATCTCCTTTTTCCCATCCCCCACCCCGCCGAAAATAGATGCTACGTAAATTCTTCAATCAACCA
>SFEP01000011.1 GCA_004557185.1 Bacteroidales bacterium
GAATAGTGTCAGCGATGTTTGCCCGGGAAGCGTGTTGACAGTGCAAAGGTAGGGCGGCTTGCTCGCAGCAGTGACGTTTAAGGGTGTGCAGTGCAGGGCAGCGGCTGTGGAAATTTGCAGCGTAAGGTTTTCGGTGTCAGGCTGCTGAAGGAAAATTATGCGGGGCGTGCAAAATTATGCGCCGACTGTATAGGCATCAAGGGCTGCTACCTGCCCTTTCGGCCCGCTGGGAGCAAGCGTTGGTGGCATGCGCCGCAGGCCGACTGCGGGTGGTGGGGAGGAACGCGGCAGATGCAAACGCGGCAGATGGGGAAGGATATGTGCATTTTCGGTAGTCATGTCCTTGCAAACTACAGATTTATCGGTAAATTTGGCACCGACTTGACCGCATTTCGTGTCACGACGCCCTGTAGCATAGGGAGAAAAGGCCGTGGAAGCGGCATGTGGCAGGTTGTCAAATTATTCTACTTCATACCGTATGAAAAACCTCATAGTCCGCAAGGAACAATTTTCAGAGAAAGTATTTCGCTTCGTGGTGCAGGCCCCTCTCATAGCCCGTGCACGCAAGGCAGGCCACTTTGTCATCGTGAGGGTGGGGGAGCATGGCGAACGCATTCCGCTCACCATAGCCGAGGCCGATGTGAAGGCCGGCACCATCTCGCTGGTGGTGCAGCAAGTGGGCGTGTCGAGCGCCAAACTCTGCCATCTGCAGGAGGGCGACTGCATTACCGATATCGTAGGGCCTCTTGGCAAACCTACTGACATACAGAACTATGGCACCGTGGTGTGTGCCGGTGGTGGCGTGGGTGTGGCACCCATGTTGCCCATTGTGCAAGCCCTCAAGGCGGCAGGCAACCGCGTGATTACGCTGCTTGCCGGGCGCACCAAGGAACTCATTATTCTGGAAAAGGAGATGCGCGCCGCCAGTGACGAGGTGATCATCATGACCGACGATGGCAGCTATGGCGAAAAGGGTATTGTGACGGCTGGCATAGAGCGTGTGCTGCAACGCGAACACGTGGACAAATGCTTTGCTATAGGCCCTGCCATCATGATGAAGTTTGTGTGTCTGCTCACCAAAAAGTATGACGTGCCAACCGATGTGTCGCTCAATACCATTATGGTCGACGGCACTGGCATGTGTGGCGCCTGCCGCATCACGGTAGGAGGTCAGACCAAATTCGTGTGTGTGGACGGTCCGGAGTTCGACGGACATGAGGTGGACTTCGATGAAATGCTTTCGCGTATGAAAGCCTTCCGCCCCGAGGAGCAGGAAGCCAATGCCTACCTGCAGCAGCATCCCGACTTGCTTGATGCCTGCGAGGGTCGGAGCGCTGAACAAATCTGCACCGAAACCGCACCCGCGGCAGAGCAGGATGCGACAGCCACACCGGCACAACCTGAGGATGCCTCACGCGATGCCGAGTGGCGCAAAGCCCTGCGTGCTGCCGTGAAGCCCAAGGAACGCTTGGCAGTGGACCGCTGCAAAATGCCTGAACTCGATGCCAAGCAGCGTGCCCGTCTGCTGCGCGATGAGGTGAACCAAGGACTGTCGCCCGAAACGGCTATGCGTGAGGCTACCCGCTGCCTTGACTGTAACAACCCCGGTTGCGTGCAAGGCTGTCCCGTAGGCATCGACATTCCACGCTTCATCAAGCACATTGAGCAAGGGGAGTTTGCCGAGGCCGCCCGCACCATCAAGGAAACCAGTGCACTCCCTGCCGTCTGTGGCCGTGTCTGTCCGCAGGAGAAACAGTGTGAGAGCCGCTGCATACATCACAAAATGAACTCCCAGCCTGTGGCTATTGGCTACCTCGAACGCTTTGCTGCCGACTACGAGCGCGAGCACCATGCAGCCTCGCCTGTGGCCTCCGTTGCGCCGCGAGGTGTGAAGGTGGCCGTGGTGGGCAGTGGTCCCGCGGGACTATCGTTTGCTGGCGAAATGGCCAAGCGTGGTTACGACGTGACTGTATTTGAGGCGCTTCATGAAATAGGCGGCGTACTAAAATATGGCATACCCGAGTTCCGTTTGCCCAACCGTATTGTGGATTTTGAAATTGACAACCTGCAGCAAATGGGTGTTCACTTCATAAAGGACTGCATCGTGGGCAAGACCGTGAGCGTGCAGCAACTCGAGGATGAGGGCTTTGCCGGAGTCTTTGTGGCTTCGGGCGCAGGTTTGCCCAACTTCATGGGTATCCCTGGCGAAAACCTCACGGGGGTGATGTCGAGCAACGAGTATCTGACGCGCGTCAACCTGATGGAGGCTGCCGACCAGCACAGCGACACCCCCGTGCCCCACGGCAAGCATGTGGCAGTGATAGGTGGCGGCAACACAGCGATGGACTCCGTGCGCACCGCCCTGCGTCTGGGGGCCGAAACAGCCACCATCGTGTATCGCCGTTCGGAGGAAGAGATGCCGGCCCGTGTGGAAGAAGTGCACCATGCCAAGCAGGAGGGTGTGCAGTTCCTCACCCTTCACAACCCCCTGCGCTACGAGGCCGACGACCAAGGCCACGTGCAGCACATCGTGTTGCAGCAAATGGAACTTGGTGAGCCCGATGCCAGCGGCCGTCGCCGTCCCGTGCCCATTGAGGGTGCTGTGACGCAGCTCCCCGTAGACCTCGTGATTGTGAGCATCGGCGTGTCGCCCAATCCCATTGTGCCACGTTCGGTGGAGGGACTGGAACTGGGCCGCAAGGGCACCATAGCCGTGAACGACAACATGCAGAGCAACCTGCCCATGCTCTTTGCCGGCGGCGACATTGTGCGCGGCGGGGCCACCGTCATCCTGGCCATGGGCGACGGCAAAAAAGCGGCCGCAAGCATGGATGAATACCTGCAATCGCGTTGACAAAGAACATCCCTACTTCGTTTGGACGGTGTGTCATAATGGCCAATCTGCTTCGTTGCTATCGGCATTCGGGCTTGGTCATGTACTTTTAGTACACTCCCTGCGCCCTCAGCCTTAGCGCCTTGCATCTTAGCCATTCTGACGCACCTTCGAGTGCGCGTCAAAATTTGCATTTTGACACACCCCCTTTCTTTATGACAAGGCGCGTGATAAGATTTAGAATGTGTCTTTAATTACAACACAAACTTCACTATGCAAGGACTTTACACTATTCTGCTGCTGATTTGCTCTAACATCTTCATGACGTTTGCATGGTACGGACACCTCAAACTGCAGCAAAACGGCGTGAGCTCGAACTGGCCGCTCATCGTCGTCATCCTTTTTTCATGGGGCATCGCCTTCTTCGAATACCTGTGCCAAGTGCCCGCCAACCGCATAGGCATTGTCGACAACGGCGGGCCGTTCAACCTCATACAGTTGAAAGTGATACAGGAAGTCGTGTCGCTCATCGTGTTTACGGTAGTGGCCACACTCCTTTTTAAGGGTGAGAGTTTTCATTGGAACCACATCGCTGCCTTTATGTGCTTGGTAGCCGCAGTGTATTTTGTGTTTATGAAATGAATAGCACGCCTGAACACATGGAGACGGCTTCGGCGAAAGGCAAACTGACGTTGGAATTTCAGTTGCACAAACGATTGCAACATAAAGTGGGAGAGGCGATTGCCGATTTTACACTCTTGCAGGAAGGCGACCGTGTGCTGATTGGTTTGTCAGGAGGCAAGGACTCGTTGGCCCTGCTTGACCTGCTTGGCGAGCGGCAGCAACGGGCGCGTGACGCTTGGCAACTGCATGCCTTGCATGTGAGGATGCGCAACATACATTACCGCACTGACACTGCCTATCTGGCCGAACGCTGTGCAGCATGGGGCATACCCTTGCATGTGGTGGAGGCGGGCTTCGAGCCCGACCGCAATGCCCGCCGCACACCCTGCTTTCTGTGTTCATGGAACAGGCGCAAGGTGCTCTTTCAGCAGGCGCAGGCATTGGGTTGCAACAAAATAGCACTCGGACATCACCAGGACGACATCCTGCGCACGGCGTTGATGAACCTAACGTTTAACGGTTCTTTTGCCACGATGCCTGTACGCATTGCCATGCGCAAATTTCCTCTCACCATCGTTCGTCCACTGGCGCTCATTGCCGAGGACGAACTGCGGCAATGGGCCGCATGCCGGGCTTATCGACCCGTGGACAAGGTGTGCCCGCATGACAAGGAGAGCAACCGCACCCACGTGGAGCAACTCACCGACGCCATGCAGCGCTTGAACCCCGACTACCGTCACCACCTGTGGCATGCCCTCTTGAAGGCCGGTGCCTTGGTCGAGGAATAAATGCGTGCCCCCGCAGTTGCATTTTACCTTGAAAGAGGGTTCATAAAAGAATACGACGCCCCCTTTACGCTAAACAGCATTAAACAAACTACCAAAAGGCCGAATTAGATAATAAATGCGCTGAAAGTGGCATCATATGCCGTTTTTATGAGGAGTTTGCTTGGCTCGCAGTGGAAAAGACGTATCTTTGCAGGGCAAACTTGAAACATAAGGTGCGCTTTTGGTGTGCACCGACCATTTTCTACATATTCTATGAGCAATACAAGCGTAAAAATTGGCCGCATTTCCCAGATTATCGGTCCGGTAGTCGATGTGGCTTTCGACACCCACGGACGTGCTGCCGAGGAAGTGCTTCCGCGTATCCACGAGGCCTTGGAAGTGACCCACCCCGACGGCCGCCGCATCGTGATTGAGGTACAGCAGCACATTGGCGAGGATACGGTTCGCACCGTGGCTATGGATAACACCGACGGTCTGCGCCGCGGACTTGAAGTCAAGGCACTGGGTGCTCCCATCTCTATGCCAGTGGGTGAGCAGATTAAGGGACGCATGATGAATGTGACTGGCGACAGCATCGATGGCTTGCGTACGCTTGACCGCTCACAGGGACAGTATCCCATTCACCGTGAAGCACCGAAATTCGACGACCTCAAAACATCCTCCGAGGTGCTCTACACGGGCATCAAGGTGATTGACCTGCTCGAGCCTTACTCCAAGGGCGGTAAGGTAGGTCTTTTCGGTGGTGCCGGCGTAGGAAAGACGGTGCTCATCATGGAACTGATTAACAACATCGCCAAGGGTCATGACGGCTTCTCGGTTTTTGCTGGCGTGGGAGAACGTACACGTGAGGGCAACGACCTGCTGCGCGAAATGATTGAAAGCGGTGTGGTGAAATACGGTAAGGAATTCCAGGAGGCCATGGAACGTGGCGAATGGGACCTGACCAAGGTTGACTACGACGAAGTGGCCAAGAGCCAGGCTACGCTTGTGTACGGCCAGATGAATGAACCGCCCGGCGCACGTTCGTCGGTGGCTCTTTCGGGTTTGTCGATTGCCGAGAGCTTCCGCGATGCTGGTGCAAAAGACGGTAAAACGTCTGACATCCTGTTTTTTATCGACAACATCTTCCGCTTCACGCAGGCAGGCTCCGAGGTGTCGGCATTGCTTGGCCGTATGCCTTCGGCCGTAGGTTATCAGCCTACGTTGGCCAGCGAGATGGGTGCCATGCAGGAACGTATCACCTCTACCCGAAACGGCTCCATCACCTCTATTCAGGCAGTGTATGTGCCCGCCGATGACTTGACCGACCCTGCGCCCGCCACCACCTTTACGCACCTCGATGCGACCACCGTGCTGAGTCGTAAAATCACGGAGTTGGGTATCTATCCCGCTGTGGATCCGCTTGATTCCACTTCGCGTATTCTCGACCCCAATATTATTGGTAAGGAGCACTACGACTGCGCCCAGCGCGTGAAACAGATTCTTCAGAAGTACAAGGAATTGCAGGACATCATAGCCATTTTGGGTATGGATGAGCTGAGCGATGAAGACCGTCTGGTGGTGAACCGCGCACGCCGCGTACAGCGTTTCTTGAGCCAGCCGTTCACGGTGGCCGAGAAGTTTACGGGCGTAGCAGGTGTCATGGTGCCTATCGAAGAGGTTATTCGCGGTTTCAATATGATTCTTGACGGCGAAGTAGACTACCTGCCAGAGCAGGCCTTCTTGAATGTTGGAACGATTGACGATGCCATAGCCAAGGGCAAGAAACTCATGGAACAGGCCTAAGGCTGTGCAGCGCTGAGGCGAGGCGGTCACCGTCGTCTAAGGCGCATGCGGCCAGCCGCCAGTCGTAATTATTCCTCATCCCGATGAAAGTATCCATAGTATCGCCTGAAAAGACCTTGTACAAGGGTGAAGCCGACATTGTGAAGTTGCCCGGCGAGAAAGGCCGTTTTGAAGTGCTCAACGGGCAC
Source organism: Bacteroidales bacterium (assembly GCA_004557185.1). Classification (GTDB taxonomy): domain Bacteria; phylum Bacteroidota; class Bacteroidia; order Bacteroidales; family Bacteroidaceae; genus Alloprevotella. Next base: position 6,219 of record SFEP01000011.1, read on the forward strand.
GCTCCCATCATCTCAACCCTCACGGAGGGCACGGTGGAATGCGTGGGCGTCGAAGCATTCAGCACCCCCGTGCACGGCGGATTTGTGCAAGTGATGCGCAACGAAGTGTGCATCTGCGTGGAAGTGTAACGCAACGCAGGTTTTGCTCTGCGGTTTCCTCTCCCCCTGTCGTGGTCTGTTGTAAGTAGCTGACTGGTGAAAGTGGGAGCGTGTAGGGCGGCCGAAAGCGTGTCTTGTCGCTTGAACAAAAAGACAAAAGGTATATGCAACAAGTCAATAAGGTATTGGTGCGCTACATGCTGCTGTTGGCGTTGCTGCTGATAGTCGCGGTGCCCGGGCTTTTCTATTTCGATAGCCTATGCTGGGGCGAAAGCACGGCCTTACGTCAGGCTTTGTCCATCAATGCACTTACCTCTGGCTGTTTCGCTTGGGCCTTGTTGCTTTGCGTAGTCTATCGCAGCTTGCTCAAGCGTGGCGACAAAGGTCTCTTGCTTTATTACATGGCCAGCAAAATGCTCACGTTGCTCCTCGCTGCGCTCACCTTGGTGGTTTACGGCTTTGTCGTAGGCACCGAAATCCTACCTTTTGTTATCAATTTGCTTTTACTCTATATCCTCTTCCTGGCCGTTACGTCGTGCATGTATGCTGCTGTGGAAAAGAAACAGAAAAACCGTTCATGAAATATCTTCATTCCTTCAAACGTATCCTGCTGTCGCTGCTTCTGCTTACAGGTGTCATGGGCACGGCTGTTCCTGCCGTCGCGTCGTCATCGGAGGACGGTAAGGTCGATGTGAAAGAGATTGTGCTCGGACACATGAGCGACTCCTACGAGTGGCATATCACCACGTGGAACGGACATCACATTTCTATTCCGCTTCCCGTGATTGTGAAAGGCGAACAGGGCGGCTGGCAGGTGTTCAGTTCCGCACGTTTCCACGAAAGTGAGGATGGCGTGTATAACGGCTTCTATCTGAACGAGGAGAAGAACGGCAAAATCTACGAAATCACAGCCACGGGCGAGTCTGTCCGCCCCTGGGATTTCAGCATTACCAAGGATGTGGTGCAGATATGGATTGTGGTCTTCATCATGCTCGCCGTCTTTATCAGCAGTGCTCGGTGGTACAAAAACAGAACGGTTGAGAGCAGCGCGCCGCGCGGCTTCGTGGGACTTGTCGAAATGTTTGTCATGTCTATCCACGACGACCTCATCCTTCCCGCTGTGGGCAAGAAACAGGTAAAGCGCTACGCACCTTATTTGCTCACCGTATTCTTCTTCATCTTTATCACCAATCTGCTTGGCCTGTTGCCCATTTTCCCTGGTGGAGCCAACATCACTGGCAATATCAACATCACTTTCTTCCTGGCCCTTTGCACCATGCTCCTTGTCAATGTGTTTGGCAACAAGGAGTATTGGATGGAGATATTGTGGCCGCCTGTGCCCACTTGGTTGAAATGCCCCGTTCCCATGATGCCTATCATCGAGCTGTTCGGTATCTTCACCAAGCCGTTTGCCCTCATGGTTCGTTTGTTTGCCAACATGATGGGTGGCCATGCCATCATCCTTTCGCTGGCCTGCGTCATTTTCATCACGTGTCAGTTGGGTGCCGTCATTGGCGGGCCTCTCACGGTGGTGAGTGTCATCCTCATGATTTTCATGAACTGCCTCGAACTCCTGGTGGCCTTTATCCAAGCCTATGTGTTCACGTTGTTGAGCGCGGTGTTCATAGGCTTTGCCCATCCCGAGCACGAACATGCTCACAAATAAACGGGGCTCCCATGTTAGCCATCTCTGAAACAAGAAAATATTAATCACTTAAATCATTCAACCATTATGTTCTTACTCGCATTGTTAGAAGCAGCAGCACTCGCAAAGTTAGGTCTCAGCATCGGCGCCGGTCTGGCCACTATTGGTGCCGCCCTCGGTATCGGCCGCATCGGCAGTTCGGCTATGGAAGCCATTGCCCGTCAGCCCGAGGCTGCAGACACAATTCGTACAAACATGATTGTGATTGCCGCTCTCGTTGAGGGTGTAGCCCTTTTCGCAGTCATTGTTTGCCTGCTCTGCCTCTTCCTCTAATACATGCCACATCCGCACGGTTCAAGGTGCTGCCGCCACACTGCGGCAGTACCTATGCCGGGGCGGTCGTGAAGGTTGCGTGTAGGGTAGGGGGCGTAAAGCCCGCCGCCCGATGCGTGGCCGCATGTGTTCACCACCCTGTGCTGGCAGTTTGCCAACTGTTGTGGCACGTGGGGCGTGACGTCACCCGTTAGGCTACTTGGCGGGGGCAACAGACACACAGATTTCTATCGGACAGACTACGTGCTTGCTGCCGCAGTTCGTGCGCTTTCCTATTACAGCGTATGGGGTCAGCAATGAGGGGCATCACTTGTCCCCGCTGCTGCTTTTGCGTGCAAGTTCACATGCTGCAGCCTCTTAGGGCTTATGCTTCTTAGCGTTTATGCTTCTCGACGTATATGCTTCTTGAGGCTGGCTCTTCTTAGTACACAAGTTTCTCAGGGCTTAGCAGCGATGCGTTAGGCAACGTCTGACCTTTACAACATCGAAATTTTCTATGGATTCCATCAATCTTCCATCCATTCTTACCCCCGATTTGGGTTTGTTCTTCTGGATGTTCTTGGCTTTTCTCACCGTCTTCTTGCTGGTGAGCAAGTTTGGTTTCCCCATTATAGTAAAGATGGTGGACGACCGCAAGAATTATATTGACGAGTCGCTGCGCAAGGCGCATGAGGCAAACGAGCGTTTGGCTGGCATACAGCAGGAGAGCGAGCGTTTGCTGCAAGAGGCGCGTGACCGTCAGGCGCAAATCCTGCAGCAGGCCAAGGCTACGGGCGATGGCATTGTGCAGGAAGCCCGCAACAAGGCGCAGGAAGAAGGAGCCAAATTGCTTGCCGATGCCAAGACCCAGATTTCGGTTGAGAAGGAAAACGCTTTGCGCGAAATCCGCCAGGCTGTCGCTACCCTTTCTGTCGAAATTGCCGAGAAGGTAGTGCGTCAGCAACTTGACAAAGGAGCAGAGCAGGAGAAATATATTGAGCGGCTGCTCAACGAGGCTTTGGCTAAATAAGACTGGCTCGTTGGCTTGTCTTTGAGGCGGCATCTTCATGCAGATTAACTGCGCGTTGTCACCGTCGTCCCTATTGGCAGCCCCATGTCTGTCACTGGCAGGCCCAGTCGTTTCAACCATCAAACCATCATACACAAAAGTGGATACCGGCATCATTTCAAACCGCTATGCCAAGGCACTGCTTCGCTTTGCCTGCGAACAGGGCGATGAGGACAAGGTCTATGCCGAAATGGCACAGGCCGCTAAGTCCTTTATCGACGTCCCCACGTTGCAGGCAGCGGTGCAAAACCCCGTGCTCACCGCTGAGCAGTTGGCCAAGTTGCTCCTCACCGCGGCCTGCGGCGAGCAGAAGCCTACGGCCACGTTGAGCAAGTTCGTTTCCCTGCTTGTCAGCAAGGGGCGCGCAGACATCATGCTGTTTGTAGCGCATGCTTATGGCACACTTTATCGTGCCCACAAGCAAATCGTGCAGACCAAACTCATTGTGCCTGCACCCTTGAGCAAGGACAACGTGGAGCGTATGCGCAAACTGCTGGCTTCGTTTACCGATGCCAAGCACGTGGAGTTTCAGGTACGCGAAGACCCCTCGCTTCTTGGCGGCTTCGTACTCGAATACGACACCTACCGCATGGATGCCAGCGTCAAGGCACAGCTGGCACGCATCAAGCGCCAACTGGCTGCGAACTAACACGAGGTAGGTTCTCTTCATACGCTTTGTCAGCTTTCCGAATGATGTCTGCGTGCAGCGTGTCTGTTTACTTCATTCAGTCCCTCGTGATACTCAGAAACCGTGACGGAACTCGCAGGCCGTATGCGCCAGAGAGAAGCTGAAAGACGGTAAAACGTAAGCCCATAAATACAATACCTTTCACGGTGGGAATGAGTAGAGCCCACCTCAAACGACACCGCGCGCCTCAGCAGAGGAAGCCACATACAACTGCTTAACCGTTGGCTACAGCGAAAGTGGTTAAAGGCCCACATGCCTCTCCGATGCGCCTTAATATCTCATAAGAATAATGTCAGCAAAAATCAAACCCAGTGAAGTCAGCGACGTATTGCTGCGCCAGCTTCACGATATCGACACCCATGTCCAGTTTGAAGAAGTAGGCATCGTCCTCAGCATTGGCGATGGCGTGGCTCGCATTCATGGCCTCACCAACGTCACCGAGAACGAACTCGTAGAATTCGAGAACGGCGTCATGGGCGTGGCCATGAACCTTGAGGAAGACAATGTCGGCGTGGTGCTCATGGGTGCTTCCGAAGGTATTAAGGAAGGACAGGTGGTGAAGCGTACGGGCCGCGTGGCCTCCATTGAGGTGAGCGAGGAAATGCTTGGCCGTGTTATCAATCCCCTCGGCCAGCCCCTCGACGGCGGCCCTGCCATCGGTGGCAAGAAGTACCTCATGCCCCTCGACCGCAAGGCACCCGGCGTCATCTACCGTCAGCCCGTTACGCAAGCTCTGCAGACGGGTATCAAGAGCGTCGACTCCATGATTCCCATCGGCCGCGGCCAGCGTGAGCTTATCATTGGCGACCGTCAGACGGGTAAGACCGCTATCGCCATCGATACCATCATCAACCAAAAGGAAAACTACAAGAATGGCGACCCCGTCTACTGCATCTACGTAGCCATTGGCCAGAAAGCCTCTACCGTGGCAGGTATCGTCAATACGCTCAAGCAGCACGGCGCCATGGAGTACACCGTCGTAGTGAGTGCCACGGCAGCCGAGCCCGCCGCCATGCAGTATTATGCACCCTTTGCCGGCGCCGCCATCGGCGAGTATTTCCGCGACCGTGGTCAGCACGCCCTCGTGGTCTACGACGACCTCTCCAAGCAGGCCGTGGCCTATCGTGAGGTATCGCTCATCCTGCGTCGTCCCTCAGGCCGCGAGGCCTATCCCGGCGACGTCTTCTACCTCCACTCCCGTCTGCTCGAGCGTGCTGCTAAAATCAACAACCAGGAAGAAGTGGCCCGCCAGATGAACGACCTCCCCGAGTGCCTTCGTGGTGAAGTCAAGGGTGGCGGTTCGCTCACCGCGTTGCCCATCATCGAGACGCAGGCTGGCGACGTATCGGCCTACATCCCCACCAACGTCATCTCCATCACCGACGGCCAGATATACCTCGTCAGCGATCTTTTCAACCAGGGCTTCCGTCCCGCCATCGACGTCGGCATTTCCGTGAGCCGTGTGGGTGGTTCGGCACAAATCAAGAGTATGAAGAAGGTGGCCGGTACGTTGAAGATCGACCAGGCGCAGTATCGCGAGCTCGAAGCCTTCTCCAAGTTCTCCTCCGACATGGACCCCGTGACGGCCATGACCATCGACCGCGGACGTAAGAACAACCAGCTTCTCATTCAGGCACAGTACAGCCCCATGCCCGTGGCCGAGCAAGTCGCCATCCTCTACTGCGGCACCCATTCGCTCCTTAAGGATGTACCCCTCGAAAAGGTGCGCGACTTCCAGGAAAACTTCCTGCAAGTGCTCCGTCTGCAGCACGCCGACGACGTGCTCAAGCCCATTGCCGAAGGTCAGCTCACCCCCGAGGTTTGCCAAATCATCGAGTCAGTGGCTGCCGACGTAGCCAAGTGCTGAGGCACGAGGCCCCCCCTCGATTGCCGAAAACGTTGCTCCGCGCCCCAGCCCCGCGTCTGCCTCAGGCCGTGTGCCGAGTGCGGATCCGTCTTTATCTGCTAATTGAAAATCCCCTATGCCATCTCTCAAAGAAGTCAAAAATAGAATAGCTTCGGTCAACAACACGCGCAAAATCACGAGTGCCATGAAGATGGTAGCCTCGGCCAAGTTGCACAATGCCCAGCAGGCTATCGAGAGCATGCGCCCCTACGAGGAGCAGTTGTCGTCTATCATGTCAACCTTCGTAGCCAGTGTTGAGGGCGAGGTGCAAACGCCTTATGCCGTGTCACGTCCCGTGCAAAAGGTGGCCCTTGTGCTCCTCACCTCTAACTCCTCGCTTTGTGGAGCCTACAATGCCAACGTCATCAAGGCGTTCACCCACAAGGTCAAGGCTTATCGTGAGCAGGGAATACAGGTGGCGGCAGTTTATCCCATAGGCCGCAAGGCTGCCGATGCCGTGCGCAAGCAGGGATTTACGCCCCAGCATGACTATAGCGCCATGCTCGACCATCCTGCCTATCAGCCCGCTGCCGAGCTCGCCAAGCAACTCATGCAGAGCTTTGTGAATGGCGAGGTGGACCGCGTCGACCTCATCTACCACCACTTCAAGAGTTCGGCCACCCAGCAGTTGCGCGACGAGGAATTCCTTCCCCTCGACCTCCAGGCCTCTGCCAGTGAGCCCGTAGCCGCCGGTCCAGCCCTCGACTTCATCGTCGAGCCCTCCATGCCCGAGGTACTCACGCAACTCGTGCCCAAGTCGCTCTACTTGAAGCTCTACACCGCGCTGCTCGACAGTCTGGCCAGCGAGCACGCCGCCCGCGTCATTGCCATGCAGGTGGCCACCGACAACGCCGACGAACTGCTCCGCGAACTCACGCTCATGTATAACAAAACGCGTCAGCAGGCCATTACAGCCGAGTTGCTCGACATTGTGGGCGGCAGCATGCAGTGATGCCGTGCCCTGCGGCCGCAGCCACACCGCCGCCATCCACCCACCCACACGCACCCACCGCGGTCCATCACCGTCAGGGTGCGTTTTCTTTTTGGGGGAAAATGCACACGTGACGCTGGCGGCCCTCACTATATTAAAGGAGTACGCGGCGCGGTGGGAGCACGCAACGTGGTGGGTGGAAAAGGTGAGAAAACCCAAGCGCACACAGCCGCTTGCCCCGCTGCGTTTGTCCACCTCTTTCTTGTAGGTAAACCAAATTCCGCCGTAGCCGCCCGCTTCGTTCATGTAGGCAACACCGTTCAGCCGTAGCCTTCTGCTTCTTTCTTGAAGGAAATTCAACTACTCCACCACCTCATGCGTTTTCTTCTGGCTTTCGATTCTTATAAAGGCTGCCTCACTTCGCAGCAGGCAGCGCAGGCCGCTGCCGGTCCGTTGCAGGCCGCTGGCCACAGCGTGCACACCCTCGTGCTCAGCGATGGCGGCGAGGGTTGGTGCGAGGCGTGGCACGCCCTCAGCGGTGGCACGTGGCATACGGTGCCCGTGCACGACCCCCTCATGCGGCGCATCGAGGCGCGCTATCTCGTGACGCCCCATGGCACTGCCTACCTTGAGAGTGCCGCAGCCTGCGGGCTGCATCTGCTTGCACCCGCCGAGCGCAACCCCATGAAGGCCACGTCCTATGGGCTGGGCGAACTCATAGCCCACGCCGTGCTGGGCGGTGCGCGGCGCTTGGTGGTGGGACTGGGTGGCACCGCCACCTGCGACTGCGGCATCGGCATGCTGCACGCTCTCATCCACCTCTTTGCCCGCGGCAAGCAGTTTGCCGATGCCCGCGCCACCGTGCTCGGCCGTTGCCGTTTCATAGCAGCCACCGACGTCACCGCCCCTCTCTGCGGCGAGCACGGCGCCACCTATACCTTTGCCCCGCAAAAGGGAGCGACGCCCTCCATGCTCCCGCTCCTCGAGGAGCGCGCCGCCCGCTTCAGCCGCCTCTCAGCCGCCCACATGGGCTGCAACCGCGCCTGTGATGACGGGGCCGGCGCGGCCGGCGGACTGGGCTACGCCCTGATGCAATACCTCGATGCCGAGGTGGAGAGCGGTGCCGACCTGCTGCTGCGCGCCGCCCGTTTTAGCGAGCAGGTGTCGGCCGCCGATGTGGTGCTGACGGGCGAGGGACGCAGTGATGCGCAGACCCTGCAGGGCAAACTCCCCCAGCGCGTCATGCAGCAGGCCGCAGCGTGCGGTGTGCCCGTATGGCTCTTCTCGGGGCAAGTGGCACAGGTGGAGACGCTTCACCGCGCTGGTTTTGCCGGCGTGTGCCCCGTCACACCGCCCAGCCTCCCCCTCTCCGAAGCCCTGCAGCCCGCCACCGCCACCCGCCTGCTGGCCGACGCTGTGCGCCGCACCTTTCTTGCCTAAGACGGTGTGTCATCATGGCCAATATGCTTCGTTGCTATCGGCATTCGGGCTTGGTCATGTACCGCCTGCTGGCCGACGCCGTGCGCCGCACCTTTCTGGCCTAAGGCATGACCCCTGCGCCATGCCTTTTCTTTTTTCTTGAAAAATCCATTTCCCATCATGACCACACCGCCGTTGCTCACCTCCCCGCGCCTGGTGCTCCGTCCTTGGTGCGATGCCGACGCCCCCGCACTCTACCCGCTGGCCAGCGACCCCGAGGTCGGTCAGCGCGCCGGCTGGCCGCCGCACACCAGCGAGCAGGAGAGTCTGCACATCATCCGCACCGTCTTCGCCAACCCCACCACCTGGGCTGTCACCCTGCGCGCTGACGGCACCCTCATCGGCGCCATAGGCTACGGCCCCTCGTGCGATTGCTCCCTGCCCGCCTTGCCTGGCGAACCCACCGTGGGCTACTGGATAGGCCGTGCCTATTGGCGACAAGGCTACTGCACCGAAGCCCTCAGCACCCTCATCTGTCACGTCAAGGCCCACACCAGCATACGCTCACTCATCAGCGGTCACTTTACCGACAACGAGGCTTCGGGGCGCGTCATGCAGAAATGCGGCTTTCGCCCCACGGGCCACACCGTGTTCGACCCCTCGCTCGTGGGCGGTGCCGACCGTCCCATCCGCGTGCTGCGGCTGACGTGGTAAAAACGTGTACGGCGCAGCGTAGATGCTGACAGCCAACATGCGCCCTTTACAAGGATGTTACAGCCATGTTACAAAGCCGTGGCGAGATGAAAAAGGCGTGCCCATGACGGGCACGCCTTCGCATTCTATTATATATATAAGGAAAGAGTCCACTCAGAGCAGCGGTGCTGTGAGTTCGGCACAGGTTTGCTGCCACTCGCGCATGGCGTCGAGCCAGCGGGTGGCGGCGTCGTAGTAGAGGCGGGTGGAGAGCAGGTATTCGGCTACGGAGATGTTGCCGGCGTCGAGCGACTGGCGCAGCAGTGGCTCGGTGTCGGCCGCCCGTACGGCCTCGCTGTAGGTGTCGGCCACGCGCTTGAGTGCCGCCTGCCGTTCGAAGAGCGCCTGCTGCTGCAAGCGGAACTGCAGACGCACGTCGTCGTGGCGCGCCTCGGCAGCCTCGACCTCGGCACGGGCCTGGCGCATGCGGCGCGCATTGCTCCACAGCGGAATGCTCAGTCCCACGCTGATGCCCTGCTGCTTTTGCCCTGCGATGTATTCGCCCATGAAGCCCACCGAGGGCGAGGGCATGTTGGCTGTGCGCGTCAGCTTCACGTTGCTGCGGCTCACATTGAGCGCACTCTGGGCGTAACGCACATCGGGGCTGGCGGCCTCGGTGCGGGCAATCCACTCGCCGAAGGTGGCGGGCAGGGCGTAGGGCGAGTAGACGGAGTCGTTCACCGCCAGCGGCTGGCCACCGTTGAGCGCGGTGAGACGGTCGGCGGCTGCCTGCCGTTCGGCCTCGTAGCGCTGCACCTCGGCCGTGATGGACTGCAGGTCGAGCTGTGCGTTGCGGTAGTCGGGCAGCGCCACATCACCGTGGTCAAGGCGGCGCTCCATGGCACGGGCCAGTTCGCTGGCATGCTGCGCCCTGGTACGCATCATGGAGAGCATGGCGTTGTAGTAAACGAGGTCGATGTAGCACATTTCAGCCTCAAGCAGTATGCTCGTGCGCTCCACGCCGTACTGGCTGTCGGCCAGCAGGCCCTGTTCGCGGGCCATGCGACGGCGGGCACCGGTGAGCAGACCCATGTCAAGCGGCTGCGTGAAACTGAAATCCTTGCGCTTGCCAATGTTCGAAGGATTTCCCCAAAGATAGGCAAACTCTGCCTCGGGGTCGGGCAAGGCAACGGCGGCGCGGGCAGCGGCCTTCTCGGCCGCGTTGACCTTGCGTAGTGCCTGAAGCGTGGTGTTGTGAGCCTCCACACTTTGCAACACGTGTGGGGCAGTGCCCTGTGCCGACATGCACAAAGCGGCGGTGGCCATGGCGGCCGTCAGGAAAATGCGGTACATGACTTTCTATGCGTTAGCAGATAGATAATGGGAGTGACAAGAATGTTGAGTAGCGTGGAGGTGAAGAGGCCGCCCAGAATGACGCGCGCCATGGGGCTCTGGATTTCGTTGCCCGGCAGTTCGCCACCCACCACCAGCGGCAGCAGGGCGAGTGCCGAGGTGAGCGCTGTCATGAGGATGGGGTTGAGGCGGTCGGCCGAGCCGCGAAGCACGCATTCCTCCACGGGCAGACCAGCGGCGTGCAGGTCGTTGTAACGCGACATGAGCAGCATGCCGCCGCGGGTGGCAATGCCGCAGAGCGAAATGAAACCTATGAGCGCGGGAATGCTGAGCGTGCCGTCGGACAACCACAGGCCGAGCACGCCGCCAATGACGGAGAGCGGCAGCCCGAGCATGATGATGCCCGCCTGACGCACGTTGCGGAACTGGCTGTAGAGAAGCAGGAAGATGACCACCAGCGCGCAGAGCGAGGCAAGCAGAAGGGTGCGCGAGGCAGCCTGCTCGCTCTCGAACTGACCGCCGTACTCGATGCGGCAACCCTCGGGCAGGGTGATGCGCTCCTGCACGGTGCGGCGAATGTCGGCCACCACGCTACCCACGTCGCGCCCCGCCACGTTGGCCGAGATGACCACCTTGCGCGACACGTTTTCGCGGTTGATGGTGTTGGGGCCGGCCGTCGATACCACCTCGGCCACGTGGCTGAGGGGGATGGTGCGGCCGCCGGCATCGATGGTGAGATGGGCTATGCGTTCCATGGTGCTGCGGTCGTCGGGCAGGAGGCGCAGCGTGAGGTCGAACACGCGGCCACCGTCGTAGACCGTAGAAACCGTTTCGCCGCCCAGCAGCACGTTCACCATCTCGGCAAACTCAGGCAGCGTGATGCCGTAGCGGGCCAGCATTTCGCGGCGCGGCACAATTTGCAGCTGCGGACGTTCCACCTGCTGCTCCACGTTGAGGTCGGCCAGGCCCTCAATGCCCTCAATGGCCTGCTTCACCTGCTGCGCGGTGCTGTACATGCGGCTCAGGTCGTCGCCGAACACCTTGATGGCGATGCTGGCCTGCGTGCCGCTCAGCATGGCGTCGATGCGGTGGGTGATGGGAGCGCCCACCTCCACATTCACGCCGGGCACGGAGGCCAGACGGGTGCGAATGTCGGCCATCACCTCGTGGCGCGAGCGCTTGTCGAGCACAAAGGGCGCTTCAATCTCCGAGGTGTTCACGCCCAAGGCATGCTCGTCGAGTTCGGCGCGTCCCGTCTTGCGTCCCACGGTGCGTATTTCAGGCACACCGAGCAGCAATTGCTCCACGCGGCGCCCCACGCTGTCCGACTCTGCCAGCGAGATGCCCGGCCGTGTGGTGACGTTCACCGTGAACGAACCTTCGTTGAACGGCGGAAGGAAACTGCGGCCCAACTGCGTGAAGGCAACCAGTGCGCCGGCCAGCAGTACGCCCGTTCCGCCCAGCACCCAGCGGGGATGGCGCATGGCGGGGCGCAGCAGACCCTCGTAGTGAAGACGCAGCCAGCGCGTGACGCGGGGCTCGCTGGGGTCGCTGCCCTTGCCACTGCCCAGCAGGAAACTGCATAGCACCGGTGTGAGCGTGAGTGCCACCAGCGTGGAGGCGGCCAATGCGGCTATGAAGGCTATGCCCAGCGGCACAAGCAGGCGGCCCTCCATGCCCGAAAGGAAAAAGAGGGGCGTGAAACTGGCGATGATGATGAGCGTGGAGTAGAGAATGGGCAGGCGCACCTCACGCGACGCCTCGTAGATGACGGTGCGGGCAGGACGCCGTTCGCCAGCGGGCAGCAAGCGGTTTTCGCGCAGACGTTTGAACACATTTTCCACATCCACAATGGCATCGTCGACAAGCGAGCCGATGGCGATGGCCATGCCGCCCAGACTCATGGTGTTGATGGTAAGCCCCATGAGGTGCAGCGTGAGCAGTGCCACCACGAGTGAGAGCGGAATGGTGACGAGCGAAATCACCGTGGTGCGCACATTCATGAGGAAAAGGAAGAGCACGATGACCACAAAGACGCCGCCCTCGAGCAGCGACTGCTTGACGTTGCCAATGGCGCTGTGAATGAAACGCTCCTGGCGGTAAACGTCGGTGCGCGTCTGCACGTCGGCGGGGAGCGTGGGGCGCAGTTCGTCGAGCGCGAGGTCAATCTTCTCGCTCAGGTCGAGCGTGCTGGTGCCTGGCTGCTTGGTGACGGTGAGCATGACGCAGGGCTTGCCGTCGAGCGAGGCCACGCCGGTGCGCGGCGAACGGTTGCCCGTATGCACATCGGCTATGTGGCGCAGCAACACGGGGCCGCTCGGCGTGTTTTTCACCAAAGCCGTGGCCAACTGGTCAACGCTGCGGGTGGCCAGCATGCCTCGCACAATGTATTCGTTGCCATATTCATACATCACGCCGCCGGCCGCGTTGGCGTTCATGCCGCGCACGGCCTGCTGCACCTCGGTGAGCGAAACGCCGTAGTGCTTCATGCGGCGCGGGTCGAGACATATCTGGTATTCACGCACGTCGCCGCCCAGCACGGCCACCTGTGCTACGCCGCCCGTGGCCAGGAGGCGCGGACGGAGTGTCCAGTCGGCCAGCGTGCGGAGGTCTTGCAGCGAGGTAGAGTCTGCCGTGAGCGACACAAACATGAGTTCGCCGAGAATGGACGACTGCGGACCGAGCGTGGGCGTGCCCACACCCTGCGGCAACTGCGTGCCGATGGCCTGCGTACGCTCGGCCACCGTTTGGCGCGCCTGCCAGATGTCGGTGCCCCAGTCGAACTCCACCCACACTACCGAGAACCCCGTGGTCGACGACGACCGCACACGGCGTACATGCGACGCACCGTTGACAGCCGTCTCGAGGGGGAAGGTGACAAGGCGCTCCACCTCCTCGGGTGCCATGCCCGGTGCTTCGGTCATGACGACCACGGTGGGAGCGTTGAGGTCGGGAAACACGTCGACGTCCATGGTGCGCGCGGTGTAGAGCCCCGCCACCATGAGGAGCACGGCCGCCAGCAGAATGAGCAGGCGGTTGTGCAGCGAAAAGCGGATGATACGGTTCAGCATAACTCCGACGTGTTAATGGTTATGACTGTGTGCCGGCGGCATGGCGCTCGACGACGCCATACGCACTTGGCCTGCGCCGCGCACCACCACCTCTTCGCCAGCAGTGAGACCCGCCGTCACTTCGGTGCGCTGGCCGTCGCTCAAGCCCAGTTGCACCTCACGCTTGACGTAGGCGTCGGGCTCTGTTTTGATGTAGATGTAGAAATGCCCCATCTCCTCGGTAAGCGCGGTGCGTGGCACGCTGAGCACGCCCTCACGCTGTGCGCCCAGCACCCACACCTCGGCATAGGCTCCGGGCAGCATGTCGCCCGTGTAGTCGAGTTCGAAGGTGAGTGACGCAAAGCCCGCGCCGTCGGCCACGCTGCGGCTGCGTGAGAGCAAACGGCCGTGCAGGTTGCTGAGGCAGTAGAGGCGGTCGGAGCCTGCCAAACGGAAGTTGGCGCTCTGTACGGTGGCCAGCCGTTGCAGCATGTCGGCCGGTACATCGGCACGCAACTGCAGGCGGCGGCACTGCGTGACCACGGCCACAGGGCTTCCCACCTCTACGTAGTCGCCTGTGCGGGCCAGCAACGTCTTGACGTAGCCCGTGAGCGGACTGGTGATGCGCATGCCACCCTCGGCGGCGCGGGGCAGCAGAGCGTCGAGGGCAATGCGGGCGTTCTCGAAGGCCAGACGTGCCTGCTCCAAATCTTTCTGCGCTACAATGCGGTCGGCGGCCAACTTCTGCGCACGTTCGTACTCACTCTTGGCCGTTTCGTAGGCTATGCGTGCTTTGGCCACGGGGTCGCCGTCGGGCAGATGTTTCGCCGACACTGTGCCGAGCGTCTGGCCGGCACGCACCTGTGCACCCTCAGTCAGCGAGGCGTGGCCCAGTGTGAGCACACCCGCAGCAGTGGCCACGACGGTCTGTTCGTCGCCCTGTGCGCTGAGGAGCTGTCCGCTTGTCAGGTAACCAGGTTGAAAGGGTGCGGCGCTGATTTTCTCTGTCACCACGCCGGCAGCCTTCGCCGCTGCCTGCGTCAGGATAATTTCGTCGCCGTGGGCATGAGCCTCTGCGTCGGATGCTGCAGCGTGCGGCTCGTGCCCGTGAGCCTCGGCCTCCGTCTCGGCGTGGTCGTCGTGGTCGTGACCGTCGTGTTCGTGGTCATGGCTGTGGCAACCCCAGCACACAAGGGCAAGGGACAAGGAAAGGAAATGAATAAGTCTTGGAAAATGCATGTGTAAGTAGGTAAAAGGGTTTTGAAACAAAAAGAAGAAGTCTGCCTTGAGCAGAAAAGCGTGCTTCAAAACACCGGCGGTGCCCTAAGCGGCCGCGTGCGCCGCAGCCACACCCCTATATAATAATATATGGAGTGCGCGGCGGCAGCCTTCAAGGCGGGCGCAGGCAACATGGGGGGCACGGCGGGCAGCATCAGGGCGTGCAGCGGCAGCGTGTGCTGCTGTGCGGCGGCGGCCCGCGGAGCCGTTTTTACCAGAAAAAAAGTTTCCCAAGCCTCGCAGCACGGATGGTGTGCCTCGCCCGCTGCGTGGTGTGCCTGCCAAGTGTGGCGGTGCGTGGCTTCATGCAGCCCCACGCACCATCTCTCGCCATGGTGATGGTGAGGAATGAGCGGCGGAAGCAGCAACAACAGCAGCAGCACGGAGATGGCTGCACGTAAACGGCTGGTCAACATGGGCGCAAAGGTACGAGTAACACGCCGAAACCGAGTTGCATTTGATAGGTATTTTACAAGAAACACAGCACTGAGTGACTCCTCTCACACAGATAGTTCATTTTATTCTATTGGTGTCTGCTAATCTTTTTGAGCGCCCCCCCAAAAAAACATGCTGGTGTTCGGGGAGATACTATGCCGTGGGAGAAAGAGTCCCCGCCGTGGAAGAAAGTTCCCATGCCGTGGGAAGTTTCTTCCACGGCGGCCTGTTTTTACGGCCCGCCGCCCCGTCGAAAATAGATGCTACGTAAAAAATTTTACGTACGACGTGATTTTTTTTACGTACGACGTGATATTTTTTACGTAGCATCTCCTTTTTCCGTCTCCCCGCCCGGCCGAAAACAGATGCTGTGAAGACAAATTGCCGCCCCGCGGGAAATGGATGCTGGAAAATGGGTGTCGGGTAATAGTGGAAGCCTTTAATCGGATGCTCCTATGGTGTTCATAAAGAGGGCTTATGGGTGTGCATCTTAAAAAGTAATATAAAAAATAGAGGTATAAAAGTGAGAGAGGGGGCTTACTTGGGGGTGATGAAATACATTTACGCATAAAACCTGCATTTGACTGTCATTTCTTTAGCTCAAGAGTTTTAACGGACACCAATAATTCAATGCATTGCACTTCAAGAGAAGTGTAACATAAATATTTGCCGCCTATGGCTTACGAATAGAGAAGGCTGTTGACCGCAAAACACAAAACCATGCACCCGTGCGTGCATGGTGTGTGCCTTTTTGCTAAATTTGCCCGTCGATAAACTACACTTGAAAGGAGATATTTGATGAAAACGTCTTGTTTACTATTGCCGTTCCTGCTCCTGGTGCTGACGGCCTGCGTGGGCGAACGCAAGGAAGCACAGCCCGAGGCCACCGACACGCTGACCGTGGCCACGACTGACAGCGTGCCGTCTGACAGCGTACAGCCCGTGACGCCGAAGCACTTGGACGGCCTCTTCGATGACTTTGCCTTTCTCTTCATGAGCAACAGCAAGTTCCAGCAGCGCCGCGTGCGTTTCCCCCTACCCGTGGTGGAGGATGGCAAAACGCATTGGCTCGAAAAGAAGCAGTGGCGCTTCGACCCCCTTTACGGCCGCAGCGACGTGTACACCCTAATTTTCGACAGCAAGAAAGCGATGCAGGCGCAGAAAGACACCTCGCTCAAACACGTAGAGGTGGAGTGGGTCTACCTCACCGCACGGCGTGTGAAGCAGTACGTTTTCAACAAAACGCAGGGCCTATGGCGGCTCGACTCCATCAACGTGCACCGCTTCGTTGACAACGAAAACAGCGACTTCTACGAATTTTATCGCCAGTTCTCGAGTAGCCCAGATTTTCAGACCCGTCACATTGTCAACCCCTTTGCGTTCCGTACCTACGACTCCGACAATTTTTCACACATCGACGGTACGCTCGACGTGCAGCAGTGGCCCGATTTTCGTCCCGACCTGCCACACGGCACCATCACCAACATCAACTACGGTCAGCGCTATGGAGATGCGCGGCACCGCCTGCTGGTCATTTGCAGTCCGTCGGGCGGCATGGGTTGCACGCTGACCTTTGTGCGGAAGGGCAACACCTGGATGCTCGAAGGCTTGGAAAATTGATAATCATACCTTTTCATCACTCACCGACATGGCTATAATGAAGAAGATGCACCCTGTGCAGAATACCTTTCATATTGAAGTGAAGGCCCGCGAATATGCTGAATATGACAGCGTCGAGGCGTTGCGCCAACTGTTGCCCCTGCTGCATGGCAAGAAGTGGATGCACGTGGGTGCCGGCAGCAACCTCGTGTTTCTGCACGACGTGTACGACGGCGTGGTGCTCCACTCTGCTATCCGCCAGATTGAGGAGGTGCGCCGCGAAGACCGCTACGTGTGGCTGAAGGTCGGGGCGGGCGTCGTGTGGGACGACCTGGTGCAGCAAAGCCTTGACAGGGGGCTCTACGGACTGGAAAACCTCTCGCTCATTCCCGGCGAGGTGGGCGCCAGTGCGGTGCAAAATGTGGGTGCCTACGGCGTGGAGGCGGCCGACTGTATTGCCGAAGTGCACACGCTCGATGCCGAATCGGGCGAGCAGCGCATCTTCACCGCAGAGCAATGCCAGTATGCCTACCGCAGCAGCATTTTCAAGACCACCTGCCGCGGCCGTTACATTGTGACGCATGTGGTGTATAGGCTTTGTCGCGATTTCAAACCTAACCTGACTTACGTGGCGCTGAGCCGCGAACTCGAGGCACGCGGCATCCGGCCCGACGCCGTCACGGCGAAGCAGATGCGCGACGTCATTGTGCAAGTGCGCCGCGCCAAACTCCCCGATCCTGCCGACACGGGCAGCGCAGGCTCTTTCTTCATGAATCCCGTCGTCACGCCGCAGGCTTTTGCCGCCTTGCAGCAACAGCACCCTGACGCGCCCCACTACGAGGTGCCGCACGGCGTCAAGGTGCCGGCGGGCTGGCTCATACAGCAGTGCGGATGGCGAGGCCGGCAGCTGGGGCGTGCAGGAGTGTACAGCAAGCAAGCCTTGGTGCTCGTCAACATGGGCGGGGCTGACGGACAGGACGTGCTGCGGCTCTGTCAGGCCATACAGCATGACGTGCATGAACGTTTTGGTATCGACTTGCATCCTGAAGCCAACCTCATCGACTGACAAGTTCGAGAAAATGAATACCCTACGCTTTCTTGGAACGGGCACCAGTTGCGGTGTGCCACAGATAGGTTGCACCTGCCCCGTGTGCACTTCGTCCGACCCGCACGATGCACGGCTACGCACCTCGGTGCTGCTCGAAACGGACGATGGCGTGCGCCTGCTCTTTGACTGCGGACCTGATTTCCGCCAGCAAATGCTTGGTGTGCCTTTCGGCCCACTGCATGCTGTGCTCATTTCACACGAGCACTACGACCACGTGGGCGGACTGGATGATTTGCGCCCGTTCAAGCACTTTGGCCAAGTGGATGTGTATGCCGAAACTGTGTGCGCCAGCCATTTACGCGAGCACATGCCTTATTGTTTTGGGGAAAATCCTTACCCTGGGTCGCCGCGCATCGACCTGCATGCCATCAGCGCTGGTCAGCCGTTTGCGGTGTGCGGCCATGAGATACTACCCATTGAGGTGCTCCACGGCAAGTTGCCCATACTGGCTTTCCGCATAGGCTCCTTTGCTTATGTCACCGACATGTCAGCCATCAGTCCCGACGCTCTCAGCGCCCTGCGCGGTGTGCGCCATCTGGTCATCAATGCCTTACGCACCAAGCCACACCCCACGCACCAAACCCTTGATGAGGCGCTCGCCGTCATTCGTCACCTCTCGCCTGAGCAGGCCTGGCTCGTGCACATGTCACACGAAATCGGTTTGCACGCTGAGGTGCAGCCCGCGCTGCCACCACATGTCACGCTGGCTTACGACGGCATGGTGGCTACATGGTAAGGCGCCCTTTCTTCCCGTTTCTTCCCTAATCACTCCTTTATGACTCCCTTGTTCATACGTCGCGGCCGCCTGTTGCTGGCCATCTTGCTGGTGCTGCTGGCACTGGGCACATGGTGGTGGCGCAGTTGTTCGGTGTCCGACGATGAGCCTATCAGTGCCGAAGAGTTGGCAACCTGGCAGGCCTGGCAGGACAGCCTGCGTGCGGCAGGGCAAGCGGGGGAGGAGAGTGAAATGGAGGTACGTGCCGAGCTTTTTCCTTTCGACCCTAACCACGACGACTCGCTGACGCTGCGACGCTTGGGACTGACACCGTGGCAAGTGCGCAACATGATGAAGTATCGCCGCAAGGGTGGCCTGTGGCGCTCGCCCGACGACTTTGCACGCCTCTACGGACTCGCGCCGAAGGACTTCCAGCGCCTGCGGCCTTACATTCGCATACGTCCCGAGGACCGACGTCCCACGTACGAGGAGCGTTACATATCACTGCCAGCCGAACGTCCCCAGTACGAGCGGGTGGAGAAGTATGCCCCTGGCACTGTTATCGACCTCAACCTTGCCGACACCAATGAACTTAAGCGGGTGCCTGGCATCGGCAGTTATTATGCCCGTAAGATTTGCAGGTATCGGGAGCGATTGGGCGGCTTTGTGCACGTGCGTCAACTCGACGAGGTGGAGGGCTTGCCATCGGGCATTAGCACGTGGTTCAAGGTTGATGACAGTGCGCGTCCGCAAACCATTAACCTGAACCGTGCCACGTTCAAGGAAATTGTGCGTCACCCCTATGTGTCGTACGAGCAGACAAAGGCTATCATGCGTTATCGCGAGAAATACGGGCCGATGCGCGACTGGCGCGACCTTTCGCTTTTCAAAGAATTTACGCC
Source organism: Bacteroidales bacterium (assembly GCA_004557185.1). GTDB lineage: Bacteria > Bacteroidota > Bacteroidia > Bacteroidales > Bacteroidaceae > Alloprevotella. Next base: position 25,421 of record SFEP01000011.1, read on the forward strand.
CGAAGATTTTAACCGCATGAAGCCCTACTTCGTGATAAAATGAGGACGACGCGCAGCGCTACCCCACGCACCTATGACAAAAAGAAAAGGCGTTTCCAAACCAAGATGGTGGAAACGCCTTTTTCTTGAGCCTCTTGTCGGATTCGAACCAACGACCCCGAGATTACAAATCACGTGCTCTGGCCAACTGAGCTAAAGAGGCGGGTGGGTAAGCTAACTGTATCGCGCCGCTACGACCTTCTGCCTTTGCTGCGGTCAAGCCCTGGAGGATTGGAAAGGAGCTGGCCGTACAGCACTTACCCGTAAATAATAGCAAAATCAAGACTCATGCCTCGTTTGCGAGTGCAAATATAGCGCATTCCCCACAAACCACCAAGCATCTCCACTCTTTTCTGAAAGCCTTCTGCACGATGTCTATTATTTCAGGGCGTTACTGCGTGCATTTCCAGCGCAGAAGATACGTATGCTGTGGCGGTGACGACGCAGTAATCAATGGGGGGCATGCAAAATGCAGGCCGCCCTGCCGGGAGAATGGGCAGAGCGGCCGTATGACGATGTTCGCAAACCGTGCAGGGGTTACTTCACGGCGTTGGTGATGAGGATGGCGATGGAGGTGAGGAAGGAGGTGATGGACATCCACATGGAGATGCTGCGCAGGGAGTTCTCGTTGTTGTTCGACTGTCCCATACGCACCTTGTTCGGCTCAACGTAGATGATGTCGTTCTGCTGAATATTGTAGGCGGGCGAGGTGAAAATGTCCTTCGAACGGATGTCCACGTAGTAGGTTTTAATTTCATCGCCCTCCTGACGCAGCACCTTGATGCGGTTGCGCTGGGCCAGTATGCTGAGGTCGTTGCACTGCGCGAGAGCCTGAATGATGTTGAGGTTGTCGCGGTTAATTTCCTTCTTGCCAGGGCTTGACACCTCGCCCATTACGTAATACACCTGGTCGTAAGCACTCACTGTGACAATGGCATCGTTGATAATGCCGTTGCGGAAGAGTGCCTGTATCTTTGTAGCCACCTCCGAGCGGGTGAGGCCGCCCACGCACACCCTGCCAATGCCCGGCACGTCTATGTTGCCGTTCTCATCTACGGTGTAGCGTGTATTGTTCACATTGTTGTTGGCGTAGCTGCCGTTACGTCCGCCCACTGTCAGGTTGTAGCGGTCGGCCAGCTCGGGTGTCGCAGAACTGGTGATGTTGATGGCAAGGCGGTCGCCAGGCACGAAACGCAGCGTCTGGGTAGGGAGCACCTTGACCACAGAGTCGGGGCACACGTCCTGGAAGTAGATAATCTTCTGGTAGGTTTTGCACGACGACAAGGCTACCAATATGAACAACAGGGAAAAGAGTAATTTTTTCATTACGGGTAAGTGCTGATGTGTGAAAGTTTCAGGGCTTGGCAGTAAACCAGAACTTGACATGGGGCAACCCAAGCTCCGAACGATGGGATAGGGAAGCATGTGCATGCAGCCTTGCAGGCCACGCCGCGGCGTCAAGTTGCGTGCAAATTTAGCATATAAAATCGGAATGTTGCAGTTCCACAGCTATATAGTTTGCACAGTGTGCACGTCCACGTCCACTCTTTCAGGTGATACATAAAGCAGGAGGGACGCCTCGACGCCTCTCCCTCCTGCCTGCAGTGGTGGCAGCGCGGCGCCTAGAGGAGATGTGAAGGAGGTGGGATAAAAAAGAAAAACCTCCCCGCAGCCAGTGGGCCACGGGAAGGAAAACTATGAAAACTTTAAACAAACGGTTCTTGGTGTGTGAGCCTGCATGGAGGCGGATGTGGGCCTCTTGTGTAGGCTGGGCACTGAGGGTTACTTCTTGGCAGGAGCTTTCTTTTTGGGCGCGGCCTTCTTGGCGGGCTTTGTCTCGGCTTCGGCTTCAGCCTTTTTGGGAGCCTTGGCTTTGGGTGCCTCTTTCTTGTCAGCCTGTGCCAGCATGTTCTGCAGTTTGCTGATTTCCTTGTCTTTCAAGGTCAGTTCATCGCCCTGGTTCTTGATGGTGGTGAGCAGGGAGTTGAGTTCCTCGTTGTCGATGTCGAGCGGATAGCGGTCGTTGACGCGGGTGATGAAGTCGCCGAGAATGTTCATGTAGTTGGTGAAGGCATCGTAGGGCGAGTCGTAGATACCGCGGTAGCCGCCGTAACTGCTGGGCTTGGTGCTCATGAAGCGGAGGTTGTTGGAGGCCTGCAGGTAGTCGAAGTCCTGCTGCAGACGGCGGTCGCGGCAGATGCGTACGCGGTCGGCAATGCTGTAGAGCTTGTCGATGGCTTCACGCTGCATGACGTTGCCGAGCCACGGTGAGAGGTCGCGCTCCTCGTCGACCCATGAGGTGGGGTAGGTGACGGTGAGGTCGCCTGCCGACTTCATTTTGCTGCACAGTTCGGACGGCGTGCTGAATGTGATGCCGCGCTGCTTGAACTGGGCGGGGAGGGCCTTCATGAACTCCAGGATGTTGGACGACAGGGGCTGGAAGATGCCGAGTGCGCAGAGCTCCATGAAGATGTTGACAACCTGATCCTGTTCGGGGAGTTTGGCCACCCAGTCGGCGTAGGTTTCGGCGAAGAGGGGGTATTCGCTCCACGAAGAGTCGTTGAAGCGGAAGGAGATGTCCTCAGAGAGCGAGTAGTCGCGAAGCAGCAGTTTCAGCTTGGGGTTGCGGCAGCAGTTGTACACGTAGTGCGGGCTCTTCCAGCCGAGCACGTGCTTGGCACCTTCGGCCAGCATACCTTTGAAGCCCATGGAGGCTACAAGTTCGCCAATTTCATCGGAGTAGATGAGGGCCGAGTTGCGGAAGATTTTCGGTTCCTGGCCAAAGAGCAGTTTCACCTTTTTGCACAGGCGCTGCACCTCGTCGCGGAAGATCTCTTCGTTTTTGAGCGAGGAGAAACCGTGTGAATAGGTTTCAGCCAGGAATTCTACGCAGCCCGTTTCGTTGAGTTCCTGCAGCAGACCGATGACCTGCGGAGCGTGGTTCTCAAGTTGCTCAATGGCGCAGCCGGAGAGTGAGAAGGCGCATTTGAATTCGCCGGGATTGGCCTTGGCCATTTCGATGAGGGCTTCGAGGGCGGGCACGTAGGAACGTTCGGCCGTTTCGGTGATGGAGCGTGCGTTCTCGTAGTCATCGTAGTAATAATGGTCGGTGCCGATGTCGAAGAAGCGGTAGCGCTTGAGGTGGATGTTTTGGTGTATCTCGAAATAAAGACAAACGGTTTTCATGGGGATATGATTTTTTGGGTTATTCCCGGTTAGTGCCTTGCGGCAGGCCTGCCGGAGGAATAGGGTGGATGAAACTTAGCAGTAGATGCTTGAAAGTGGAACGTCAGTGTATGAGTTGGCTGTAGACATCGTAGATTTTCTTGCCTACCTTTTCCCATGTGATTTGATCCACCTCGTTTTTGCCTTCAACCTTGAGGTATTCGTGCAACGACTCGTTGGTGCAGAGCGAGTACATGGCATCGGCCATGGCGTAGATGTCCCAATAGTCGGTCTTGATGCATTTGTCGAGGATTTCAGCGCAGCCGCTCTGCTTACTGATGATGGAGGGCACGCCACACTGCATGGCTTCGAGGGGCGAGATGCCGAAGGGTTCGCTCACGGAGGGCATGACGTAGACGTCGCTGTCGGCAAATGCCTCGTAAACCTGCTTGCCTTTCATGAAGCCGGGGAAGTGGAAGCGGTCGGCAATGCCTCGTGCTGCTGCCATTTCAATCATGGCGTTCATCATGTCGCCCGAACCGGCCATGCAGAAGCGTATGTTGCGTGTACGTTTCAGCACGAGGGCGGCGGCTTCGACGAAGTATTCAGGTCCCTTCTGCATGGTGATACGGCCCAGGAAGGTGACTACCTTTTCCTTTCGGTTTTCACGCTGTTTGCGCTGTTCGGCCACCATGTCGAGAATGTCGCTCGAAAGGGGATAGACGGCGTTGTGCATGGTGATACACTTGGCAGGGTCCTGATGGTAGTGGTTGATGACGGTTTGCCTGGTGAGTTCGGACACGCACATGATGCAGTCGGCGTGGTCCATACCATTCTTTTCGATGCCGTAGACAGTGGGGTTGACATTGCCGCGTGAGCGGTCGAAGTCGGTGGCATGCACGTGGATGACGAGAGGCTTGCCGCTTACGTTCTTGGCATGGATGCCGGCGGGGTAGGTAAGCCAGTCGTGAGCGTGGATGATGTCGTATTCCTGCTGGCGAGCGATGACGCCTGCCACGATGGAGTAGTTGTTGATTTCCTCTTGCAGGTTTTCGGGATAGCGTCCGGAGAACTCGATGCAACCCAAATCATCGGTCACGCGGTAGTTGAAGTCTGCATAGATGTGGTCGCGCAATTTGTAATAGAGTTCGGGCTCCATTTTTGTGCCCAAGCGCTCCTTTACGTAGTCGTAGTCCACGTCGCGCCAAACGATGGGCGTCTCATTGAGGCCGATGATGTTCATAAAACTCTTGTCCTCGTCGCCCCAAGGCTTCGGCAGACAAAAAGTGATATGCATATCCGGCTGGGCTGCGAGTCCCTTGGTGATGCCATAACTTGCTGTGCCAAGACCTCCGAGGATGTGAGGGGGAAATTCCCATCCGAACATTAGTACTTTCATATCGAGATGTGTTTGTTTATGATAGGAAAGAAGCCTTGCCGCTCAGCCTTACTGTCGTGTGGAGCCATGATGTGGTCGGCTCACTTGAGGTATGAGGCTGTGGTGGTGCTGCCGTGGTGACAGGCCCTGCGGCGCAGGTGGCTCCTTGTTTATTCCATGGCGTTATTATATTTCTCAAGTTGGCCGAGGGCACGCAGAATGCCGCTCACATTCATGGCAAACGAGATGGCACCGCGTCCGTGGAAGGGCGGATTACCATCGAAGAGTTCGGGAATGGTGCCGATGCAGTGGTAGAAGAGTTCTTCCTCGAAGCCGATGAGCTGGCGTTCGATGTAGTTGACGCCGCTCATTTTGTACACGCGAAGGTATGCCTCAAGATAGAAGCCCGTGAGCCAAGGCCAGGCAGTGCCCTGATGGTAGGCAAAGTCGCGCTGCGTCTGTTCGCCCACATACATGGGGTTGTAGCCGCCGCTCTTGGGCGAGAGTGAACGTATGCCCTTGGGGGTGACGAGTTCCTTGGTGCAGATGTCGAGTACGCCCTTGCGCTCTTTCATGTCGAGTGGGGAGAAGTCGAGTGCGATGGCGAACAGCTGGTTGGGACGTACGCTCCAATCCATCATCTGGCCGTCGACGTAGTCAAGCAGATAACCGTGTTCGTTGAGGAAAACGTCTTTGAACGATGCTGCCACCTTGGCGGCGTCGTCGGCTGCGCGCTGAATGAGTGCGGCTTCCTGCTCGGCTGCATTCTCCGACAGGATTTGTTCGAAGAACTTGAGGGCATTGTACCACAAAGCGTTGAACTCGACAATGTAGCCTGAGCGCGGCACGATGGGACGTCCGTTCTGCTGTGAGTTCATCCAAGTTACGGCGTGGTCGCGACCGTTGGTGTAGAGCAGACCGTTGTCGTGAACGAAGAGGTTGTTGTGCTTGCCGCTCCAGATGTAGAGCATGATGTCTTTGAGCAGCGTGCCGTACTTTTTGAAGCACTCACTGCGCGAGGCATGCTTGGCATATTGCTGGATGCACCACGTGGCCCAGAGCAGGGTGTCGGGTTGCTCCACCTCGTAGATGTCAACGGACAGCGGGCGCTTGTTGATGAAGTCGTTGATGGCTTTGCGCGCTGTTTCCATGTAGGCCTCGAAGCGGTCAGTTTCGCCGATGGCCAATGTGAGGCCAGGCATAGAAATAAAGGTGTCGCGTGCACGAGGCTTGAACCACGGATAGCCTGCCAGCAAATAGGACTCGCCATCTTTCGTTACGCGGAATTGGTGGGCGGCATTCACCAGGCAGTGGTAGAAACTGTCGCGGTGGTCCAGGTTGGCGGCTTCTTTTTCAAGCAGTCCCTCAATTTCCTTGTGGTCGATGGGGGCCACGCCTGCGCTGAAGATAACACTCTCACCCTTCTTGATTGGCATTTCAAAGTAGCCGGGAACAAGCAGATCCTCCGTAGCGTAGTAGCCACGTTCGCGTTCCTTGGGGTAATCCATTCCTCTGTACCAGTCGGGGCAATATACCCACTCAGCCTTTTTGCTGGTTTGCATATACAGGTCGGGATAGCCTTGATACAAGCACATGCGTATGCCGTTGTCCACTACATCGTAGCTGCGGTTGGCGGCACCGTTTTCGTGGGTCCACTGGCGCACGCTGCGGAATGCCAAGAAGGGCTTCAGGCGCAGTGTGGTGGCGGAATGGGCATCAAGCAGTGTGTAGCGCATGTAGAGGCGGTGGATGGAGGTGTCGAAGAGAATTTCCTTCTTCAGCAATACGCCACCTACGCGGTACGTCCATGTGGGAATTTGGTCCCATTCGAAACTAACGATGTACTTGTGCCCCTTAGGACTATAATTCTCGCCTTGATATTTGTGCAAGCCCAAGTTGAACTCGGTGTCGTGCTGGATAACCGTTTCGTCGAGCGATGACAGGATCACGTGGTTCTCGTCATCAATTTCGGGCACGGGCATCACGAGCAGACCGTCATACTTACGGATGTTGCAACCTACCAAAGTTGTGGAACAATAAGCGCCAGACCGGTTCGTAATCAGCATTTCCTTAAAGAGGGAATCCTGCAAGTTGGTCATTTGGGCCTTGTCGAACTTCAAATAACTCATGGTGTTGTGATTATAAGGTTTTGTTTTTCAATTATCTAAGGGTTCCTTTCTTCATGTGTTCGGACGCAGAAGAAAAGCGTGCTTCATAGCTGGGCGGGAGTACTTTCCCCGTTATCCCGAAGGTCGGTCGGCAGGAGTAAGTGTAGCGTTAACTACCCATTTTGCTATATTCGCTTTCAAAAGTAGAAACTTTTTTTCTTTGGCAGAAAAGTTTTACATAAAAAAAGGGTAATTTTTTCTTCAAGGCAGTATCCTGTGTAAAAAGATAGGCAGCAATGATGCTCCTAAACGATTAAATTTCTACATTTGCTGCGCCTATAAGGTGGCGCAGTGCTGTCTTTTTGCCATTTGTGCTGCCGGGGCGTTTACCAGGGGGCATGACACTTGCCTGTTACCTGAAAACAAGACTGCTAAACACTTAAGGGCTTGCCGCTGCGTTGTGACACAGTGCAATGCATGCGTAAAGGCCCGCCTTAACTCTGCTATGACTATCCTTGAAACCTATGATGAAGAGCGCATCAAGCGTTCGCTCTCGGCGGTGAGCCAGTTGCTCACGCCTGCCGACGGAGAAGAACTCAAACGTTCGGCTCGTGTGGTGAAATACCGCCGCAACGAAATCATATATCGAGAGAATGAACAGCCTACGCGTCTGCTTTGCCTTGTCAACGGCAAGGTCAAGATTTATCGTGACGGCATAGGCGGACGTAGTCTTATCAACCGCGTGCTGAGGCCCGTGCAGTATTTCGGCTATCGGGCATATCTTGCTCGCGAGCCCTACGTAACGGCAGCCGCAGCTTTCGAGGAGAGCGTTCTGGTGGAATTTCTGATGGCCGATGTGTGCAAGGTCATGGAGCGCAATGCGGGTCTTACGGCCTTTTTCATGCAAGAACTTGCCGTAGATTTGGGCATTGCCGACCGCCGCATTGTGAGTCTCACCCAGAAGCATGTGCGCGGCAGGCTGGCAGAAGCCCTGCTGCATCTGGTCGACGTGTATGGCATTGACAGCGAAGGCATCTTGTCAGCGCAGATTTCGCGTGAGGATATGGCCTCGCTTTCCAATATGACGACGAGCAACGCCATACGCACGCTTTCAGAGTTTGCTGACGAAGGCATGCTTGCCGTGCATGGCCGCACCATAAAATTTGTAGACATGAAGCGCCTCGAGCGTACTTCACTCTACGGATGAGTGCATGCAGACCAAAAAGTGAAGGCCGAAGACAGTGACTTCGCTATGAGAAAAAGCAAAAGTGGACGTCTTTTGGAAAGGACGTCTTTCAATAAGACACACACCGCCAACGTCTTCAATGCGTTTACCGGACACCAGTAATTTTTTATTGATGTCCGGTAAAACTTTTTTAGAGCGGCAATTTGTCTTCACAGCATCTATTTCCAGCCGGTCGGGGAGACGGAAAAAGGCTATGCTACGTAAAAAATATCACGTCGTACGTAAAAAATATCACGTCGTTCGTAAACTTTTTTACGTAGCATCTATTTTCGGCGGGGCGGCGGGCTGTCGGAACAGGCCGCCGTGGAAGAAACTTCCCACGGCATGGGAACTTTCTTCCACAGCGGGGACTCTTTTTCCCACGGCACCTCGTTGACTGAGACAGCGTCTTCAATGCGTTTACCTGACACCTGTATTTTTTTGCAGGCCTTCAAACAAGTTTAGCGGACAGTAATCAATAAAAATAGATGCCGTGAAGAAAAAACTTCATCCCGTGAGCATTCTTCTTCACACGTAGAGCGTTTTTCTTCACGGCATCCAATCTTCGCATTCCCGCTATGGCCGTGTTGCGGGATTGTACTATGCGTCGTCAGCGCACAGGTTCAACAATGAAAGTAAAGGAGTAGTCGCCGTAGGGCATGCGATAGGCTTGCATGGGCCACGCTCCCCAGGAGTCGATGCAGCCCAGTCCCATTTGCCGCTTGGCTACGTGCATCACGTTGTAGGGGCGTGCGGTGAGGTCGCCGCTGTGCATGTGTTGCGCCTCTTTCACGTCGCCGCCGTCAAGGTCGGCCGTGAGGTAGGGCAGTGCGGCCATTTCGAGTGCTTCAGTGCCGTAGAAGCGCAGCCCCTTGCCTTGCTTGTTGCATTGCGTCCACCAGCGTACGTCGGTGTGGTTGCCGCTCTCCTGCGGACGAATGTAGGGCCAATATTCCTTCTCGGTTTCGCTGCTGTAGGCACCGAGGAAGGTGCATGCCTTGCGGTCGATGTAGTTCTCCACGGGGCCGCGACCGTAGTAGCGAATTTGGTCGTAGGCCTGCGGCATTGTCAGCGTCATGCCGAAGCGGGGCAGGTCGGGCTTCTGTTTGCTATGGGCATCTGTGGCAAGCGACTGCGTCACCAGCAGTTTGCCCTCGGCCGTGAGCACATAAGTCAGACACAGCGTGGCGTTCAGTTGGGGTAAATTGTAGGTGGCTATCACGCGGCGCGAGGTGCCCCATTCGTCGTCCTTCAAGGATTGGAGTTGCATGTCGGGCTGACGCCATGCTCCCAGGTGGCGTTGCAATGCGGCACCGTAGTCGTTGTCGGTGGGAGCGCGCCAAAAGTCGGGCAGCAAACTGAAGCCCTTTTGCAGCATCAGTTCGCCGTCCACGTCGAGGTAATCTACCCATCCCGTCTGCTTGTTGAAGGTCACGCTGGTGCCGGCTGCTGCGAGTGTGAGGCAGGCTAATTGCTCGTCGCGCGACACGGCAACCTCCTTGCTGCTGGCAACGGGTGCCTTGCCCGGTGTGCGCAGCACCTTGGTGGTGTGGCGCAGCACGCCTGCCAGGCGCTCGGCATCGGGGAAGGCATAGCCCTGCAACACAAATTCCTGACGGGCTACGCAGAAGTTCTTGGGCAGCAGGGGTTCGGCCTCTTTTAGGCAGTAGGCCACTTGCAGCGTAACCTCGCCCACCACTTCGGGAAGGCTATATCCCGGCAGCTGTATGCGTACTTTTTCCTGCGGTGCGATGTGCAGCGCGTCGGTGCTGCCTTGCGCCAGGAGTTTACCTTCTTCGAGCAGTTGCCAATGCAGCGTCACGTTGTTGGCTGTGCGGAAGAACTGTTCGTTGAACACTTCTACCACGCCTTGGGCCTCGTCGACCAGCGTAGTCCACAGGTTCTGGTGCCAGTATTGCACCTCGTAGGCATGCGGATTGAAGGCGCGGTCGGGGCTGACCAGGCCGTTGCAGTTGAAGTTGTGGTCGGATGCGGGATAACGGCCGAAGTCGCCGCCGTAAGCATATATCTCTTTGCCTTGTGCGTTATGGGAGCGAATGGCTTGGTCGGCAAAGTCCCAGATAAAGCCGCCCTGCAGTTTGGGGTAGCGGCGTATGAGTTCCCAGTAGTCCTTAAATCCGCCTTCTGAGTTACCCATGGCGTGTGCGTATTCACACTGTATCATGGGACGAGGGTCGTTGCTTTTGGCAAACTGTTCCATGCCGGCGCAGTCGTAATACATGGGGCAGTAAATGTCGGTGGCCTTTTCGAGTCCGGCACGTTCATACTGCACGGGGCGCGAAGGGTCGTATTGCTTGATGTCGGCGTACACTTTGTCAAAGTTCTCGCCGTGTCCGGCCTCATTGCCCATGCTCCACACTACGATGGAGGGGTGGTTTTTCAGCGTGTGGGTATTGTTGCGGTTGCGCTCGAGGTGCGTTTGCAGGTAGCGGGGCACTTTGGCCAGCGTCTTGGCGCCATAGCCCATGCCGTGGCTTTCTAAGTTGGCCTCGGCCACTACGTAGAGGCCGTATTTGTCGCATAGGTTATACCACCTCGGGTCGTCGGGGTAGTGGCAGGTGCGCACGGCGTTGATGTTCAGTTCCTTCATGCGGCGAATGTCCTGTTCCATGCGCTGTATGCTCACCACGTAGCCGTTGTCGGGGTCGAGTTCGTGGCGGTTTACGCCTTTGATGAGGATGGCTTTGCCGTTTACAAGGAATTGTCCGTCGCGTACTTCCACCTTGCGGAAGCCCACGTGCTGCGTAAGGCTTTCTATGAGGCGTTTGCCGTCGCTCAGTTCGGCACGCAGCAGATAGAGGTTCGGCGTTTCGGCCGTCCATTTCAGCGGATTTTCCACCGTCCACTTCACCTGTGCCTTTTGGCCGTTCACCGCCACTTGTTCGCTGCGCACCTCTTTGCCTTGGGCGTCAAGCAGGGTGAGCGTAAGCGTTTTCCCCTTAGCCTGCACCAAGTCGGCTGCAATGGTGAGCGTGCCGTTAGTGTAGTTGTCTGTAAGGTCGGGCGTAATGAAAAGGTCGGCCATGTGGCTTTGTGGCCGTGCGTAGAGGTAGACCTCGCGGGCAATACCGGTGAAGCGCCAGAAGTCCTGGTCTTCAAAGTAGGAACCGTCGCACCATCGCATCACCTGCATGGCGATAAGGTTCGTGCTGCCCGCTTTCAGGTATGGGGTGAGGTCAAACTCGGCAGCCACTTTCGAGTCCTCGCTGTAGCCTACGAATTTCCCGTTCACCCACACCATGAGGTTGGAGGTGGCCGACCCTACGTGCAGCATGATGCGTTCGCCTTTCCACGCAGCGGGCACCTGCACCGTGCGGCGGTAGGAGCCCGTGTAGTTGTTCTTTTCCTCCACGAGGGGCGGGTTCGGGGCAAACTGTGTAGCCCACGCATAGCCAATGTTCTTGTAGATGGGGTCGCCGTAGCCGTTCAGTTCGAAGAGGCCGGGCACCTGAAACGTGCTCCACGCGCTGTCGTCGAACGTGGTTTCGAAGAACTTGGCCGGTGCGTCCTGATGATGGCGTGCGAAGTGGAATTTCCAGGGCCCCTCAAGCGAGAGGTAACGTGCGGAGCGCGTTTTGTCGCCCTGCATGGCCAGTGCGGTGCTTTCGAATGCGAAGAAGTCGGCCCGCGGGGCCACCGTGTTCACGCGGTTTTGGGCGGGGTCGAGCCAATAGGACGTGCTGCCCTGGCTGCGCGCTGTGAGCGGGAGCAGGGCCAAAAGTGAGAGAAAAAGGAGGTTTTTCATATAGAATAGCATGTAAGGGATTACTTGTGTAAGGAGTCAAAGCGTCGTGGGGCGTGGGGGCTTCGACAAGTTATGGCATGCGCTTTCTTTCCTATATATATAATAAGGAGTGCGGCGCAGGGCTTCATTGCTTCATCGCCTTGAGTTGCGCGTAGGCTTTGTAGAGCCCCAGCTGGCCTGCTGCGCTGAAGTCGGCGGCGGCCTTCTCCTTGTCGCCTTGCCGCAGGTAGAGCAGGGCGCGGTTGTAGTAAGCCTCGGGCAAGCGGGCGTCGAGCGTGATGGCGTGTGTCAGGCATTGCAGGGCATATTCGGCATGCTGCCCCCAGGCTTCGAGGCACGCCAGGTTGTAGTAGGCAATGGCCTGTGCGGGTTGCAGTCGGAGTGCGTTATGCAGGTCGGCGCGTGCCAGTGCCAATCGTGCCTTCATGTCGGTGTCAGATAGTGTGGACGACTGCAGTGTGAGCATCAGTATGGCGGCGCGTTGCATATAGGCCACTGCCGATGCCGTATCTGTGTGCACGGCGTAGCCAGCCTCGTTGAGTGCTGCATCGTAGTCGTAGCGTGCTGCCGCAATGGCCGAGCGCACCAAGCATTGGTCGCGGCGGCTGAGGCGTTGCTCGCGTCCCGCCAGCATGTCCTCGTCGTGGGCGGCAGCCTCAGCTGCGTTGGCCTCGACTTCGGCCGTGAGGCAGAACTTGCGCGAGGTGAGTTCAAGCGTCTGCGTGATGGCCCCCGTTTCAGGCACAAAGGCAGTAGCATGATAGCCCCGTGTCTGGTCGGTGCGGAAGGCCAGGCTGTACATGGGCAGCAGGTCGGGCGAAGCCTTCTCGTTCTGCACCTTGCCGTAGAGCGTTCCAAACACGTTGCGCACCGTGTCGGCATCCTCCTGCACCAGTTGCTGGTACTGCTCCAAGGCGTGCTCTGAGCGTTTGCGCACTTTCTTGGCCTTGCTTTGCGGTTTGCGTGCAAAGGCCAGGTCCAGTTCGCGCCGCGCCACCACGCTTTCGTCGCTCAGTGCGCCGCGCACGTCGCCCACCTTGCGGCGGCACTCTGCGCGAGCCAGGTAGCCGTAGGTGAATTGCGGGTATTGGCGAATGAGCACGCTGTAGTCGGCTATAGCGCCGCGGTAGTTGCCGGTGGCAGCGCGCAGTTGTGCACGGTTATAGAGGGCCAGCGTGTTGTCGGGCTCTTTTGAAAGTACAAAGTCAAAGTCGTCGATGGCGCGGTTCAGATCGCCCGTGAATGAGCGTAGCAAACCGCGGTTGTAGTGTGCCACAAAGTGTTCGGGCATCAGGGTGATGGCGCGGTCGTAGTCAGCTATGGCGCGGCCAAATTGTCCCAGCGCATGCAGCGCTTGTGCTCTGAGCACATAGAGCTCGTGGTCGCCGGGTCGTGCGGCCAATGCTTGCGTCAGGCAGGAGTCGGCCAGTGAGTAGTTCTCCTGCTGCAGCGCGTATTGCCCTTTGAAAGCCCAGGCCTGTGCATCGGTGGGCATGCGCACCAGCAGCGAGTCAATCCAAGCCAGCCCCTGCACCGTGTCGGTTTGTTCGAGTGCCACCTGTGCCTTCACCATATAGGCTCGGTAGAAGTTGGGCCAACGTTGCAACAGCACATTCAGGTCGCTGTCGCAGCGGGCGTAGTCCTTCAGTTGCAGGCGGCACAGGGCGCGGTTGTAGCGTGCCCCCTGGTCCTCCGGCGTTTCGGCCAGCACCCGCGCATAGTCGGCCGCGGCCTCGTCGAAGCGGTTGTTGTGAATGCGACACAGGCCTCGCAAAGCGTAGACTTCGGTGATGTAAGGGTTGAGGCTGAGGCTCTTCGTGCAGTCGTCTTCGGCGCCTTGATAGTCCTCGAGCGTGAACTTGGCATAGGCCCTGTAGTAATAGGGGCGTGGCAAATAGGGCTTCGCGTCGATGGCTTGGTTAAAGTAGCGTATGGCTGTGAGATAGTCGTCCACGCTCAGGGCGTTGCGGCCCATGAGGGTGACCGTTTCGGCGTTCACTTGTGCATGCGCAGCCGGCGCGGCGGCCAGCAGCATGACGAGCCAGACCATGACAAAGCGTAACCAAGTGCGGGGCTGAATGAACATGGCATGAAGAGGTTGGGAGCAGGAAATAAGTGGAATGCGTGGGGTGACCGTCGGCTCGGTTCAGCGCGGCATTTTCACCTTGTAGTTGGGGCGCACCTTACCCTTGAGCAGGGCGTTGAGTTTGTTGCGCACCATCTGTTTGCGCAGGGGGCTGATGCGGTCGGTGAAGAGTTTGCCGTCCAGGTGGTCAAACTCATGCTGCATCACGCGGGCCAGAAAGCCCGTAACCCATTCGTCGTGCTCCTGGAAGTCCTCGTCGAGGTATTGCACCCGGATGCGGGTGGGGCGGCGCACCGCCTCGTGTATGCCTGGCAGCGAGAGGCAGCCTTCGTCCATCGTCTCCGTTTCGGTGTCGTCGAACTCCACGATGTGCGGGTTGATGTAGGCTTTGTTGAAATTGGCGTATTCGGGGAAATCGTCCTTCAGCGCGTCGAGGGTGATGACCACGAGGCGGATGTTCAAGCCTATTTGGGGAGCGGCCAGACCCACGCCGTCGCTTTTGTACATGGTCTCAAACATGTCGGCTATCAACTCCTTGAGGTTAGGATAGTCGGGGGTGATGTCATCGGATGCCTTGCGCAGTACGGGCATGCCGTAGGTAAAGATAGGGAGTGTCATGTGAAAATGGGGAGAATGCAAAAATGATTTAGGGGGCAGGACGCGTGATGGAGGTTACAGGTGCATGGCGCGCGACTCCATCCAGCTTTGCAGAATGATGCAGGCGCTCACTTCGTCCACCAGCCCCTTGTCTGTTTCGCGGCGCTTGCGTCCGATGCCGCTCTCGCGTATGGCCCTCTGAGCCAGCACGCTGGTGAAGCGTTCGTCGTAGTATTCCACTGTGATGTGTGGCAGTCGTTCCTGCAGTTTGTCGCCGAAGCGGCGGGCTCGCTGTTGGTTTTCGCTGGGCAGTCCGTTGGTTTGCACGGGCAGCCCTATCACGATGCGCTCCACGGGCTCCGTGGCCACATAGTGCATCACGAAGGCCATGAGTTCGCTTGTGTCGACGGTGGTAAGGGCGTTGGCAATGATTTGCGCCGGGTCGGTCACGGCCAGGCCCGTGCGCTTTTTGCCGTAGTCTATGGAGAGTACGCGCATAGGGGTAAGTAGCAGAAAATGGAGCGCCACCCTAACCAAGGAGCCACGCACGACAAGCGCGGGCAGTGCCAGCTTGCCCCACGTGGCTCCTTCAAGTAGTGTGTGTGTACTGCTTAGATGGGTTGAAACAGGGTGGGTTCGTTACTTAATCATGTCGCAGCCCATGTAGGGTTGCAGCGCTTTGGGGATGCGTATGCCCTCGGGCGTCTGGAAGTCCTCCAGCAGGGCTGCCACGATGCGCGGCAGGGCGAGAGCCGAACCGTTGAGCGTGTGGCAGAGTTGGATTTTCTTGTTGGCGTCGCGGTAGCGGCATTGCAGACGGTTGGCCTGGTACGTGTCGAAGTTCGACACCGAGCTCACTTCAAGCCAGCGCTTCTGCGCCTCGCTGTACACCTCGAAGTCGTAGCAGATGGCAGCCGTGAAACTCATGTCGCCGCCACAGAGGCGCAGTATGCGGTAGGGCAGTTCGAGTTTTTGCAGCAGGCCCTCTACGTGTTCCAGCATTTCCTGGTGCGACTGTGCCGAGTGCTCGGGCTTGTCGATGCGCACGATTTCGATTTTCGAGAATTCGTGCAGGCGGTTCAGGCCGCGCACGTCCTTGCCGTAACTGCCAGCCTCGCGGCGGAAGCACTGCGTGTAGGCGCAGTTCTTGATGGGCAGTTCGTCCTCGCGCAATATCACGTCGCGGTAAATGTTGGTCACGGGCACCTCAGCCGTGGGGATGAGATAGAGGTCGTCCAGTTCGCAGTGATACATTTGGCCTTCCTTGTCGGGCAACTGGCCCGTGCCGTAGCCCGAAGCCTGGTTCACCA
Source organism: Bacteroidales bacterium (assembly GCA_004557185.1). GTDB lineage: Bacteria > Bacteroidota > Bacteroidia > Bacteroidales > Bacteroidaceae > Alloprevotella. Next base: position 41,095 of record SFEP01000011.1, read on the forward strand.
CGGTGGGCGGCATGATTTCGGTGTAGCCGGCCTTGCGTGCCTCGTCGAGGAAGAAGTTGATCAGGGCGCGCTGCAGACGTGCACCGGCACCGATGTAGACGGGGAAGCCTGCGCCCGAAATCTTCACGCCCAGATCAAAGTCAATCAGGTTGTATTTCTTGGCCAGTTCCCAGTGCGGCAGGGCGTTTTCGGGGAGAACAGTGTCGTGTCCGCCCGTCTTCACCACCAGGTTGTCCTCGGCGGTGCGTCCCTCGGGCACGAGGTCGTAGGGCACGTTGGGTATGGTGTAGAGCACCTGGCGCTTGTCGTCGTCGGCCTGCTTCATGGCGTCCTCCAGGGCCTTGCTCTGCTGCTTGATGTCAGCCACCTGCTGCTTGGCCTGTTCGGCTTCGTCCTTTTTGCCCTCCTTCATGAGTGAGCCAATGCTTTTCGAGAGGAGTTTTACCTGTTGGTTGAGCGCATCGAGTTCGGCCTGTGCCGCCTTGCGCTTGTTGTCGAAGGCAATCACCTGTTCCACGGCTTCGCGTGCACCCTGAAAGTGCTTTTTCTCAAGGCCGCGAATAACGCCTTCCTTATCTTCCGTAATTTGTTTGATTGTCAGCATATCTTGCTTGTCAGTTAGTTTTGTTTCAATTTGCCGCTACTGGGCGGCCTTGTGGCATGCCATGCCGGCGGGTGGGCTGGCACGAACTGCCTGCAAAGGTAAGGATTATATGCGAAATTTACCTCTTTTACCTCAGTAGGATATGCTTTCGTGCGCAGGGCCGGCGGCTTGTGGTGTGAAAAAGTGCGCTGGTGGTGCGGGTAGTCTGCGCGGCCGCATGGCCACGTGTCCCCATTGTGCCCGGCTGCACGGTGTGTCCATTGTGAATGAAGGGCTTCCTGGCACGCATCGTTCCGCAGGCAATTTTGAGCCCCGAAAAGAGCTTTTGTAGGGCGGGACGCAAAAAAAACACCCTCCGTCGTGCGCTGGGCAGAGGGAGGGTGGATAAAAATCTATTGGTGTCCGGTAAACTTGTATGAGCGCCCCTAGAAAAGACGGGTGCTCGGTAAACGCATTGAAGGCGTTGCCTCCGACGGGATGCTGTGGAAGAAAGTTCCCCCGCCGTGGAAGAAAGTTCCCACGGCGACCTGTTTTTACGGCCCGCCGCACCGCCGAAAATAGATGCTACGTAAAAAAATTTACGAACGACGTGAGTTTT
>SFEP01000079.1 GCA_004557185.1 Bacteroidales bacterium
AAGTTACTAATAATCAATGAGATAAACAAATTTATCACATTGAAAATCAATGAAAATAACAAAGAAAATGATGATTAAATTTCGTGCGTTTTCCCTGGTGTCACAGGCCTAATGGGGTGCCACGGCGCCGTAGCAACGTTGTTACGGGCCCGTGGCAACGTTGTTACGGGCCCGTGGCAACGTTGTTATGGGCCCGTGGCAACGTTGTTATGGGGCCGTGGCAACGTTGTTATGGGCCCGTGGCAACGCACGAAGCGGCTGATACGAATGGGAAAGTGCCTTCAAAGAACGGGAAAGTGCCGCGCCGTTTCGGGCTACGGGCTACATGACGCAGCAGCAAATGTCTACGGGCCACACAGTGCGGATACTGTGTGGCCCGTAGAACGCGTATATATATAAAGGAGTAGCAGATAGGCGGCGGAGCGTTTAGCGACGGCGGCCAATGAGTTCCTTGATGCCGTCGAAGTCGAAGGCTAAGGATACGCGCAGCGTCTGGTCGAGCGCGTTCGAGGGCGAGGTGCCCACCACATAGCCTGCGTCTATCGACATCACGTTCATGCGGAAGCCGGCACCGGCGGTGAAGTATTTGCGGTTGCCCTGCATGGCGCTCTCGTGGTGGTAGCCGACGCGGAGGGTGAACTTGTCGTTGTAGGTGTACTCGGCACCTACGCTCCACTGAATCTCTTCCATTTCACCCTTGAAGCCGCGCTCGCTGTCGCCAAAACTGGTGAAGATGCCAGCGATGGAGGACTTGTTGTAATAGTCCTTGTCGAGGCGTTCTTCGTAGTCCACATCCGTCTCGCCCTCACGCTGCAACGGCATGGAGGGCACAAGGAGTTTGTTCACGTCGGCCGAGATGCTGAAGCGGTTGTACTCGTTGAGCGGAACCATGTAGCTCAAGCCCAAACGCAGGTTAGTGGGGATGAAATAGGAGCGGTCGTCGCCATAACTGATTTTCGAACCGATGTTGTTGATGTTCAAGCCCCACGACAGCATGCACTCGCGGCGTCCCATCTGCACATAGTTGTTGTAATACATGGCGATGTCAGCGGCAAAGGCCGACCCCGCCGTGCTCTGTTCGTCGTAGTGACCCGTGATGTCGGAGTAGATGTAACGCAAGGCCACAGCTGCCGAGAACTTCTCGCCGAGCATACGCGAGTAGCCCAGGTCGACGCTCATCTCAAAGGGCTTTACCGTCATGTCTGTGGCCTGCACCTCGCCCAGTGTGAAGTAGCGCACCGAAGCACTCAGTGCCTGGTATTCGCCCAGTCGCACGTAGCCCACAGCGTCGAGGAGGGCAATGCCTGTGGTGAGTTTGCGCAGCCACGGCGTGTAGTTGATGGCAAAGCCTGCGCGCGAAATGGTAAAGGGATATTTGGCGGGGTTCCAGTATTGCGAATGCACGTCGGGGTCGGTAGCGGCACCGACGTCACCCATACCGCCAGCGCGGGCATCGGGAGCAATGGTCTGCGAGGTCACCGCGGTGCGCACGGGGTTGAACTGGTCACGCACCTCATCCTCTGCCATGACAGGGAAGCTGGCCAGGAAGAAGAGGAGCAGCAATGCGTTAGCCTTGTGTTGTAGTTTCATTATGCTTGGGGTTAGCTGAGGGTTTCAAGAAATAAAAGGAATATATTAGGGTATAAGGAGCTTGTGCGTGTCGGTTTCCTTGCCGTTCACTCGGCTGCGATAGAAGTACACGCCCTTGTGCAGGCGGTTACCGCCGTAGTCGCACAGGTTCCAGTCAATGCCCACCTGGGTGGCGTCGGTCACGGTGCGGGTAGCGCTCCACACACGCATGCCTTGGGCAGCAAACACTTCGGTGGTGACTTGCGTAGCTTGGCCCTCTGCGGCGGCAAAGGTGGTGATGAAGCGTGTGGAGGTGCGCGGTGCCTGCTGGCTGACGGTGACGTCGAAGCGCGGCGCACCCTGCGCCCTCACGGTGAACTGCAGGCCGGCCGTGCCAGGATTGTCATACACGTCCCAAGTGCGGAAGGTCAGCGTGTGCTTGCCTTCAGTTAGTTCTTGGAAGGGATAGGCCACGAGCCCCTTGCGGTAAGAGCCGCTCTCGAAGGTGAAGTAGTCGTTGAGGAGCAGGGTGTTCTCGGTGTCGCCGTCGAGCGTCAGTTCCATGTCGTGACCCAAACTTCCGCTCAGCATGGAAATGCCGTAGTCATCCTCCACAGAAGCATAGAAGGTGGGCGTGGTGTTCGTAATGCCGCCGTCTACGAAGTCGGGCGTGTTGAGATACACGTACACCTTGGGGCCGAGCGTATCGGGCTCTTCGGGCTGCGTGATGCCCCAGAAGCAGAAGCGGCTGTCGCTACCGCTGTACTCGCGGGTGGCGTCGTCGCTCACGGCGTAGAGCGAGAGCAACCCCTTGGCACCGCTGAGCGTCACGCCTTGCGGCACGATGCACTCAAGCGTGAAGCGTCCCTGCTGTACGGCTACCGAGCCTTGGAACATACTGCGCGAGTAGTCGCTGTAGGTTATGGGGTCGGCGTAGGTGTTGCCAGCACCTTTACACGTGACGGTGTGGGGAGCATCGAATAGGGTGCCGGTAAGTTGGCCGTTGAAGGAGGCGTCAGGCTGACCGGGTGCCCCCTCCTGCTGCACGTACCCCGAGAAGCGGAGCACGCTGCCCGATTTGATGTAGTGAAAGTCGCCGGCCTGAAGGGGCATACCGTTGATGCTGTCGACCACGATGCCTTTGCGCGGATAGCGAAGCGTGAGGGCAGGGTCGCCCAGCAGGGAATATTTCAGTTTGTTGATGGTTTTGTCGGTGCCGATGCTCGACTGGCTGGTGGAGCTGACGAGTTCACACTTAGCCAAACGCAGCGCATCGCCCAAGGTATAGGGCTTACCCTCGGCATCGCTGGCGAAGGCATATTTCACAAACCCCTTGTTGATGGCACGGTTGTAACTGGCATACACCGTGCGGGCTGCACAGACCACAGCTGCTGCCGGCCCGCTGGTGGAGTAAAGGGCGTTGCGCCCGAGGTCACTGACGGGTTGGTCGTAAGGTGTGATTTCGCAGGAGGCAAATATCCATACAGGACGGGCTTGGCTGCGGTTGGCGGCCATCTCCTCCTTGTTGATGAGGAAGCGGTGCGACAGACGGTCGGGCGAGCCGTGGCCGTTGTAGTTGAAGATGAGTGCGCCCTGCCCCATGTACGTTTTGAGTTTCTGCGTAGCGGCGGGATAAGTGTTGCCCTGCGCCGTCTGCTGCATGTCGTAGGCATCGAGGTAGAGCGGGTGTACCATGAAGGCTTCGGGTGCACTGGTTGCTACCTGTTTCTGCACCTCCTGCGCATCCTTTATGTGCAGGTTCTCGTCGCCCACATCGGCTACGGAGTACATGGTGTTCTTCCAGGCTCCCGTGTGGTTGTTGTGCAGGTAGTCGATAGCCACATCGACCAGCCAGGCGGCTTCGTCGGGGGTGCCGCAAGGCAGGCGGCCAATGCCGAGGTCCATCTTCTCCGTCGTAATAGAAATGCCCTCGCCGTCGTCAAGCAGTCCGTAGTAGTCGTCGGTGACGTAGCTGCGCAGCGACCCGATGGAGTAGCGCATACCTACATAGTTCTCGTGCTCGTTGCGTTCGTAGGCCAGCAGGTAGTCGTCGGGGTTAGCGCCGCGCCAGTCTGAGGTAATCATGCGGTTGTCCCATGCGCAGTTGCCCATAAGCAGCAGGTAGCGTGGGCGGTCAGCATCGGTGGCCGCACGGTCGTAGAGCATCTTCATGAAGCGGCGGTAGGCCGTGGCATCGGGGGTGCCTGAGGAGAACTCATTAAACACCTCATCGGCCCGCACCACCAGCACACGCATCCCCGAGGCCTCGCGGTGGGCTTGCGCCAAGCGCTCAGCTTGCTCAGTGAGCTTGCCCGACGCCGGCACGATGATGACGTAGTCGGTCGGTCCTGTGGCATGCAAGTCTTGGTTCTGCACCTCGCCCACCAGTTCGGGCTCGTTGTAGTTGCCCTGCAAGTTCACCAGCACAAAACGGGCTGCGGCATCGGCCACGTCGGCCACCAGCGTGGAGCCGTTGAGCGTGGCGGGAACCTCGGCCACGGGTTGCTGTGCACCGCCTAACTGCCACAGGCGGGTGTAGGCATCGGCATCGGCAATGCGCAACTGGGCCGCTCCTTTAAGGCCGGGGGTGAAACTGCCCGTGGTGTAACGCGTAGAGAGGGTTTGGGTGAAATGCAACCGCAAGTAGTTGAGGCGAGCGGAACCATTGGCTGAGAGCGTGAGGGCTGCCTCGCTCTTGCCTTGGTACATGGGCAGACTAAGTCCATTCTGACGTATGCCGCCTGCGCTCTCGTTTTCGCCCAACTGGGAGATAGTCACGGTTGACACGTCCTCACTGCCTGCCTTGAGCGACACTTTGACGCTGTTCAAAGCATTGGAGGCCGCCACGTCCCAGTCGAGCGTAGGCACCACGTCGGCCACAGCACCGGCCATAGGCAACTTGTAGGTGTAGCCGCTGCCCTGCAAGTCGTCGGAGGCATAGAAGTCGCGGCCACCGCCATACCACACAGTCTCGTCTCTGTCAATCAGCGCCTGCTGCGGCACGGTGGTCACAGTCTGCGACGCACCGCTTGCCGTGGCTGCCTGCGGCATGGCTGCGGGAGCTTCGCCCTCGGTCAGGAAGTAATAGGAATAGTGGCTGAACGTGTTGCGTGTATGCTGGCCCTGTGCATCCCAGCGCAGCGTTCCCTCGGCAAAGAAAAGGGCATTGTCGCCCTGGCGCATCAGCGGCACCTCGCACAGGTCGTCGATAAGGGCGTCATTACCCGTAAAGAAGAACTGCTCGGGCAGCAGTCGGCCGCCATAGCCATAAAGCCTCACGCGGGCAGGGTCGCTAAAACCCCAGCGCTTGAGCGTGGCGTTGCTGAGCCGATAGATGCCCTCGTCCTGCACACGTATCTTCACCCAGCGGCCGCTGGCCAGCACCGAGTGGGCGGCATAGCGCTCCGTCTGCTGGGCAGCCTGCAAGGCGCGCATCGCAGTGGTTTGGGCAGCGTTGCGAGGCGAGCGGTTAGACACCGTGCGCAGTTTGAAACTCTTCATGCGCCACCAGCGTCCGTTTTTCCACACGTAGGGCGAAAAGGCCACGTCGACCACGGCCTCGCCCCGCATCAGGCCTTGCGTCATCGTCATGGCGGGCTGACCTTCGCGCTGGGGGTGAGGTTGCTGCCGCAGCAGGCGTGCCTCGCGCTGGCTGACGGGTTGCAGTTCGGGATATTCGGCGACCACCGAGTAAGTTTCGCCTGGCAGGGTGTGCCCAGGATGGAGCTGCGCTTCGTACACGGGCAGCGAACTGCCGGCGAAGGCGAAGTACTGCTCAGGCAGCGTGACAAAGTTCTGCGCCAGCCCAGCGTGCAGGCAGCACCAAGCCGCGACGCCTAACATGAGGCGGCGCAGCGGTTGTACCAACGGGGAGTGGCTGTATGTGGTCAGACGTTTCGTCATGTGGGTTCTTAAAAAAAGATGTCCTAAAAAAGGGCGTATCGCAACATGCCCCTTACCTTATATATATAAAGGAGTAGGCGAAGCGGCTGCGGCGTCTCTGCGTGCCCCTCACTTCACGCGGAACGTGAGTCGGCAGGCATTTTCCTGCATCACGGCAAGGCGTTCGTCCATGTGTACCTCCACGGCTGGCGTACCAGGCAGCAGCAGCACGTCGCCCTGTCGCAGGGTGTAGAAGCGGCTGAGCATCTCGAGTGCCTCGTCGGCCACTTCGCCGGGACGCAGCGCCGGCAAGGCTGCTCGCTCAGCTTGGTCGATGGTAAGCACGGCGGGCGCCAGGCAGGCGGGCGTGGCATGATTCTCGTCAACATAGGGCTGAAAATCGCCCAGTGCCACGGCGCCGTCGAAGCCTGTAGCCAAATCCCACGGCAAGCCCTGCGCCTGCAAGTGTTCAAGCAAAGGGTGGGCTGTGAAATGCAACGCCACGCCAGCAGCATCGTAGTAGCGGTGGGCAAAACGGCGGTTCACGCCCTTGCCCAAGCGACTGATTCGCACGGCCCAGTGCAGGCTGACGGTGGTTTGGTTGGAGAAATCGGGAATAAAGAACGGCGCTTTCTTGCCGAGCAGGGCTGTGTCGGTGAGCACCTGCGTTGTATAAAACGGCGTATCGGGCGTTTTATTGCCATCGCCGTGTAAAAGGAATATTTTCATTTTGCTTTTTTGAGCGCCGCATGCAGCAAAATAGGGCATGCGTATGCGTTTCAGTGCTGCAATATTACGCAATTCCCCCCTAACTGCAATGCAGCACCGGTTTCTTTGCACGCCGACGGCGCCCCGGCAGGCTTGCCAATGCCGCATTTCTGACTTTCAGAGCATCATGAAGGCCGAAATGTTAAAGAAACTAAGGCTTTCTTACACGTTTACTTGTCTGTTTGAGGTCAAAAACGTACTTTTGTTGCCAGCGAAACCGCCCCAGCCTGCGCCCCGGGCGCGGCCTTGCCGGCAGGGTTTCGCTCTTTCTTCTTTTTTTCAGGAACCAATCAACATTATTCTATGATACTCTCCATGACTGGCTACGGAAAAGCCGACGTAACCTTTGGCAACAAGAAAATTCATGTAGAGATCAAGTCGCTTAACAGCAAAAGCCTTGACCTTTCCACCCGCATCACCCCGCTCTACCGGGAAAAAGAAATTGAAATACGCCGCCTCATTGCCGACCGCCTGCTGCGCGGCAAAGTGGACTTCACGCTCTGGACGGAGCGCACGGGCGGCCAGGCTGCCTGCTCGCTGAACGCCGACGCCGTGAAGGGTTATGTGCAGCAGATGCAGGCCATCAGCCAAAGCACGGGGCTGCCCATGCCCAGCGACCACCTGTGGGAGGTGCTGGTGCGCCTGCCCGAAGTGACGCAGAGTGCCGAAGCTGAAGAACTCACCGACGAGGAGTGGGAGGCAGCCCGCACCGCTATAGCCCAGGCGCTGACGCATCTCACCGAGTTCCGAGCCCAGGAGGGAGCAGCACTGAGCATCAAGTTTACGGCCTGCATTGAAAGCATACGCAGCCTGCTGGGCCAGATTGAACCTTACGAACAGGGCCGCGTGGCACGCATTCGCCAGCGCTTGGAAGACCGACTGAGCGAACTCAAAGGCGTGGACTACGACAAGAACCGCTTGGAGCAGGAACTCATTTACTACATTGAGAAACTTGACATCAGCGAAGAGAAGCAACGACTGGCCAACCACCTGGACTACTTCATGGCCACCATGCAGAAAGGCGAGGGGCAGGGCAAAAAGCTCGGCTTCATAGCCCAGGAAATGGGACGCGAAATCAACACCACAGGGTCGAAGAGCAACCAAGCCGAAATGCAAAACATCGTAGTGCGCATGAAGGACGAGTTGGAACAAATAAAAGAGCAAGTGCTCAACGTGCTCTGACGGCCTAAACGCCTATACCGAACCTTAGTCTAATACCCCACACACCCACCTCCCTATGTCCGTTATCATCATTTCAGCCCCGAGCGGCACAGGCAAGAGCACGCTCATCGGCCACCTTATGCAGCACGTGCCCGGCCTGCACTTTTCCATTTCAGCCACCAGCCGCCCGCCACGCGGCACCGAGAAGGACGGCGTGGAATACTACTTCCTCACCCCCGAAGCCTTTCGCGAAGAAATAGCGCGCGGCAACTTTCTGGAATACGTGGAGGTGTATCCCGACAGGTTCTACGGCACACTGCGCACGCAGGTTGACCGCCAACTGGAACGCGGTGAACACGTGATTTGCGACGTCGACGTGCTTGGCGCGCAACACATCAAGCAGCACTACGGCGACCGCGCGCTGAGCGTTTTCATACAGCCGCCCTCCATCGAGGCACTGCGCCAACGCCTGGAAGCGCGCGGCACTGACAGCGCCGAGGTCATCAACGACCGTCTGGCGCGTGCAGAGTTCGAACTGACGTTTGCACCCAAGTTCGACCGCGTGGTAGTGAACGACGACTTGGCACAGGCACAGCAGCACTTTGTGCGCGTGGTGCAGGAATATCTGCAAAGCCATGAATAAGCGCACGGCCATCTACGGCGGCTCGTTCAATCCCATTCACAACGGGCACATAGCACTGGCGCAGCATGTGGTGACGGCGGGCTATGCCGACGAGGTGTGGTTCATGGTGTCGCCACGCAATCCACTCAAGGCGGGCGACACGCTGCGCCCCGCTGCTGAACGGCTGCGCTGGGTGGAGCAGGCTCTACGCCCCTACCCTGCCCTCAAGGCCAGCGACTTTGAGTTTGCCCTGCCCGTACCGTCATACACCTGGCGCACCCTCGATGCGCTGGCTGCGGACTATCCCGACCGCCACTTTGTGTGGCTCGTGGGCGGCGACAACTGGGAAGCCTTTGCCCGCTGGGCGCGTGGCGAATACATCATCAGCCGCTACGGCCTCCTTATCTATCCGCGGCCAGGCAGCCACGTCGACGCAGCTTCCTTACCCGCAGGTGTCAGCGTCGTAGACAATGCCCCCCTCTTTCCCTACAGCGCCACGCAGGTGCGTGAAGCACTCGCCGCGGGCCACGACGTGAGCCACATGGTGCCCGCCGAACTCATAGAGGAACTGCAACGCACCTACGGACCTGCGCAGTAAACCACCTTCCCTCCCCCACAGCAAGCCCCTGCTTCGCCCCCACGTGAAGCAGGGGCTTGCTGTGCAAAACAGGCGAAAAGTGAAAGGGATAGAGAGATGAAAGGGCTGTAACAAATAGGGATAAATGGAGCCAGGAAAAAGCATACGTATAAAACCTGAATTACAGAAGCCTACCCAATCCTATCAGGACTGTACGCGTTTCTACACGGCACGTTTCCGTTTCGGAAAGGCACAGGGAAAACGCACGAAATATTTATTGGGTTCAGCCTTCCGTTTTTCCGAAATGCGAGATGAACAGATGAATGATTTTTTCGAGGAATTTCGG
>SFEP01000012.1 GCA_004557185.1 Bacteroidales bacterium
TGCGGCGGGCGTGTAGGTGCCGTTCACCCAGTCGCGGAACCAGGCCAGTTGCGCCGCGTTGGCTATCTGGTAGGGATTGGCTGACGTGCCATCGCCTGCCGCGGGCTGCTCGGTCGTCACGCTTTGTGCCCACACGGAGGCGGGCAGCATCATGGCTGCTACGAACAGGAATGCCGCGAGCAACCCACTTAGGGAGTGTTGGTTTCTTCTCATTTTTTTTGTATGAAGGGGATAAATAATAGGCTGGTCATATAAAGACGGTGTGTCATCATGGCCGGACGGCGTAAGCGTGGCGCATGTGGTTTGCTAAATGATAGAGAAGGGTGAAAAAGATGCTGCAAAGGTAAATTAAAGTGAGGAACGCTGCAAATGTCAGGCACTTGAATGTGCCGGCGGTGCGTGTCGGCACACTGCGGCGACTGGCATAAGGCGCAGGCCAGGTAGCCGGCTGCCATCAGTAGGCTGCGGGAGCCAGCCCAACACACCCCAGCGCACCGCCAAAGCACGTAGGCCGCACGCCATTGTTTTCAAGAAAATTGCCAAGCCGTGAAAAAAAAATTTCCAACGCTTGAAAATTTTTTTCATGCCTTGAAAAAAATTTTTCAAGCGTTGGAAAAAAATTTTCAAGGCAGAGAAAAAGATTTGCAAAAGATGCAGATTTTTTGAGGCGGCATCTGTGCCTCACGGGGCGGCATGCCAACGCGGGAAGCTGCGTAGCATTTACCACATCGAGCGTAAAGAAACCATTGGTGTCCGCTGAAAACCTTGCATTATATCCGACCTTTTCTCGCCATGGCATCGCTCAAATCCTATCGGTTTTGGCGCTGCGCATTTGGCTTAACGAAAAGGTGCGTTGCCATCCGCTGCAAGGAGGCAGGCTGAAAGTTTACCTGTACACCTATATAACAAAGACGCACGTGGCATGTCATCATGTGCAGGTGTCAGGTAGGCGGTTCGCGGGCAGCGTGTGCTAATGGTCTGTAAAGCCACACAGGCCACCGCACCTTGCGGTACGGCGGCCTGTGTGGCTTGTGGGCTGACGGCTTATATGCGTCGCCCGTGGCAGTCCTTGAACTTGCGTCCGCTGCCGCAGGGGCAGGGGTCGTTGCGTCCGGGGAGTTTGTCCTTCACCATGGGTTGGCGGGGCTGCTCGCGTGTGTCGCGCTGGGCAGCGGCGCGCTGTGCCTCCTGCTGGGCAGCGTCGTGGTTGGTGGTGTAGTGCTGCTGCTCGGGCTCGGGCTCGGGTGCCGCCTCCTGCACCTGTTCGGGAGCCTGCACGGGTATTTGTGCGCGGAGCAGGGTGGAGACGGTTTCGTTGTTGATGCGGTTCACCATTTTGTCGAAGAGCTGCACGCTCTCAAGTTTGAAGACGAGCAGGGGGTCCTTCTGTTCGTAGGAGGCGTTCTGCACCGACTTTTTGAGTTCGTCGAGTTCGCGCAGGTTTTCCTTCCAGGCGTCGTCGATGTTGTGCAGGAGTATGGCCTTCTCGAAGTCGCGCACCACTTCGCGTGAATCGCTGTCGTAGGCTTTCTTGAGGTTGGTGCGTATGTTGTAGACCATGCGTCCGTCGGTGATGGGCACGAGTATGAACTCGTACATCTGTGCCTGGTTTTCGTAGACCTGGCGTATGACGGGTGTGGCTATCTCGGCCAGTCGGTCGGTTTTGCGCTTGAAGGCGTCCATGGAGGCCTGGAAGGCTTTTTCGTAGAGGTCGTCGCGCTTCATGCCGTCGAACTCTTGCTCGGTGAAGGGGACTTCGATGGCGAAGATTTCGATGAAGCCGTCGCGGCAGCCTTGATAGTCGTTTTTGTCGATGATGTTGACCACGCGGTCCCATATCATGTTGGCAATGTCCATGCCGATGCGTTCGCCCATGAGTGCGTGGCGGCGTTTGTCGTAGATGATGGTGCGCTGCTTGTTCATCACGTCGTCGTATTCGAGCAGACGCTTACGTATGCCGAAGTTGTTTTCCTCGACCTTCTTCTGTGCTCGCTCAATGCTTCGGTTGATCATTTTGGCCTCAATCATTTCGCCCTCCTTGAAGCCGAGAGAGTCCATGACGCGGGCTATGCGTTCGGAGGCGAAGAGGCGCATGAGGTTGTCCTCGAGCGAGACGAAGAAGACTGACGAACCGGGGTCGCCCTGACGGCCTGCACGGCCGCGGAGCTGGCGGTCGACACGTCGGCTCTCGTGGCGCTCGGTGCCGATGATGGCCAGGCCGCCTGCGGCTTTGACCTCGTCGGTGAGCTTGATGTCGGTGCCACGGCCTGCCATGTTGGTGGCAATGGTGACGGCGCCGAGCATGCGCTCTTCCTCGTGCTTGCCGTTTTCGTCTTCTACCACGACCTTGCCCAGTGTGCTCTTGCCGGCGAGTGCTACGATGTCGGCCTCGCGCTGGTGCAGCTTGGCGTTGAGCACCTCGTGGGGAATGTGGCGCAGCTTGAGCATGCGGCTGAGGAGTTCGCTCACGTCGACGCTGGTGGTGCCCACCAGCACGGGGCGTCCTGCGAGGCGCATTTTCTCAATCTCCTCGATGACGGCGGCGTACTTTTCGCGCTTGGTTTTGTAGACGCGGTCGTTCATGTCGACGCGTTGCACGGGGCGGTTGGTGGGTATCTCGACCACGTCGAGCTTGTAGATGTTCCAGAACTCGCCTGCCTCGGTGCTGGCCGTACCTGTCATGCCTGCGAGCTTGTGGTACATGCGGAAGTAGTTTTGCAGCGTGATGGTGGCGAAGGTCTGCGTGGCGGCTTCGACCTTGACGTGCTCCTTGGCCTCGACAGCTTGGTGCAGCCCGTCGCTCCAGCGGCGGCCCTCCATGATGCGGCCTGTTTGCTCGTCGACGATCTTGACCTGTCCGTCCATGACGACGTATTCCTCGTTGATGCGGAACATGGTGTAGGCCTTGAGGAGCTGGAGGATGGTGTGCACGCGTTCGCTCTTGACGGCGTAGTCCTGCAGGAGGGCGTCCTTGCGGTTGACGCGTTCCTCGTCGGTGAGGGTGGTGTCGGCCTCGAGCGCTGAGAGCTCGGAGGTGATGTCGGGGAGCACGAAGAGCTGGTCGTCCTTCACGGTGTCGGCCAGCCACTTGTTGCCCTTGTCGGTGAGGTCGACGCTGTGTAGCTTTTCATCGACCACGAAGTAGAGTGGCTCGACGGCCTCGGGCATGCGGCGGTTGTTGTTTTCCATGTAGACCTCCTCGGTTTTGAGCATGCCGGCCTTGATGCCTGTTTCGCTGAGGAACTTGATGAGGGGGTTGTTTTTGGGCAGTGCCTTGTGGCTGCGGAAGAGCTGCAGGAAGCCGCGCTCCTGCTGCTCCTTGTCGGTGGAGGCGATGAGCTGCTTGGCCTCGGCCAGATACTGCGTGGCGAGGCGGCGCTGTGCCTCAACGAGACGCTCGACGAGGGGCTGGTATTGCTCGAAGAGCTGATCGTCGCCCTTGGGCACGGGGCCTGAGATGATGAGCGGTGTGCGTGCGTCGTCGATGAGGACGGAGTCGACCTCGTCGACGATGGCGTAGTTGTGGCGGCGCTGCACGAGGTCCTTGGGCGACATGGCCATGTTGTCGCGCAGGTAGTCGAAGCCAAACTCGTTGTTGGTGCCGAAGGTGATGTCGGCCTGGTAGGCACGGCGTCGGCTCTCGGAGTTGGGCTGGTGCTTGTCGATGCAGTCGACGGAGAGGCCGTGGAACATGTAGAGCGGTCCCATCCACTCGGAGTCGCGCTTGGCCAGGTAGTCGTTGACGGTGACGACGTGCACGCCGTTGCCCGTGAGGGCGTTGAGGAAGACGGGGAGGGTGGCTACGAGCGTTTTACCCTCACCTGTGGCCATTTCGGCAATTTTGCCCTGATGGAGCACGACGCCGCCGAAGAGCTGCACGTCGTAGTGCACCATGTCCCACTGCATGTCGTTGCCGCCGGCAATCCAGTGGTTCTGGTAGATGGCCTTGTCGCCTTCGATGCGCACGAAGTCGTGGGTGGCGGCGAGCTCGCGGTCGAAGTCGGTGGCGGTGACGGTGATTTCGGCGTTTTCGGCGAAGCGGCGGGCTGTGTCCTTGACAATGGCGAAGACGTCGGGGAGCACCTCGGTGAGGGCTTCGTCCATGCGGTCGAGCACTTGCGTTTCGAGTTTGTCAATCTTGTTGAAGATGACTTCGCGGTCTTCGAGGGGTGTGTCTTCAATTTTCGCCTTGAGTTCCTCGATTTTCGCTCTCAGTTCGGTGGCCGATGCCTGCACCTGCTGGCGGAGTTCGAGGGTGCGGGCACGGAGGGCGTCGTGGTCGAGGTCGTGAATGGCGGGATAGGCGGCTTTGATTTTTTCAACCCAGGGCTGAATGAGCTTCATGTCGCGGGTAGACTTGTTGCCGAAGAGTTTGCTGAGAAATTTGTTGATGTCCATATCTGTGCGTGAGCCGGCCTGCTGCCAAGGGGCGGCGCAGGGGCGGCCTGGATTTTTTTAAGATAAAAGAAGAGAATGGGGTGGGGAAGAACAGCCTCGCGGGGAAGAGATGGGTGGCGGTGGCTGTGTGCCGTGGGGCGTGGCGGCCTCAGGGCAGCGCGGGATGGCTGCAGGCGTTGGGGGCACGAATGCGTACGGCCTCCGACAGGGTGGGCGCGATGTAGTCGGTGGTGACGGGCGTGTTGACCGTGTCGGACTTGAAGCCCTGGCCCATGAAGATGATGGGGAAGGGAATGTAGGACTCTCGCACAAGGCGGTTGTCGTGGTGGCTGGCGTTGACGTAGTGCCAGCCGGGCGATACCTCGATGAGCACGTCGCCCGAGTAGCGCGGGTTGTAGGCTCCGCGTATGCTGCTGATGCCGGGCGTCCATGCCCCCTGCATGAGACGGGTGGAGGTGTAGACGTCCTTGACGCCCGAAAGCTGGAGCAGGAAGTCCTGCGTGCGCTCCAGCAGTTCGGCCATGTTGATTTGCTTCTGCTCAATGAGCTTGTGGTTGAGGTAAATCTGCGTGCCGAAGGTGGTTTCGACAAACTTGCCCTGGCCGTAGACGGCGACGAGGTACATGTTGAGCAGCCCGGCGGCTCGGGGCACGTCGAAGGTGCCCGTGGGGATGCGGAAGCGGGAGAGATCGGCTGTTTCCTCGTCGGTGTAGCCTGTGGAGGTGAGCACGAAGAGGGCGCGTCCCTTGCCCACCTTGCGCTCGACGCGGTTGACGAGCTGGGCCACGGCATCGTCGAGACGGACGTAGGTGTCCTGCAGCTCCATGGGGGCTTCGCTCACCGTGCGGTGGCGGTAGTTGCCGGCGTAGAAGGTGACTGCGAGGTAGTCGGTGACGTCGTCGGTGCCGAGCATGGTGCCCTCAAGACACTGGCAGGCTGCGGCGGCCACGTCGCCGTTGATGAGGCCCGAGGTTTTGTAGGCCTTGAAGCGGTCGGCCTCCTTGAACTTGTGGGCGAAGGGCTTTTTCATGCCCCCCGAAAGGAAGTAGCTGAAGTTGCCCACGAGGTCGTTCTTGGGACGCCAGGTGAGGTTGGCGATGCGGCTGGCGAGGCTCTGGGTGTTGAGCACGGCGGCCCATGAGGGGAGCGAGGCTCCGTAATAGGAGGTGGAGCACCAGAGGCCCGTGCCGTCGTCCACCCACACGGCACCGTCGGCAGCGTGGCCGGCGGTGAGCACGGCAGCGTCGCGGAAGGGGGCTACGGCATAGACCAGCGCCTTGCCCTCGGTGGCTACCTTGAGTTCGTCGCCAAAGGTGGAGACGCCCAGGTAGGTGGGGGCGGTGTGGTCGGTGGTTTGGATGCCTGTGTAGTGTTCGTCGTCGACGCAGTGCACGGGGCGCAGGGTGGTGCGGTCAATCCATTGCAGACCCACCACGCCATGGTTGTAGGGCGTGGTGCCCGTGGCAAGGGTGGCGGCTGCCGAGGCGCGGTCGGGGCGGTAGTGGGGATAGGCCGCCTGGGTGTAGACTTTGCCTTCGCGCAGCAGACGGGCAAAGCCTTCTTCGCCGTAGAGGGGCATGAAGGCGTGCAGGTAGTCGCTGCGCAACTGGTCGATGAGTATGTTGACCACCACCTTGGGCACGGCCTGCTGGGCGGCGGCACGCTCGGGGGCGGCGAGCACCGTCATGGCCGTGAGCAGCGACACCAACAGCGGCAGACGGGCCACCAGCGCATGGTTGCCCCTGCCGCAGGGCGCGGACGATGTGCCGAGCGGCTGCGTGACGGTAGGTGTATGTGCCAAATGCTTTCGCTTCATGAGAAGGGAAGGAGGTTGGTGTGCACTGTCAGGAGGAAATGACGGGTGCGCTGGGTGAAGTGGTGGCTATATATATATTAAAGGAGTGCGCGCTACTGGGCGACGGCCTTCGGGACGCGGCGCTGGCGGCGGTAGATGATTTCGTCGGAGAGGCAGCGCACGGCGAGTGCGAACACGATGGGCCACGTTTCGGGCGGGAAGCTTTGCCCACCCAGCCCTATCAGTGCCAGGAAGGTGAGGAGGAGCATCGTTTCCTGCACGCAAAGCACCCATGAGCGGCGGGCTGCCACGCTGTGCTTGAGATACCACGGCAGCAGCAGCAGCGGCAGCGGGTTGAAGAGCAGCACCATGAGGTTGGAGCCCACGGTGGGATGCTCGGAGAAGAAGAACAGGAAGGCCACGAAGCAGCCCACCGTGCCTTGCAGCGCCATGAGCAGCATGTTCACGCCCCACAGCGTGCGGCCGCGGCGCAGACCGTAGGCCGTGAGGGCGGCCATGAGCACGGCCAGCAGGGAGAAGGCCAGCAGGGGGGTGAGCGGCAGGGCAGGAGCGGGGGCCGCCTGCACGGGGAGCAGCGTCAGCGTGCGGGCCACCAAGGGGCGGCGGCTACCGTCGGCGGCCACGATGGTGGCCTGCTGCATGAAGCGCTCGGCGTAGAGCGGCGCAAAGCACTGCTCCTTGAACGAGGCGGGGGCATCGGCTTCGCGACCTAAAAAGAGGTCTTGCCCGAACTGGTTCCACGGCGACACGTGGGAGTACTCGTGCACCATGTCGCGCAGGCTGCGGTCGGCCTGCACCTGAGGCCACTCGATGCGGCCGTCAATGCACGAGGCGATGATGCTGAGGGCGCGGGTGGTGCAGTTGTCGTAAAAGAAGTTGTAGCGGTAGACGGCGTGCTCGGGCCGTAGGTTCTCGCTGAGTGCATTGACCAGCGCCTGTGCCTCGCGGCGCGTCAGATTGAGGCGTTGCTCGGTGATGCCGCGCCCCTCCTGTGCGTAGAAATCGTAGAAAATCGCGTAGGGCACGACACTGAGCTCATAGTCGGTGTGCCCCATCACGAAGCGACCTACAAAGTGGGGCTGGTCGAACGAGAAGGTGCCGTAGTTGAACACCCAGTCGCTGTAACGCCCTGGCAGCACCTCCCTTACGCGCAGGGCGGTGTGGCCGTAGAGTTCGTAGACCAGCGACCCTGGTGAGCAGGTGAGCAGACTGATGGCCACGGAGTCGGGCGTCTGGGCGGCCATGCTGCTGTCGGCGGCCTGCGCCTCGTTTTGCGCCATGACGTGCCCGCTGCCCAGCCACGTGCACAGTAGGAATAGGAGGAAAAACTTCATTCGGAATAACAAAAACGTGCGGCCGGCGCACATGATTGAGGCGACAAAGTTACGGCATGAAGGGCGTAGTGCCAAGAAAAAGCATGATTTTCTTGGATTTGCACCACGGCTCTGTCATGCAAGAGCGTCAAGGCGTTTCAACGACTTGTCACGGTAGCTCGATGGGCTCGATGGGCTCGCTGCCGCTTTTGCAGCCCCCATTTACTCGCCGCAGACCTTCACCACGCAGGGTTTGCGCGGCTTGGCGGGTGCAGGTTCGCCTTCGGGGAAGCCCAGTGCCAGGTTGCCGATGCCTTCGTATTCGCCCTCCACGCCGAGTTGGCGCAGCCAGTCCTGCCATTCGGACAACTCGAAGGTTTCGCGGCAGCGGTTTATCCAGCAGGAGCCCAGCCCCAGGCTGTGGGCTGCCAGCATCATGTTGCCCAGCATGAGTGTGCCGTCGTACACGTGGTTAGGGTTCTCTTTGAGGCTCAGCACCACCAGGTAGACGGGGGCGCCGTAGAAAGGGTCGGCCTGCGGATGTGCCTGGAATTGGGCATTCACGCTGCGCATGCGTTCCATGATGGCGGGGTCGGTGACCTCGACCACGAGCCAGGGCTGCTTGCTCTTGCCCGATGCGGCGTAGGTGCCTGCTTCGATGACTTGGTCGATGAGTTCCTGAGGCACGGCCTGTGCCTTGAATTTGCGCACGCTGCGGCGCGTCTTGATGGCTTCAAGTACGGGATTTTGCATAGTGTGTGTGGGTGAAAATGAACCTTTTCGTTAAGCCAAATGAGCAGCGCCAAAGCTGACAGGCTTTGAGCGATGCCATGGCGAGAAAAGGTCGGATGAAATCCAACCTTTTTGTTAAGCCAAATGAGCAACGCCAAAGCTGACAGGCTTTGAGCGATGCCATGGCGAGAAAAGGTCGGATGAAATCCAAGGATGATAATCACAAGCCCCGTGCGGACGTTCTCCGCGCGGGGCTTGTGGGGAAATGGGGGAGGTGGGGTTAGCGTACCACGCGGCGCGTCACGATACCGTTGGTGGTGTTTACCTTGAACACGTACACGCCGGGAGCGTAGGTCGAGAGGTCTACCTTGTGTTCCTGTCCGGCACCCAGGTTGTGCAGTGTGCTGCGTGAGATGAGCGTGCCGTTGAGGCTGTACACCTGTATGTCGGCAAAGTCTTCGTTGCTGTTGAAGAGAACCTTCCACTCGTTGGCCTGCTTCTGCAGCGTGACGGGTGCTTCGCTGTTGGTGACGTTCTGAATGTCAGTCTTCATGAGCAGTGCCATCTTCAAGCCCTCGTAGGCGTCAATCTTGCCGTAGCCGGCGTCATAGTTCCAACCGTTTTCGTCGGCTGTGCCCGTCTTGCTGTCGCGTCGGCTGGTGGCTTTGAGAATGTCGAGCACCTGCTGGTAGTTGAGCGTGGGGTTAGCCTGCAGCCACAGGGCAATGACACCCGTCACGGCGGGGCAGGCCATCGACGTGCCGCTCATCACGCCGTAGTAGTACTTCTTGGTGCCCGAGGTGGCCACGTCGGTGATGTCGTAGTCGCTGGTGCTGAACTCCTTGGCATATTGCGAGAAGGCCGACTGTATGCAACCGCCGGGAGCGATAACGGCAGGCTTCGGGCTGTTGCCCAGCCACGGGCCACGCGATGAGAAGGTGCTCACGCCATACTGTTCGCCAATGCTGGGGAGCGTGAAGGAGCCGCCCGAGTTGTAGGAGGTGTAGCGTGTGGCAATGTTGTAGGAGCCTACGCCGATGGCACTGGGCACAGAGGCTGCGCCTTCGCCCACGTCATAGAGGTTGTCGCCCTTGAGCGTGTTGAGCGTGGTGCGCTTGGCAAAGTTGCAGGGGTAGGTGGTTTGGTCGGCCCAAGCGTGGAAGCTGTAGCCCTGCGTGCCCGTCACTTCGAGCATCAGGTAGCAAGTGCCGGCGGTCGACTTGCCCATGACTTCGGCCAGGTAGGTGGCGATGCCCAGCAGGCGCACATATTGCTTTTTGTTGTAGTTGTTGATGCCGTAGCTGTAGGTGCAACCGGCCTGGCGCAACTGCGTCTCGGTGGGATAGAACTTCTTGGCGCTGGTATAGAGCACGGGTTTCACCGTGAGGTGCGACACGCCGTCGGTGGCGTCGCTCCAGAGTTCGCACGCAGCCATCTTGTCGGGGTTGAGCGAGGTGTCGGGCACAGGCAGTAGGTACACCGTTTCGTCGCCCGTGAACGAGTAGCCCACGTGGTGCTCCGAGTCACCCGAGTTACCCATGGCACCCACCAAGATGCCGCCGTCGGTCGAGAGGCCGTCCATCGTGCGGTCGTAGGCCGTGGTGCCGTCGTGCGGACCAAGGGTGGAGCCGAAACTCATGTTGATGACCCAAGGCTGTCCCTGCTTCTCGGCATACGACTTGATGGCCTTGGCAATGTTCATGATGTCTGATTCGACGAAGGTGCTGCCGCCAAACACCAGGTCGGCGCCTGGGGCCATGCCGTGCAGGGTGTGGCCGTTCACCACGCTGCCGGCGGCAATGTTGGCCACGTGTGTGGCGTGTCCGTTGTCGTCGTAGCTGTCGTGGGTGCTGGGCACGGTGCTCGTCAGTTGCAGGCCGTTCCACACGCGCTTCACCCTGTTCTGAAAGGCGATGTGCTTGTATTCGAAGCCCTGGTCGATGATGCCCACCACCACGCCGGTGCCGTCGTAGGGGGTGTCGAGGCCGGTGCCGGCCTGCACCTTTTCAGCGCCCACGTCGGTGCGTGAGCCCGAGAGCAGGGGCTTCATCTGTCGCGCAGCGTTGACGTAGAGCACGTCGTCCTGTTCGCCAAGCAGGTTGACGAAGGTGGGCGGCACGGTGGCGGTCACCGTTTCGCCGTTGATGCTCTGTGCCTCGTAGCCATGGCTGGTAATATAGTCGGCCACGGCCTGTGCGTCAGCGCAGGTAATGACAAGGGGGAGCTTTCCGTCAGCCGTTTGTGTGGTTGTGCTCAACGTGCGCATCAGTGTGCCTTGGGCGGGTTGGATAAGGGCATCCAAAGCCTGATCCCATTTGCGTCCTGTGGGATAAAAGGCCGATTGGGCCAGAGCCGACGCAGAAACCAGTGCCGCGCACCCGGCCAAGAGTAATGTTTTCTTCATGGAGAATGTGTGTGGGTAAAATTTTACCTTTTGTGAAATGTCAGATGGTTGAACGCTTACTTTGCACCCGCACAGAGTGGGCTCAAAAAGCAAGCGCCGCAAATTTACGGCAAACCTTGCAATAAAACAAATGTTTGAACAAAATAGCCTTATTCAATCCTCGGTTTTTAACAAGTGTAATGAAATGGCTTTGCCTGGAGGCGCTGTGTATGCCAAAAGGGGTGGTTGCCTGTCATACGTGCACCGCGGCTTGTGCCTGTGCCACAGGTTCGCGGCGCCGAGGCACGGCGTTTCAGCACATTTTGGTTACATTTGCAGCAGAATTTCACATTATGACCGAATCCAAGGCTTCCCAAACGCGCTCCTACCGCACGCGTCTCAAGGCCGAGCGCAGCGACCGGCTTTACCTGCAGGTGTTGCAGCACCTCCTCACAGGCCACCGCTACCGCGACCCGCATTACACCGCGACCCGTCTGGCCGCCGACCTCCAAACCAACACGCGCTACATTTCGGCCGCCGTGGCCAACAGCACCGGCGACAACTTCAATGCGCTCGTCAACAGTCTGCGGGTGCGCGATGCTTGCCGCATGCTCTCGCAAGCCCGTTTCGACCGCTACACCGTCGAGGAGGTGGGCCTCATGGCTGGCTTCTCCTCGCGCCAAGCCTTCTACCTCGCCTTCAGTCGCCGCTACCAGGTCACCCCGCTGGCCTATCGCCGCGAGGCGCACGCCGCCCAGGCTGCCCAGGCCGCGGGTAAGGCTAAGGGCAAGTCGCCGCGCAAGGCAGCGCCCAAGGCCGAATAGTACAGAACCTACGTTCGCTTTTCCTTCCCCTTTTTATTCTACCTCACTCCACATGACATCCCAAGCCTCCCTGCGCGCCACTGCCGCGTGCAACTACAGCCGCCCCGAGCATCAAGCCGAGGCGCAGTGCATCACCCAACTGGTGAAACACTGGGTGGTGCCCGCCATTGGCTGCACCGAGCCCATCTGTGTGGCACTTGCCGTGAGCAAGGCCACCGAACTGCTTGGCACCGTGCCTCAACGCATCGAGGCGTTGCTGAGCGCCAACATCCTGAAAAACGCTATGGGCGTGGGCATTCCCGGCACGGGCATGGTGGGCCTGCCCATTGCCATGGCCCTCGGAGCCCTCATAGGCAAGTCGGACTACGGACTCGAAGTGCTGCGCGACTGCACCCCGCAAGCTGTGGAGCAGGGGCAGCAAATGATTGACAGCGGCGCGGTGGACATACGCCTTAAGGAAGATGCCCCCGACAAACTCTACGTAGAGGTGCATGCCTACGATGCCGAAGGGCATCAAGCCACCGTGGTCATAGCCCGCGAACACACCCATTATATATATATGGCGTGTAACGGCGAAACCTTGCTCGACGCGCCACTCAGCGGCAGCCCCCAGCCTGAGGCCGACAGCAGCGAGGCACCCGCCACACCCCAGCTCACGCTGCGCAAGGTGTGGGACTATGCCATGACGATGCCCCTCGAGGAAATAGAGTTTATCAATGAGGCTGCCCGCATCAACGTGGAGGCTGCGCGCCGCTCGCTTGAGGGCAACTACGGCCACTGCTTGGGCAAGGCCCTGTCGCGTCCGCTGGGGCGTGGCATCATGGGCGACAACATTTTCTCGCACATCCTCTCGGCCACGTCGAGCGCCTGCGACGCCCGCATGGCTGGCGCCATGATTCCCGTGATGAGCAACTCGGGCTCGGGCAACCAGGGCATCTGCGCCACGAACCCCGTGGCCGTCTTTGCCCGCGAAAACCACAATACGGCCGAGGAGACCACCCGCGCCCTCATGCTCTCACACCTCACGGCCATCTACATCAAGCTCCACTTGGGCACGCTCTCGGCACTCTGCGGCTGCGTAGTGGCCAGCACGGGCAGCAGTTGCGGCATCACCTACCTTATGGGTGGGGGCTATGAGCAGGTGACCTATGCCGTAAAAAACATGATTGCCAACCTCACGGGCATGATTTGCGACGGCGCCAAACCCTCGTGCGCGCTCAAGCTCACCAGCGGTGTGAGCACCGCCGTGCTCTCGGCCATGCTCGCCATGCAGGGCAACTGCGTGTCGAGCGTCGAGGGCATCATCGACGATGACGTGGACCAGAGCATACGCAACCTCGTGAGCATCGGTGCCGACGCCATGAACGAAACCGACCGCCGTGTGGTGGAAATCATGACGCACTGCGTCTGCTGAACACGCTGCCCGCTGCCACCCCGAGCGACAGCCCTGCACACTCCACAGCCCCCTGCTGCCCGGCAGGCTGGCTACGAGCATCCCCGTCCCTTGCGGCCCTGCCACCCCGTGGCGCAGCTGTGAGGGGCGGGGACTTTGTGTGGCATGTATGCTGCTTCGTGCTTTCTGCCCTGCCTGCCGCCATGCCGCCCTGCGGGAAAACCCTGCGGCGAACGGGTGTTGCGCGTTGCCCACGGCCGTGTGCAACGTTGTCCGCGGCCGTGTGCAACGTCATCCGCGGCCGTGGGCAACGTCATCCACGGCCGTGGGCAACCTATGACGGGGCATCGGGGCACAGCAAAGCCCGTTTCCGTGCGGGTGGCGTGCCTTAGGGAAACGGGCTTGCGTGTCAGTATGACGGTGTGTCATCATGGCCAATCTGCTTCGTGGCTATCGGCATTCGGGCTTGGTCATGTACTTCAGTACACTCCCTGCGCCCTCAGCCTCAGCGCCTTGCATCTTAGCCATTCTGACGCACCTTCGAGTGCGCGTCAAAATTTGCATTTTGACACACCCTCTTAGTCGTCGAGCTTGCGGTAGCGTATGCGTTTGGGCTCCTCAATGCCGAGGCGCTTGGCCTTGTTGGCCTCGTAGTCGGTGTAGGAACCTTCGAAGAAGAACACCTGGCCGTTGCCCTCGAAGGCAAGAATGTGGGTGCAGATGCGGTCGAGGAACCAGCGGTCGTGGCTGATGACCACGGCGCAGCCGGCAAAGGCTTCGAGACCCTCCTCGAGGGCGCGCAGCGTGTTTACGTCGATGTCGTTGGTCGGTTCGTCGAGCAGCAGCACGTTGCCCTCCTGCTTCAGCGCCAGTGCCAGTTGCAGGCGGTTACGTTCACCGCCCGAGAGCACACCGCACTTCTTTTCCTGGTCGGCACCGGCAAAGTTGAAGCGGCTGAGGTAGGCACGTGCATTCACGTCGCGGCCTCCCATACGCATGAGTTCGGTGCCGCCCGAAATGACCTCGTAGACGGTTTTCTCGGGGTCGATGTCCTTGTGCTGCTGGTCCACGTAGGCCAGTTTCACCGTTTCGCCGCACGTAAAGGTGCCGTGGTCGGGCTGGTCGAGGCCCATGATGAGGCGGAACAGGGTGGTTTTGCCCACGCCGTTAGGACCAATGACGCCGATGATGCCGGCGGGCGGCAGGGTGAAGTTGAGGTCGGAGTAGAGCACCTTGTCGCCGAACGACTTGGCCACGTGCTCGGCCTCGATGACCTTGTTGCCCAGGCGCGGGCCGTTGGGGATGAAGATTTCGAGGTGCTGCTCCTTTTCCTTCTGATCCTCGTTGAGCAGGCGGTCGTAGGAGTTGAGGCGTGCCTTACCCTTGGCCTGGCGTGCCTTGGGTGCCATGCGCACCCATTCCAGTTCGCGCTGCAGCGTTTTGCGGCGCTTGCTGGCCACCTTTTCCTCCTGCTCCATGCGCTTCGTTTTCTGGTCGAGCCACGAGGAGTAGTTGCCTTTCCATGGAATGCCCTCACCGCGGTCGAGTTCGAGAATCCAGCCCGCCACGTCGTCGAGGAAGTAGCGGTCGTGCGTCACGGCAATCACCGTGCCCTCATACTGGTTGAGGTGCTGTTCGAGCCAGTCGATGCTCTCGGCGTCGAGGTGGTTGGTAGGTTCGTCGAGCAGCAGCACGTCGGGCTTCTGCAGCAGCAGGCGGCACAGGGCCACGCGGCGGCGCTCACCGCCCGAGAGATGGGCGGCTTTCTGGTCGGCCGGCGGGCAGCGCAGGGCGTCCATGGCGCGGTCGAGGCGCGAGTCGAGGTTCCACGCATCGGTGGCATCGAGAATGTCCTGCAACTCACCCTGACGGGCGAAGAGGGCGTTCATCTTGTCCTCGTTTTCGTAGTATTCGGGCAAACCGAACTTCTGGTTGATTTCCTCGTATTCGGCCAGCGCATCGACCACGTGCTGCACGCCCTCCTGCACAATTTCGCGCACGGTCTTGTCGTCGTCGAGGTGTGGGTCCTGCGGCAGGTAA
Source organism: Bacteroidales bacterium (assembly GCA_004557185.1). Classification (GTDB taxonomy): domain Bacteria; phylum Bacteroidota; class Bacteroidia; order Bacteroidales; family Bacteroidaceae; genus Alloprevotella. The sequence continues at coordinate 14,900 of SFEP01000012.1, forward strand.
CCCACGGTGTAGCCGGGCGAGAATACCACTTCGCCCTGGTAGTCGTTGTCGAGGCCGGCAATGATTTTCATCAGCGTCGACTTACCCGAGCCGTTCAGACCGATGATGCCGATTTTTGCGCCGTAGAAAAAGCTGAGGTAGATGTCTTTGAGAACTTGCTTGTTGTTCTGCTTGATGGTCTTTGAGAGTCCGACCATCGAAAAAATGATTTTCTTGTCGTCGACGGTAGCCATTATTCTTTGGTTAGAGTGATGAGCGTACGGCCTGCGCTGTCGCTCAGCCACATGTGGTTATTGTTGATGCGCAAGCGGCTTACGCGTCCCAGTGCCTGTAAGAAGGGGGCTTCGTAAGGCGAGTCAGGGCAGAGCATGCGGGTGGAGGCGAGGCGCGCCATGTTGATTTTGCCCATGACAAATGACTTGGCATTGAGCGCGCCCGTCAGGCGGTTGCAGCCCGTGTAGCCGTACATTTGCGACTGCGCGGTGTTGAAGCCCAGATAAGGCGTGCGCTCGGAGGGTGTGATTTTCATGCCCTCAAGATCGGTGACGTTCCATTTGCCTTCGAGGTTCTCCACCGTACGGTTGCTGGAACACGAGAGGCTAAGGCCCAGGAGGGCAGGAGCAAGGAATTTGAGAAACTTCATGATGTGTGAATACTGGAATATGAATATGGGCAGGCTGCGGGGTATGTGTGCCTGGCAGCCTGCCCAAAGAATGTACGGGTGGCGTGAAAGCGCGGCTCAGAACTTGTAGCCCACGGTGAGCATGGCGTGGTGGCGCTTGAGGTCGATGCGCTGGCCTTGCAAACGGTTGCGTTCGGAGGGTCCCTCGGGGATGTGGAACGCATACACGTCGGCCTCCTGCGTCTGTATTTGATAGGCCACGTCGGCATAGAAGTGCTTGCCTTTGTAGCCCAAGCCGAGGGTGGCGCGGTGCGTGTTGCCGAGGTTCACGTAGTCGGTGTTGGTGCTGTAGTAGTAGGAGGGGCTGTTGGTGAAGAGGTTGAGGTAGGCATCCTTCTCGAAGGGTGCGCTCACAAAGTTGTAGCCAGCGCGGGCATACACCCCTTTGGCCAATCTGGCTTCGGCACCGATACGGAAGGTGCTCACGGGCTTCATGTAGCGGTCAATCTCCTCGCAGAGGGCGCGGTCCTTGTGCGAGCTGACGCTGTAGTCGTCCCAGTCGTAGGCATTGGGGTAGCGCACCTGTGCTCCGCTGTAGCGGCTCACCTCATATTCGGCATCGACGGCCAGCCAGTTGCCCACGGTGGTGGCCGCGCTGATGTTCAGTTTCCAGGGTGTGTAGATGCGGTAGTCGAAGTCGCCTGTGCGGGCTTCGGCGTAGGTGGCGTCATACGTCTGACCCTTGTTGTCGGTATAGGCATAGGGCGACTGCATTTGCAGGTAGGACGACTGCGTGAGGTCGTAGAAGGTGGGCGTGGAGAAGGAGAAGCCGATGCGGAAGGGGGAGTCCTCAATGGGACGGAAGATAATGCCGAACTTCACGTCGACGCCTGCCCCCGTGATGGCCTCTTCGTTATACATCTGATAGGGCATAGCACTCACTTCATCGCCCAGCCGGAGCGTTTCCTGATAGCCCGTGAGGCTGTGTATGTCCACGTTGTAGACGCCCACGGTAATGCCGCCGTAGACGCGGTCGTTGATGTTGAGCGAGAGGTTGAAGTCGTACTGCTGGATGCCGCCCCAGCGTGCGCGGCGGTATTTGTAGGAGTCGGCATAACTCGGCTCGTAGCCTGTCAGTTTGCCCTGTTCGTCGTAGATGGGCGCCAACATCTGCGTGTCGTAGCCCACACAGGTGAGCGGCGTGGTGTATTCGCGGTCGTTGTCGTTACTGAGGTCGAGCCAGCGGTCATAATAACTGAGGTCGAGCATTTGCCACGACTGCGACATGCCCTCGTTGAGCCTGGTGTGGCCCAGCCCGATGACCTCCTTGAGGTTGCGGCGCTTCTGGTAGTTGAAGCCGAGGTTGACGAATTTCACTGCAGAGCCGTTGAGCTTGGCTGCGTAGACGAAGCCCGCCTGGTCGAACGAGGCACGCGCCTTGTTGACGTCGGCCAGTTTGTAGGCCTCCGACTGTCCAAGCACAGAGGCCGTCATGGCCACGTCGCTGCGGCGGTAAAGGCCGATGGCGGCTGGGTTGTTCGACATGGCGCTCATGTCGGCACCCAAGGCACTCATGGCGCCGCCCATACCCACGAAGCGTGCGGTGCCCGTGAGGTCGGAGCCCGAGAAGGTCTCTGCTTTATAGATGTCCTGCGCCTGCATCGTGCCGCAAAGGGCTAAGGCCGACAGGAGGAGAGTGTGTTTCAGTTTCATAAGGGAAAGGTTTTCGCAGATGGTACGGTAGGTATAACGCTATCCTATAGACAAGTGTTTAGCGGCGCCCGCCAAAGCTGCGTCCGCCACCACCGCCACCGCTGCGTGAGGGCGAACCCATGCTGCGCGAGGGGGAGCCGAACGAACGCGAGGGGGAGGAGTAGGAATGCGATGACGACGAGCTGGAGCGCGAGGGCTGATTGTGGATGTTGCCGTCCTGACGCTGCGTGGTGCTGCCTTGGCTACGCGAGGGCGAACCGAAGAAGCGTGCGATGCGCGAGCCCGCTTTCTGCTGCTGCATGCCCGAACCGCTCACGCCGCCCTGGCCGAAGGAGCGCGAGGGCGTCTGGCCGAAGGAACGCGAGGGACGTGTGCCCGAGGCGATGCCGCGCCCGCCAGTGCTACCGCTGAAGGAGCGCGAGCCACGCGGACCACTATACGACACGTAGCCGCCCACAGGACCGCGGTGTGCGCCCGAGGGATACCAGTGCACGTAGTGGTGGTGATGGTGGTGCGGGTACCAAGCGTAGTGAGGGGCCCACCAAGGGTCGTACCAGCCGCCCCAGCCCCATGCGCTGTAGTAGGGACGCCAGCCCCACCAGCTGCCCCAGCCCCACCAGCCGCTCAGGCCGAAGGAGAAGCCGTAGCCATAATACCAGGGATCGTAGGCATAATCATAGAGGTCGAGATACCACGGACTGCTGACGTAGATGCCGGGACGAGGCGACCAGAAGCGCACAATGCGCGAGGTGCACGAGCCGTCGGCGTAACCGTCGGCATAGCCTTGGTCGTAAGTCAGCACATCCTGCGCTGCGGTGTCGGCCTCCTGCTGCTGGGCGCGGTAGCGGCTGCCGCGTCGGTTGTAGGCATCCACGTCCCACGAGCCGTTGCCGCGGCCGTCGGCCCAGTGGCTCTCGGTAAAGGCACCGTCGTGCGAGGACGGCGTAAAGGTGCTTTGCGAACTGCGCGCGGTGGTGGGTTGCTGCGCCGCGCTTTTCTTGGACGACGGCACGAAGTAAACGTCGTCATCCTGTGCATAGGTAGCCAGACTGAGGAGTCCCGCGACCAAGAGTAATAGCGACTTTTTCATAATAGGCAAAGTTAAAGTGAAGGAAGGTGCGCGGCTGATGAGGCTTCGCTGCATGAGCCGATGGCCCTTCCGTTGCTTGCAAAGGTAGTGCATTTTGCCCATGCTCAAGACCTACCTATGCAAAAAGCAGGGTTGAGCGGCGTAGGTTTTAGATTATTTAGGACTTCAACACTTCTATGCGGAGCATGAAGGAAAGCATGCACCGCACGCGTCTTGCGTCACGTGGGCGCACCGAAGGAACATCCCCCTCAGCCTACGCACGTATAATATAAAAGGAGTGCGGGCGGGGTCAGACGGCGAAGTAGCTGGCGCGCGGATGAGCCAGATAGAGGCCGCACACGCTGCTCTGCGGATACATGGCGCCGTTCTCGGTGAGGCGTATGCCCACCTCGTCGAGGCGGAGCAGGCGGGCTACGTCGAAGATGCGGCGCTGCTCGGGTAGCGAGGGGTAGCCCACGGCGGGACGTATGCCGCGGAAAGCCGCGCGGTAGAGGTCGGGCAGCGGCAGGTCCTCGTCGGGCGCATAGCCCCACAGGTGGCGGCGCACCTCGCGGTGCAACCATTCGGAGGTGGCCTCAGCCAGGCGGTCGGTCACGCTTTGCAGGAGCAGTGCGTGGTAGTCGTCGTCCGCCTGCTTGGCCGCTTCGATGGCGTGGCGTAGGCTTTCGCCCACCGTCACGGCAAAGGCGCCGAGGTAGTCGGTGTGGGGCGCAGGAGCCACGAAGTCGCAGAGCGAGAGGCAGGGCGCACCCGGCGAGGCGGGCCGTTGCTGGCGCGGCGTGGGCAGCACCACGTCGCCCGAGGGCGTGTGGTAAATCACGCTGTCGTCCGTGCCGTTGGCCGGATAGAAGGCCACTTGGGCACGCATGGTGTGCTGCGGTTGCAAGGTGTCGAGCAACTGTTCCGCCTCCGCCTGCATTTGCTGCGCCTCGGGCGTGCCGCGGCGCACCCTCCACAGGTTGAAGAAGTATGTCCAGTTGATGAACGGCCGTACCGCCTGCAGGGGGATGGCATCCAGCGTGCGGCAGCCCGTAAAGGAGGGCGCGGGCAGTGTTTCCTGCTCCCAGTCAATGCGGAGCCGCTGCGCTAAGGGCGAGGGAGCGTCAGGCTCCGTCTGCTGCGCCTTGCGTTGCTGTGCCGCTGCGTGCTCCGCCACGAGTTCGGCTTGCCGGCGGCGGTTTTCGGCTATCACGGCCTCACGCTGCGGCCCCAGCAGTTGCATGGCCAGCACAGCATTTTGCGAAGCGTCCTTCACGTGGAACACCGCACCGTCGTAGAGCGGCGCAATCTTCAGCGCCGTGTGCAGGGCCGACGTGGTGGCGCCGCCAATGAAGAGCGGCGTGCTGATGCCCGCCTCGCGCAGGGCGGTGGCTGTGTGGCACATTTCGTCGAGCGAGGGTGTGATGAGCCCGCTCAGTGCTATGAAGTCTGCCTTGTGTTCGCGGGCGGCGGCCACAATGGCCTCGGGCGGCGTCATCACGCCAAGGTCCACCACGTCGAAGTGGTTGCAGCCCAGCACCACGGCCACAATGTTCTTGCCGATGTCGTGCACGTCGCCCTTGACGGTGGCCACGATGTAGACACCCAGACTCTTTGCCCCCTGCTGTTTTTGCTGTTCCAGATAAGGCTGCAGGAAGGCCACGGCTTTCTTCATGATGCGGGCGCTCTTCACCACTTGCGGCAGGAACATTTTGCCTGCGCCGAAGAGGTCGCCCACCGTTTGCATGCCCTGCATAAGCGGTCCCTCGATGATGTCGCCGGGGGCAGGGTAGGCGGCCAGGGCTTCGGTGAGGTCGGCTTCGAGCCAGGTGTCGCAGCCCGTGCGCAGCGCCGTGGCCAAGCGTTCGGGCAGCGGTGTGGCCTGTCGTGCCTCCTCCGTAGCCTCGGCCGTGGTGGTGGCTGGCGCATTGGTTTCATGCTGCGCCATGGCAATCAGGCGTTCGGCCGCATCGTCGCGGCGGCAGAGAATGACGTCCTCAATGGCTTCGAGCAGCGTGGGGGCAATGTCCTCATACATCACTTTAGTGCCAGGGTTCACAATGCCCATGTCCATGCCGTGACGCATGGCGTGGTAGAGGAACACCGCATGCATGGCTTCGCGCAGATAATTGTGGCCGCGGAAAGCGAAGGAGAGGTTGCTCACGCCGCCACTGATGTGTGTGCCCGGCAGATTGTCCTTGATCCATGCCGCTGCCTGAATGAAGTCGAGGGCGTAGCGGTCGTGTTCGCGCATGCCGGTGGCCACGGTCAGAATGTTGGGGTCGAAAATGATGTCGCAGGGCTTCACGCCGGCCTCCTCGGTGAGTAGGCGATAGGCGCGGCTGCAGATTTCGATGCGGCGCTCATAGGTGGTGGCCTGGCCTTGTTCGTCGAAGGCCATCACCACCATGGCGGCGCCGTAGTGGCGTATGGTGCGGGCATGTTGCAGGAAAAGCGCTTCACCCTCCTTGAGTGAAATGGAGTTGACGATGGCACGGCCTTGCACGCACTTCAGCGCGGCCTCGATGACGGCGAAGCGCGACGAGTCAATCATCCACGGAATGCGCGCCACGTCGGGGTCGGAGCCCATGAGGTTCAGGAAATGCTGCATCTCGCTCTCCGTGTCGAGCAGGCCGTCGTCCATGTTGATGTCGAGCATCATGGCGCCGTCGTCCACCTGTTTGCGGGCTATGGCGAGGGCTTCGTCATACTGCTTCTCCTTGATGAGTCGCAGAAATTTGCGGCTGCCCGCCACGTTGCAGCGTTCGCCCACGTTGATAAAGGTGCCGGGCAGGGGCGTGAACGGTTCCAGTCCGGCCAGCCAGCCGCCCATGGCAGCCTTGTCGCCGTTCGTGTGCTGCGGCAGGGGTGCAGTTTCGGCGGCCAAGGGGTGCTGCTCGGCGGCCAGTCCGCGCTGCAGCAGCATGTGGTGCAGCGCGCTGATGTGCTGGGGTGTGGAACCGCAGCAGCCGCCGATGATGTCCACCGAGCCGTCGCTCACAAATTCGCCCACGGCCTCGGCCATGCTTTCGGGCGTTTCGGTGTAATGCCCCTCCTCGTCGGGCAGACCGGCGTTGGGGTGGGCGCTCACATAGTGCGGAGTGAGGGATGACAGACGGCGAACGTAAGGCCGCAGGTCGCGGGCGCCGAACGAGCAGTTGAGGCCCAGCGACACGATGTTCTCGTCGTGGCTCACCGAGGCTACGAAGGCCTCGAGCGTCTGTCCCGACAGTGTGCGCCCCGAGGCGTCGGCTATCGTGGCGCTCAGCATCACGGGCGTGCAGTGCCCCACGGCGTCGGCCGTTTCGCGGGCAGCAGCCAGCGCGGCCTTAGCATTGAGCGTGTCGAAAATAGTTTCGACCAGAAAGAAGTCCACCCCCTCCTCAGCCAAGGCCGTCATCTGTTCGCGGTAAGCCTCCTTAAGTTCGTCGAAGGTGATGGCGCGGAAGGCGGGGTCGTCCACCTTGGGCGACATCGAGAGCGTCTTGTTGGTAGGCCCAACGGAGCCGGCCACGTAGCGGGGCTTGTGGGGTGTGCGTGCCGTCATGCGGCGTGCCTCGCTCAGGGCGATGCGTGCAGCCTCGGTGTTGATGCGCGCCACGTAGTCCTCGGTGTGGTAGTCGGCCTGCGAAATGCGCTGGGCGTTGAAGGTGTTGGTTGTGATGATGTCGGCCCCAGCTTCCAGATACAGCCTGTGTATGCTGGCCAACACATCGGGCCTTGTGAGGGCAATGAGGTCGTTATTGCCCGCTAACTTCACGGGCCATTGTGCAAACGTTTCGCCGCGGAAATCGTCCTCGCTGAGACTGTAGGTCTGTATCATCGAACCCATTGCGCCATCGAGCAGCAGGATGCGGCGCTGCAGCGGACGCGGTTGACTGGTGGGTGCCATAAGCATGCTGAAGGGTGAAGTTAAGGTAGAGCGGGCGGCGTGGCATGGCCGTCCGTTTCGTTTACAGGAAATTGAGGGGTGTGTGCTTTACAGGCCGCGCATGATGCGCTCCACGCTCTGTGCAGCATTCATGGAGTAGAAGTGGATGCAGGGCACGCCGGCGTCGCGCAGTTCGCGAGCCTGCTGTGTGGCCCACTCCACGCCCAGCGCCTTCACGTCGTCGTTGTTGTGGCAGTGCTCAAACTCCTTCACCAGTTCGGCGGGGAAGTCTATGTGAAACGTCTTGGGCAGCAAACTCTTGTGGCCGAGCGTGGTGAGCGGCTTTAGCCCGGGAATGACGGGCACCTGGATGCCCATTTGCCGCAGGCGGTCCACAAAGGCAAAGTATTTCTTGTTGTCGAAAAACATCTGCGTCACCACATACTGCGCGCCCTCGCCAATCTTCTGCACCAAGTGCTGCATGTCCGTGTCCAGGTTCATGGCCTCCTCGTGCTTCTCGGGATAGCCCGCCACGCCGTAGGTAAAGGGTGTGGTCGGCGCGTCGCACGCTGTGCCGTCAATCAGTCGACCTTCGTTGAAGCGGTTCACCTGTCGGCACAGGTCGATGGCATGCTCGTGGCCGCTGGGGTGGGGCGTGTACCTGTTTTCACCCCGTGCACGGTCGCCGCGCAGCACCAGCAGTTCGTGTATTCCGAGAAAGGAGAGGTCGAAGAGTTCCTCCTCAATTTCGGCCGCACTGAAGCCGCTGCAGATGACGTGCGGAATGGTGGTCACGCCGTAGCGCCCCTTGATGGCGGCGGCAATGGCCACCGTGCCGGGACGGGTGCGCATGCTGAGTTTCTCGAAAGTGCCGTTGCTCAGCTCGTGGTAGATGGTTTCAGAGCGGTGGGTGGTGATATTGATGCAACGGGGGTTGAAGGGCATGAGGCGGTCGATGGTGCGGTACACGCTCTCTATGCTCTTGCCGCGCATGGGGGGCAGCACCTCAAACGAGAAAGCCGTCCCCTCGATGCCTTGGTTTGTAGTCATAGTCAGTCAGTTTAGGTGGTCGACATGCGCTCTTGGTAGTTAGCGAATGCGTATTTGGTCGCCCTCGCGGAAGCGATAGTCGGGCGAAATGGGGTTCATCTTGCACAAGCTGGCCAGTTTGATGCCATACTTCTGGCTTATCTGGTAGAGCGTTTCGCCGGCTTGCATGGTGTGCACGCGAGTGCCGAGTGCCTTGTCGGCCTTTTTCTTTTTGGAGCCGAGATAAACGATGTCGCCAGCGTGCAGCTCCATGTACTTGTCGGCGTCGTTGTAGCGGCGCAGTTTGCGCTGACGCTTGTGGGTGAGTTTGGCCAACTTCTTATAGGTATCGCCCTCCTGCGCTACGATGTAGTACTGCCCGTTCTGTTTCCTGATGGGGTGCGACCCTGTCAGTTGCTTCAACACCTGCATGCTCTCCTGCGCATGGCGCGAGTGTCGGCTCGTGCGGCTCCTGCCATGCCCTTGGTCGAAGCGTGTCAGGTCGTACTTCTCAATCACGTTGATGAGCAGGCTGGCATAGCGCGGGTTCGTGGCGTAGCCCGCGCTTTTCAAGCCGTGTGCCCAGCCCTTGTAGTCGGTTGTCGACAGGCGGAAAAGGCCAGCGTAGCGGCGGTTCTCAGTCAGAAATCGGGAGTGGTCCTCGTAACTCTCCCGCACGCTGCTGTACACGCGAAAGCGTTCGTTGGGCGCGTCGTCGTTCACCAGCATGTAGCGTCCGCGCCAACTGCCGCCACACTTGATGCCAAAGTGGTTGTTGCCTTGGCGTGCCAAGCGGCTCGTGCCAGCCGAACTCTCCAGCAAACCCTGAGCAAGTGTGATGCTGGCGGGAATGCGGTAGCGGTTCATCTGGTCCACAGCCATCGAGGAGTAGCGGTTGATGTATTGTTCGTAAAGCGAGTTCTGCGCCACAGCGGGCAGCCACGCGCTGCATAGCAACAGAATGAGCGTAAGGAGGGTTTGTCGCATAATGTAGTGGTGAAACTAAGCGGCAAAGTTAGAAAAAACCACCTACTTGGCATGTATGTAATGACCGAAACCGCTTTTCTTCAGGTCGTAAATGCTTCAAAAGGGGTGCGCACAGCGCCCGCAACCCGTTGCACCCGCCCTTTTACCACGGATGCCGTGGGAGAAAGTGTCCCCGCCGTGGAAGAAACTTCCCCCGCCGTGGAAGAAAGTGTCCACGGCTTCCCGTTTTTACGGCTCGCTGTCCCGCAAAAAATAGATGCTACGTAAAAAATTTTACGTACGACGTGATTTTTTTTACGTACGACGTGATATTTTTTACGTAGCATCTCCTTTTTCCTGTCACCAGCCCCGTCTGAAATAGATGCAGTGAAGAAAAATCTTGGATTATCATCCGACCTTTTCTCGCCATGGCATCGCTCAAAGCTTTTCTGCTTTGGCGCTGCTCATCTGGCTTAACGAAAAGGTGCACTTAGTGCGAGTGCTTCTTCACGGCATCCATTTTCCCTTGGTTAGCCGCGAGGCCAAATGAGGCCTGTACCTGTGGTGCTGCGCAGCAGGTTACGCTCGTGAAAGCGCGCGTTTCTGTTCCTCCGTCAGGTAGAAATCTTTGCACAGCGTTTGGTAAGCCTCGGAGCGGCCGCCCTTGTCGTTGCACAGCGGCAGAGAGGTGCGGCACACAGGCTGCGGTGTGCGCGTAAACTCCATCAGTACCCGTTTGGCAGGTTTGCCCGTGCGGGTCACCACCTCAGCGATGCGGCAGGGATGCAGTCCCCAAGCAGCAGCCAAGGCTGTAAACGCGCTCTCGGCCTGCGCGGGCAGCACCACGCAGAACCAAGCCCCCTCGCGGTGCGCCAGCAGGCGGTCGGCTTGGTGCAGCAAGGCGGCAAACGTCAGTCCGCCGCCGCTCGTGTGGCGCGCCGTGGCGCGTCGTGCATCGGGCGGCAGGAGTTCCTCCTCGTGATAGGGAGGGTTGGCCGCCACGCCATCGAAGCCGCCGGGTGGGGTGGGGAGGACCGCCACGTCGCAGCAAGCGATGTGCACCCTGTCGGGCCAGGGCGAGGCAGCGACGTTGGCAGCAGCATCGGCAGCGGCATGGGGGTCAATCTCTACCCCCGTTACTTGAGCCTGCGGAGCGCGCTGCGCCATCATGAGCGACACCACGCCGCAGCCGCAGCCCATGTCGAGCAGGTGCGCGCCACGCTCTGCAGGGCACCAGGCGCCCAGCAGCACACCGTCGGTGCCCACTTTCATGGCACAGTGCTCGTCGTGCAACGTGAATTGTTGGAAGGTAAACATGCTCAAAACAGGTGTAGCACCTTGTCTGCCCGACTCCTTATGGCGGCCAGCCCCAATGGTGCATTTTGCCTTGCAAATGTAACATAAAGTTGCATGAGCTGTGGCGCCTGCATCAGAAAAAAGCCCTGCATCTTTGTGCATCGCGCTGATTACACTAACTTTGCACAGATTTTACACCTTGCAGCATGGTGCCGCTGGGTCTTGGCTGAAAAGCCTGTGATTTCCGCTTGACGAACGTCAGGCAGCAAGGCCTGAAGCCAGTGCTTGTAAAAACACTATGGTTTCGCTGCCGGAAGCGGCAGACAGCCCCGTTTGATTGTCATTAAACTATTTGATTGCCACATGAAAATTCGTGTTACTCCGCCTGACTCTGCACTCGAAAATGCCTTTTCACTGATTGCCGATTTCGAAGGCGACATGAACAACATACTGCACACGCCATTCGACCCCGTGCTGCCGGCACTCGCCCTGCGCAACATGATGCTCTTTCCCGGCGTGGTGGGCTCTGTGACGATAGGCCGCGAATACAGTTTGCGGGTGGTGAAGCAGGCGGTGAAGAAGAACAGCATCATTGCCCTCTTTTCGCAGCGCGACGAGCAAGTGGAGATGCCTGCCGCCGCCGACCTCTATCCGCAAGGCGTGGCGGCGCGCATCATGCGCACCATCGACTTGCCCTCGGGACACATGGCGGCCATCATACAGTGCTACGGCCCGCTGCAACTCAAATCGCTGCGCAAGACGTCGGGCGGCTTCCGCGCTGAAGTGGAGCCGCTGGAAGAGCAACTTTGTGCGCCCGACGATACGGAATTTCTGACCGTGACCGACGCCTGCCGCACCAGCGTGCTCAAATACCTCAAATACAACGAACAGGTGGGAGGCGAAAAGGCGGCTATGGCCGTGCGCAACATTTCGCATCCCGTCTTCTTCATCAATTTCCTCTGCTCCAACCTGCCCATTTCGCCCGACGAGCGTTACGGCCTCTTCGAGAAACACGAAATGATGGCCCGCGCCTACGACCTGCTGCGCTTGCTGAACCGTGAGTGCCAGTATGCCCAAATCAAGGCCGACATTGAGGCTCGTACCCGCGAAGACCTGGACCAGCAGCAGCGTGACTACTTCATGCAGCAGCAAATCAGGAAAATGCAGGACGAGCTGGGCGAAGGCGAGGACACGGAGATTGAAAACCTCAGTGCCAGGGCCGTGGAGGCTCAACTGCCGCCCAAGGTGATGAAAGCCTTTGAGCGTGAAATGCAGCGCCTGCGCCACGTGCCGTCCCAGTCGCCCGACTACGGCGTGCAGCTCACGTATCTCGAAACGCTGCTCGACCTGCCCTGGAACCATGCGACCGACGACAACCTCGACATCAAGCATGCCGAGGCCCAGCTCAACCGCGACCACTACGGCATGGAGCGCGTGAAGGAACGCATACTGGAATATCTGGCCAGCCTGCGCTACCGCGACAGCAAGAAGGCACCCATACTCTGCCTTTACGGTCCGCCGGGAGTGGGCAAGACATCGCTCGGGCGCAGCATTGCCGAAGCCCTCGGCCGCAAATACGTGCGCATTTCGCTGGGCGGCATACACGATGAGGCTGAGGTGCGTGGCCACCGCCGTACGTATGTAGGTGCTATGCCCGGCCGCATCATTAAAGGCATGCTCAAGGCAGAGTCGAACAACCCCCTCTTTGTGCTTGACGAGGTGGACAAGGTGTCGGAGAACAACTACAACGGAGACCCCCTCAGCGCCCTGCTCGAAGTGCTCGACCCTGAGCAGAACAATGCCTTTCACGACAACTACCTCGACGTGGACTTTGACCTCTCGAACGTATTCTTCATCGCCACGGCCAACAGCCTGCAACCCATACCGCGTCCGCTGCTCGACCGCATGGAGGTGATCGAAGTGGAGGGCTACCTGACGGAGGAGAAAAAGGAAATTGCCCGCCGCCACCTGCTGCCCAAATTGCGCAAGGAGTACCATTTTCCCCAAGGCCGCAAACTGCGGGTGCCCGCCGAAACGGTGGAGAAAGTCATTGAGCACTACACACGCGAAAGCGGCGTGCGCCAACTCGAAAAGCAACTCGAGAAAATCTATCGCAAGGTGTCATACCTCACGGCCAATGCCGAGAACGGCGACACCAGTCTGCTCGAAAAACCTGTGTCGCCCTCCGTGCTCGACACGTTGCTCGGCAAACCGCTGTATAACCGCGACAAATATCAGGGCAACCGCTACGCCGGCGTGGTGACAGGACTGGCATGGACCGCCGTGGGAGGCGAAATACTCTTCATCGAAACCAGTTTGAGCCGCAGCAAGAGCGCGAAACTTACGCTCACGGGCAACCTGGGCGACGTGATGAAGGAGAGCGCTGCTCTGGCACTGGAGTACATCAAAGCACATGCCTCGCACCTCGGCATCGATTACCGCGTGTTCGACCATTGGGGCATCCATGTGCATGTGCCCGAAGGTGCTACGCCGAAGGATGGCCCGTCGGCTGGCATCACGATTGCCACGTCGCTGGCTTCGGCCCTGACGCAGCGCCGGGTGCGCGACCACGTGGCCATGACGGGCGAAATCACCCTGCGAGGCCGTGTGCTCCCCGTGGGCGGCATCAAAGAAAAGATTCTGGCGGCCAAGCGTGCGGGCATCACCGACATCGTTATTTCGGAAGAGAACCGCAAGGACGTGCAGGATATTCCCGAAAAATACCTCAAGGGCCTCACCTTTCACTTCGTAAGCGATGTGCACGAGGTGTTCGACTTCGCCCTGCTGCCCGAACTGGTGGACGACGCCCTGACGCTCGACATCCCTGAGGAACCTGCTCTGCCCGTGCAGCCCGTACAGGCAGCCGGCACGGCTTGCATCATGAGCAGATGCTGAGGAGAGACGTTTTCACACAACCCATTTACACATGACCTACGACCTGCAACATACGGCCCAGGACAGTGCCGCACGAGCCGGACTCATACACACCGACCACGGCGACATACACACGCCCATCTTCATGCCCGTCGGCACCGTCGGCAGCGTGAAGGGGGTGCACCTGCATGAACTCAAGGACGACATCAACGCCGAAATCATTCTCGGCAACACCTATCATCTTTACCTGCGTCCCGGGCTCGACATCCTGCAGCGCGCCGGCGGTCTGCACCGCTTCAACGGTTTCGACCGCCCCATGCTCACCGACAGCGGCGGCTTTCAGGTGTTCTCGCTTGCCGGCATACGCAAACTCAGCGAAGAGGGCTGCGAGTTCCGCTCGCACATCGACGGCTCCAAGCATTTCTTCACCCCCGAACGGGTGATGGACATCGAACGCGTGATAGGCGCCGACATCATGATGGCCTTCGACGAATGTCCGCCGGGCACGGCGCCTTACGACTACGCCCGCAAGAGTTTGAACCTGACGCACGGCTGGATGAAACGCTGCTGGAAGCGATTTCACGAAACGGAGCCGCACTACGGTTACAGCCAGGCCCTCTTCCCCATTGTGCAGGGCTGTGTGTACAAAGACCTTAGGCAGGAGAGTGCGCGCTTCATGGCCGACTTCGGTGCTGAGGGCTACGCCATCGGCGGTCTGGCCGTGGGCGAACCTGCCCCTGTGATGTACGAAATGATAGAGGTGGTCAACGACATCCTGCCGCACGACCGTCCACGCTACCTGATGGGTGTGGGCACACCCGCCAACCTGCTCGAAGCCATCGACCGAGGCGTCGATATGTTCGACTGCGTGATGCCCACCCGCAACGGCCGCAATGCCTGCCTCTTCACCGCAGAGGGCGTCGTCAACATGCGCAACGCCAAGTGGGCTGACTGCTTTGAACCCGTTGACCCCAACGGCCACTGCTTCGCCGATTTGCACTACACGAAAGCCTATCTGCACCATCTCTTCAAGGCCAAGGAACTGCTGGCCATGCAGATAGCCTCCATTCACAACTTAGCTTTCTACCTATGGCTGGTGCGTGAGGCGCGCCGCCACATTCTCGACGACACCTTTGCCGCCTGGAAACGCGACATGCTGCAGCGCGTAAGCCGCAAACTCTGACGAGGCTGCGAGCCACGCCGCCCCGCGCTCCGCGAGTCGTCACTGCAATCATCCAAACGCTACCGACACATGACACCCCGAATGACATTCCCCCTTTTACGCCGCGCCATGCAGGCCCTGCGCCGTGCATGGCAGGCACTCCGTGGCCGTGGCAAGGGTGATGCGCGTCCGTGGCTCGGACGGCTCGACCGCTACATCATCTACAAGTTTCTCAGCACCTACATCTTCCTCATCACCATCATCGTGGTGATTGCCGTGATTTTCGACTTCAACGAGCAAATCGACAAGCTCACGCGTAGCCACGCCCCGATGCAGAAGATCATTTTCGACTACTACGTCAATTTCATTCCCTATTTTGCCAACCTCTTCAGCCCGCTGTTCGTCTTCATCGCCGTCATTTTCTTTACCTCGAAACTGGCCGACAATTCCGAGATTATCGCGATGAAGAGCACGGGCATGAGTTTCCGTCGCCTGCTGCGCCCCTACATGGTGAGTGCCGCCATCATTGCCCTCAGCAGTTTCCTGCTCGGAGCCTACGTCATACCGCAAACCAGCGTAGAGCGCGTCAACTTCTACAACCGCTACATCAAGAAGAAGTCCGACATCACCTCCATCGACAACGTGCAGATGCAGGTGGACACTGGCGTGGTGGCCTACATCACCTACTTCGATAACGTGACGAAGCGGGGCTACGGCTTTTCGCTCGACAAGTTTGTGGACAAAAAGCTCGTGTCGCACCTCACCGCGCAGACCATTACCTACGACACCCTGTCGGAGCGCCGTTGCTCGTGGACGCTGCAGCAGTACCACATTCGCACGTTGCAGGGAAAACGCGAGAAACTGGAAAGCGGAGCCAAACTCGACACCATCATCATGATGGAGCCCAAGGACTTCTTCTTTGTGCGCAACCAGCAGGAAACAATGACGCTGCCGCAACTCAACGAGTTCATCGACCGGCAGAAACTGCGCGGCGCAGCAGGCATCAGCACGTTTGAGGTGGAATATCACAAACGCTTTGCCGCCCCCTTTGCCGCCTTCATCCTGACCCTCATCGGCGTCACACTGTCGTGCGAAAAGCGCAAGGGCGGCATGGGTGCCAGCATCGGCGCCGGCATTGCCCTGAGTTTCGCCTACATCCTTTTCCAGACCATCTCGGCCACTTTTGCCATCAACGCGGGCTGGCCGCCCATGCTCTCTGTGTGGATACCCAACATCCTGTTCGCCATCATTGCTGGTGTGCTCTATCGCCGTACACCGCAGTAGCAGCGGCCCCGTTCCCCACTCCCAACGATACACACTCACACTCATTATGTCAGACAACGAAGCCAAGACACCCGAAACCTATTTTGAAGACCTCGACCTCTCCGACGATGTGCTCGATGCCCTTTACGACATGCGCTTTGAGCGGTGCACGCCCGTGCAGGCAGCCTGCATCCCTCCCATACTCGAAGGGCACGATGTGCTGGGCGTAGCACAAACGGGCACGGGCAAGACGGCGGCCTACCTGCTCCCCTTGCTCACGCTCCTGGCACGCGACCCTCATCCTGCCGATGCCGTGAACTGCCTGGTGCTGGCTCCCACACGCGAACTGGCAAGGCAAATAGATCAGGCCCTGCAGGGCTTTGCCTACTACACGAACATCAATGCTGTGGCCGTGTATGGCGGTAACGACGGCGTGCGCTACGAGCAGGAACGCCGTTCGCTGCAGGCCGGTGCCGACATCGTGCTGGCCACGCCCGGCCGACTCATCACGCACATCCAGCTCGGCACGCTCGACCTCAGTCGCACCACGCACCTCGTGCTCGACGAGGCCGACCGCATGCTCGACATGGGTTTTGCCGAAGACATTCTCTCCATTGTCAAGCAAATGCCTAAGGAGCGCCAGACCATCCTGTTCTCGGCCACCATGCCCCCGCGCATTGCCGAACTGGCCCGCACCGTGATGCGCGACCCTGTGGAGATAGAAATTGCCGTGTCGAAGCCTGCCGAACACATCAACCAAAGCGTTTATCTGTGTCGCGAGGCCGACAAGACGCTGGTGCTGCAGCACCTCTTCAAGCAGCGTCCGCCCGAACGTGTCATTCTCTTCGCCTCATCCAAGCAGAAGGTCAAGGAACTCGCCATCGTGCTGCACCGCAAGGGCTACAACGCCCGCGCCATGCACTCCGACCTCAGCCAGCCCGAGCGCGACGAGGTGATGCAGCTGTTCCGTGCCCGTCAGGTCGACCTGCTCGTGGCCACCGACATTGTGGCGCGCGGCATCGACATCGACGACATCACCATGGTCATCAACTACGATGCGCCGCACGATGCCGAGGACTATGTGCACCGCATTGGACGCACTGCCCGTGCTGGCCGTGCGGGAGCAGCCGTCACGCTGATTGGAGAGCGCGACCGCTATGCCCTGCAGAACATTGAGCGCACGCTTGACATCAAGATTCCGCGAGCCGAACTGCCCGAGGGGGTGCAACCGCCCAGCGGCGACGCCCGCAGCGCAGACAAGTCGCGCCGCGACGGCAAGGGTGGGCGCGGAGGCCGCCACGACCGCAAGCGCGGCGGTAAGGGCCCATCGGGCGACGGTCGCAAGCAGCAGCCCAAAACCGAGACCCCTGCGCAGCCCAAAGCCGAGCAGCAGGAAGGCCAGCCAAAGCCCGCCAAACGGCGTCACCGTGGCGGACGCAAGCATCGCCGCGGCGGTGCCAAGGCACAGGGAGAACAACCCGCACAGCCCGCTCAAGAGTAACAAGAAATGCACACGCTTGCCTCCATGCCCTCACTTTGTGCCCCCGGCATGCAGGCTGACGTGTGACGAACAAGCACCCACACGGCAACACATGACAGCATCAAACCCCCAAGTTCGCAAACCGCGCCGGCGCGGATGGGTGGCCCTGCTCCCCTTGGCCTTGCTGGCCCTCCTAATGGGCGTGCTGGGCCTGAGCATGGGCAACTTCAGCCAGGTGCCCATGACCATGGTCTTCCTCATCACCTCGGTGGCAGCCCTCTTCACCCTGCGCGGTTTTGCCGTGCAGGAGCGCCTGCAAGTGTATTCGGCAGGAGCAGGCAGCACCGACCTCCTGCTCATGGTATGGATATTCGTGCTGGCAGGAGCCTTTGCGCAGTCGGCCAAGGTGATGGGCGCTGTGAGTGCCACGGTCGACTTCACCATGTGGCTGCTGCCCGGCTCCATGTTGCTGGCCGGCCTGTTTGTGGCCGCCTGCGTGGTGTCGCTGTGCATGGGCACGTCGGTGGGCACCATTGTAGCCCTCGTTCCCGTAGCCGTCGACATGGCAGCGCGCACGTCGTCCTCCGTCCCGCTCATGGTGGGTGCTGTGGTGGGCGGCTCTTTCTTTGGCGACAACCTTTCCTTCATTTCCGACACCACCGTAGCGGCCACCCGCACCCAGGACTGCCGCATGGCCGATAAGTTTCGCACCAACTTCCGCATCGTCATGCCCGCGGCCGTGGTCTGCTTCCTTATATATATGGCGCTGGGCATGCAGCAGGAGGCAGGATTGGCAGCAGCAGCTCCCACCGAGATGTATCCCCTGCGCATTCTCCCCTACGTGGCGGTGCTGGCACTGGCTGTGTCGGGCGTCGACGTCACGCTCGTGCTCTGCATCGGCTTGCTCCTTACGGGCATCATTGGCGTGGGGCAAGGTTCCTACTCCGTGGCAGGCTGGCTGCAGGCCATGGCGCAGGGCGTTACGGGCATGGGCGACCTTATCATCATTTCGATGATGGCCGGAGGTCTGCTCAGCGTGGTGCGCCGTGGCGGAGGCGTCACTTACCTCGTACGCGGCCTGACGCGCCGTGTGCATTCGCGCCGCGGGGCTGAATGGTGCATGTCGGCCCTCGTGGCCTTTACCAACTGCTGCACGGCCAACAACACCGTAGCCATTCTGAGCGTGGGCAGCATAGCGCGCGACATAAGCCGCCGTTACGGTGTGAGCAACCGCCGCGCCGCCAGTCTGCTCGACATATGGTCGTGCGTGGTGCAGGGCATCATCCCCTACGGTGCCCAACTGCTCATGGCCTCGGGCCTGGCAGCCATCAGCCCCGTCAGCATCATTCCCCTGCTCTTCTATCCCTTCCTGCTGGCCGTCTGCGCCGCCGTGAGCATGCTGCTGGGCGGAGAACGCCGTCGCAAACTGACACCGGAGCAGGCGTCGTGAAACGTGTCCGCCGCGCATCTTCTTCCTCCTGCGCTGGGCATTTCCCCCTTTTCAAGTAGCCTCATTCATCATACAGCAAACAAGAAGAAAGCCGTTAGGCCGGAAAAGCAGCCCCTGTGTACTGCGTTTCCGGCCTAACGGCTTTCTTTCATTCCCCGCCTTTCCGTTTCCCTCCCTCTTGGGGCGTAAACCCAATTTGCCCACAAGGAAACACAGGTTTATGGTGAGAAAAATGCTGACCCACACGCTTGTCATCCAACAACTTACGCTCGTGCTGACAACACACATGGCCGTAAAGCCAAGCCAGCAGTTCGTTCACAGATGCCGATTGAAGCGTTGTCCACGGCCGTGTGCAACGTTGCACATGGCCGTGTGCAACGTTGTTCACGGCCATGTGCAACGTTGTTCACGGCCGAGGGCAACCCGCTTCGTGCTTTTCTGAAATGCGAAGCAAAGGCGCAGTGACGGTGGGGGGCTGTGGAAAATGAGAATGGGGGAACTGTGATTACAACAACAGGAAGCCCTCGTGTGAGGTGTGTTAGGAGAAATGAAGCGTTGTGCGCAGCGCGTCATTTCTCCATGCGCACCTCGAGCATGCCTCCTTTGAGAACCTCGGTGCGTGTGAGGTGCAGCGGCCAGAGCTTGTGGCCGTTGAAGGAGGCGCCGCGCACGTGGCGGTTCAGGTAGTTGTTGTTCTTGGTGTGCACCGTCAGGCGGCGGCCGCCGGGAAGCACCAGCGTGCAGACGTTGAGCAGGGGACGGCCCAGGCTGTAGAGCGTGCGGCCCTCGTGCACCACGGGGCAGAGCCCCAGCACATTCTGTGCATACCAGGCCGACACGTCGCCGCTAACGTCGTTGGCGCGGTAACCGTAGACGCCTTGTCGCACCAGCGCCCCGTGCAGCAGACTGTCGCAAAGGTCCTGCGTGCGGGTAGCCTCGCCGTTCATGTGGTGGCGGTGCACCTCGTGCAGCAGGTGGGCGGTGGCGTCAGCCTCGGGCCGCAGGGGGCGCGGTGTGAGCAGCGCCTCGGCCATGCAGGTGGCTGGCGTGGTGCAGGCCACGCGGTAGAGGGCTGTGTAGAGCAACGTGCGTTGCGCCGAGTCGGCGGTGTTGGCTTCCACCTGTGCCAGTTGGGCCTGCCACTGGGCGTGGGCCGCGTGGCGCACACTGTCAAAGTTCCACGACGGCTGCTCCGTGTGTAGCAGTGAACGCGCGTGGTCGGCGCTCAGTGCCGACACCGCCACCTGCACCAGCAGCGGCGTGTGAGGGGGAAGTTCAAAACCAAACTCAGCCTTGCACCGCGTGGCACGGGCATCGGGCAGCGTCACCCGTTCGTGCCGCACGTTGTAGGCATCGTAGGGCCGTTCGAAGCGGGCCACCACATAGCGCACCTGTGCCGTATCGCCCCGTCGTGTGGCGGGCAGGCGGCGGGTGAGCAGCACCTCCTGCCGGCTGACAAAGACAATGCTCACATCGCCCTCGGCCGGGGCGCGCAGACCGTAGTCGCCGTCGAGCACAAAGCCGCGGTAGGCAGTGGTGTCGGGGAAGGTGAAACGCAGCAGTGCGGTGCTGTGCGTGGCGGTCATCTCGGCACGTACACCGTAGCGCGTGGCATTCACGGCGTAATAGCCCGGCATCGCCACCTGACTGGCAGCGTCGAGGGGCGAGGCAAACGCAACGTTGGCTTCACGCTCCTGTTCGCCCATGTAGCGCAGGTCGGGACGGCCCACTACGGGCATGAGCAGGCAGGCTGCTTGCCGTGCCTCGGGAGTGCCGGGTGTGCCCCAAGTGGG
Source organism: Bacteroidales bacterium (assembly GCA_004557185.1). Lineage (GTDB taxonomy): Bacteria > Bacteroidota > Bacteroidia > Bacteroidales > Bacteroidaceae > Alloprevotella. The sequence goes on from SFEP01000012.1 coordinate 35,488, forward strand.
CGAGAGCCCTTGCAGCACGGCGTCGGCAGCGTCGTAGCGTGTGCCGCTTGGCGTGCCCCATTGCCGCGTGTCGGGGCCGCAGCCCATCATGCCAAAGGGGGTGCGTGCCTCGGGCGTGGTGCCGCCGCCTCCGCCGCTTCCCGCAAAGGGATTGACGTAGCTGGTGGGGGCGGCAGGGTGGGCAGGGGACGTGGTCTGTGCCTTTGTGGGCAGTGCAAAGAGGGCGGGTATCAGGGCGAGGAGTAGGGGCGTGAAACGCATGATGGATGGTAGAGTAGGGGCGGCAGGCTGTGGCCGCGAGGTCATGAAAAAGGGAGAACGGCCTTGCTCGCCATTCTCCTTGCTTGTTACTTCGCGGGCAAAAATACGAAGTTTTTGCGGGCGAGCCAAACGTTTGCAGGCCTGCCAACAGCCTGTTGCAGCCGAAAAAAAGAGCAGAAAAAAAACGGGTGAATGAAAAAACAGGACTTTATAAAACGAAACATATCCTAATAAATGCGTACCTTTGCAGCGCAAACCTAAAAAACAACATGCTCATGCTTAAAAGATTATTTGGCTTGCTGCTTTGCTGCAGTATGCTCACGGCGTATGCCGAAACCATCTCTTTGTCAGGAACTGCCTTGAACTCCATTATCGACGGCAACTTTGTGTACACCGACCCGAACACTCAAGTGACGTTCACGCTGGACGGTGAGAAGAAGAAGATGGAGTATGGAAGTAAACGTTTCACCTTACCTCAAGGCAAGAACCCTTTGACTTGGACTTGCCCACAGAATTTGATTGGCAAGAAGAAAGTGAAGGTGTCGCAGGTGGTGATTACTTGTAAATCGCAGGGGGTGAATGGTTCAACTGTTCGTATTTATGATGACAACGGGCATACGTCTGGCGATAAGAAGCCAGGGCGTTGGAGCTCTGAAATCGTAACTATGAACGGCGAACCCAAAGACGTGGCTTACATCGAGGTAAAAACGAACGGCATTTTCGTGACCAAGTTTGAAGTAAAATACACCTTGGAAGATGTTGCCGTGACGATTTCAGACAATGAGGACATCTCGGGCATTACCCCAAGGAAGTACGACATTGTCACCATCGACCGCGCATTCTCGCGTGGTTGGAACACCGTCTGCCTGCCGTTCAACACCACCGCCGCCAGCCTGTGCGAAGGCGCAGTGGCCCAGCGCTTCGTTTCGTACGATGCCGAAAAGGGTTTGACCTTTGAACGCATCGAAGCCATGGAGGCCAACGTGCCCTATCTGATATGGATGCCGGAGGCTGTGGACGCAGGCAAGGTGCTCACGAACGTAGAGGTGGTAGCGCCTCAGGCTGGCAGCGTGACGAGCAACGGCATGACCTTCAGCGGCAACTACGCCCCCCACTTCCCCGTTGACGGCATGTATGGCGTGGTGACCGACGGTGAGGGCACGTCGCGCATCGTACGCGGCGGCAGCTCGGCCTACGTCAACGGTACGCGAGCCTACTTCACCCTGGCTGACGGCCAGTCGCTCGGCTCAGCCCGTCTGCATTTCGACACTGAGGCAGATGCTCCTACCGCCATTGGCAGCATCGAGGCCGCACCCGCAGAGCAGCGCCCCGTGACCGTGTACGACGCCACCGGCCGTCTGCTTCCCCACGCCAAGGCCAACCTCGAAGGCCTGCCCCGCGGCATCTACATTGTGGGCGGCCGCAAGGTTATCAAGTAAATACGCAGCAGGCACCGTTCTGCTTCCCGCCCTTTCGTTGCGGCGGGGGTGCGCATCCATCGCAGGGTGCACACCCCCGCCGCACTTTGCGTAGACATGGCACAAAAATGCCCGTTGTGTGTGAAAATATCAAGCATTGGCACGCCCTAACTCCCGCACAATGTGTAATTTTGCCGTGTAAGAGCAAGCACGTGCGTTTTCTTTCTCTCAGACAGTCACCGTCTGGATGCACCTGCCAAGCCTGTTTCCCTGAAAATCTAATCATCCATAAAAACATTTCACCGTATGTTGAAGCAAATCATCAATGGCCGCATCCTCACCCCGCAAGGCTGGCTCGAAGGCGGCTCCATCATCGTCGAAGGTAACAAGATAAAGGCCGTAGCCAACACCGACCTGCCCATCGAAGGCGCAGAAGTGCTCGATGCCAAAGGCTGCCACGTGGTGCCCGGCGGCATCGAAATGCACGTGCACGGCGGTGGCGGTCGCGACTTTATGGAAGGCACCGAAGAGGCTTTCCGCGTAGCCGTACAGGCCCATCTGGAATACGGCACCACCTCCATCTTCCCCACGCTCTCGTCGAGCACCGTGCCTATGATTGAGCAAGCCATGGAGACCTGCGACAAACTCATGGCTGAGCCCGACAGCCCCATCCTGGGCTTGCACCTGGAAGGCCCGTACTTCAACCCCAAGCAGGCCGGCGCCCAGATTCCCGAATGGATTAAGGCACCCGTAGCCGAGGAGTATGAGCCCCTGCTCAAGAAGTCGAAGTGCCTGAAGCGCTGGGACGAGGCTCCCGAGCTGCCCGGCTCCATTGAGTTCATCAAGTGCTGCTGCCAGCATGGCGTGTTGCCCTCCATCGGCCACACCCGCGCCAAGTATGACGAGGTGCACGCCGCCAACGAGGCCGGCATGACGCATGCCACCCACTTCTACAACGCCATGCCCGTGGTCTACAAGAACCGTGAGTTCAAGGAAACGGGTACGGTGGAGAGCATCTTTGCCGAGGAGAACATGACCGTCGAGATGATTGCCGACGGCATACACGTGCCCCCCGTAATGCTCCGCATGATTTACCAGATTAAGGGCGTAGAGCGCACGGCCCTCGTTACCGACTCGCTGGCCTGCGCTGCCACCCATGGCGACGCTGCATTCGACCCCCGCGTTATCCTTGAAGACGGCGTGTGCAAACTGGCTGACCGCTCGGCACTGGCCGGCAGCATTGCTACCATGGACCGCCTCATTCGCACCTGCGTGCAGCAGGCCGGCATACCCTTGGAGGACGCCTGCCGCATGGCCAGCGAAACGCCCGCCAAGATTATGAAGGTGTACGACCGTAAGGGCTCGCTTGAGGCCGGCAAGGATGCCGACATCATCATGCTCGACCCCAACCTCGAACTTACCTATGTGATGCAGATGGGACACGAGGTGGTCAACAAACTCGCCTGACCTGCCACCACACACCGGCCTGCGACGGAAATTACCGAAAACCGCCGCAGGCCGGCTTTTATGTGCCTTGAGGCTGCCTGCGAGCCGTGCCTGCTGCCCGTCGTCAGCCACTGAGTCCGCAGCCGGGCTATGCACCTCAACGGCTGCCCCCCCTACAATACCCAACCCCATGGACAAACCCCTTTATGCCCAACCCGTCATCGAACTCGTGACGGTGGCCACCGAATACTGCAAATACCTGGAGCAATGCCGCGGCAAGGAGCCCGCCGAGTTGTGCCGCGTGATGCGCGCCCTGCTGCCTATGGTCTACCTCAAAGCCTTCCTGCTGCCCGCCGTCGACGAGCCGCAGGGCTGGACTGAGCATTGCGTCACGGAGGACGACTACGACTACGTGCGCAGCAGCGTGGCCTCGGTGCTGGGCGCCAACGACGACTTCCTCGACGTCTTCGTGGAAGATTTCAAATACTCCGAGCAGCCCGTGCTCTGCACCGTGAGCGAGTGCCTAGCCGACGTCTACCAGCAATTGCGCGAACTCGTAGAGGCCTTCCGCCAGGGCTACGAGGATGCCATGCAGGCCGCTCTCTACGAAATGAAGGAGGAGTTCACGCTGCAGTGGGGGCAAAAGCTCCTCAATGCCCTGCGCGCCCTGCACGACGTGGCCGCCGCGCTCTGAGGCCGAGCCGCTGCCGCCCCTTTTTCTCCCCCCGAAACCACTCCTTTATATAGATAGGTCGCACCGCCGCCACCCCTGCCGCGAGGCCATCCACACTTGGGCGCGGTGCGAACCATACACCCCTTCATGCGACAACTCTTCATCAAAACCGAAAAAAGTTTCATCGCCGACCTCCCCCGCTACACTTTTGGGGGTAAAATCGTGACGGTGTCGAGCCCCGACGAGGCCGCACGCGCTGTCGAGGTGCTGAGGCGCAGTCAGCTGCTCGGCATCGACACCGAAACGCGCCCCGTGTTCCGTCGCGGTGCCATGCGCCCCGTGGCCCTGCTGCAGGTGGCCACCGACGACCTCTGCTTCCTCTTCCGCCTGCACCACATGGGTCTGCCCCCCGCCTTGGCCAGTTTGCTGGCCGACGAGGCCGTGCCCAAGGTGGGCCTCTCGCTGCACGACGACGTGCACCAGCTCCGCCAGCGCATGCCCGACCTCCAGCCCGCGGGTCTCATTGAGCTGCAAGACGTAGCCGAGCACATGGGGCTGGAGGACAAGAGTCTGCAAAAACTCTTTGCCAACTTCTTCCACATGCGCATCTCCAAGGGCGCACAGCTCAGCAACTGGGAGGCCGACGCCCTGACCGAGGCCCAGCGCCTCTACGCCGCCACCGATGCCGCCGCCTGCATCCTGCTCTACCGCGAAATGCTTGCCCTGCAGCAGAGCCGCGACTATCAGCTTGTGGGGTAAATGCCGCCGTCAGTGAGGGGCGCAATACCATCATGATATCACCTACATCAATAAAGCATACACCTTGAACAACATCATTCTGCGAAGAGGCAAAGAGGAAAGCCTCAAACGTTTTCACCCGTGGATATTCTCAGGCGCCATACTCCGTGCCGACGGTCCGCTGCAAGAGGGCGACCTCGTGCTGGTGCGCGACAGCGAGGGCCGCGAAATGGGCATTGGCCACTATCAGATAGGCTCCATTGCCGTGCGCATGCTCACCTTCGGCGAGGGCACGGCCGTCGACGACGCCTTCTGGCACGCCCGTCTGTCGGAGGCTTACCGCCTGCGTGAGGCGCTGCATCTCTCTGGCCGCGCCGACAACAACATATACCGTCTGGTGCACGGCGAGGGCGACCGCCTGCCTGGCCTGGTGGTCGACGTGTATGGCCGCACCGCCGTGATGCAGGCCCACTCCGTAGGCATGCACTGCCAGCGGCACGACATAGCCCGCGCCCTCGTGGCAGCCTCGCAGGGCCAGGTCGACAGCGTCTACTACAAGTCAGAAACCACCCTCCCCTTCAAGGCCCAGCTGCAGCAGGAGAACGGCTTCCTTATAGGCCAGGCCGAGGGCAACGTGGCTGTGGAGAACGGCCTCAAGTTCCACATCGACTGGCTGCGTGGGCAAAAAACGGGCTTCTTCGTTGACCAGCGCGAAAACCGCTCGCTGCTCGAGCACTATGCCCGCGGCCGCCGTGTGCTCAACATGTTCTGCTACACGGGCGGCTTCAGCGTCTACGCCCTGCGCGGCGGTGCTGAGGTGGTGCACAGCGTCGACTCCTCGGCCAAGGCCATCGACCTCACGCGAGCCAATGCCGAACTCAACTTCCCCGGCGACGCGCGCCACGAGGCCTTTGCCGAGGACGCCTTCAAGTTCCTCGACCAGGCGGGTGACCACTACGACCTCATCGTGCTCGACCCCCCGGCCTTTGCCAAGCACAAGGACGCCCTGCGCCATGCCCTCAAGGGCTACACCCGCCTCAATGCGCAGGCTTTTCGCAAAATACGTCCCGGCGGCATCCTCTTCACCTTCAGTTGCTCGCAGGCCGTCAACAAGGACCAGTTCCGCCTGGCCGTGTTCACCGCCGCCGCGCAGAGCGGCAGGCACGTGCGCATTCTGCACCAGCTGCACCAGCCCGCCGACCATCCCATCAACATCTACCACCCCGAGGGCGAGTACCTGAAAGGCCTTGTGCTCGAAGTGGAGTGACGCCCCGCCTTGCAGTGCAGCGGGCATACTTACGACCCCATGAAGCGGAACGGACCGACCCACCACAAGGTTGGTCCGTTCCGCTTCATGCTATAACTGCGGAGTGCCAGCATCCCTGCTACTGTGGCCTCGGAAAACGCACCTCCGTTTTTCGGAGTAAAAAATATTGACAAATCAAGGGGAAAATGGGGATGCGGAGGCAACTGCTTTAAAAAAAAAGATATAAGGCCGTTTTCAAGAGGCGAGAAACCGTTTCAGAAAGGCACTCTTCTGTTACGGAATGCCCAGGGAAAACGCACGAAATTTAATCATCATTTTCTTTGTTATTTTCATTGATTTTCAATGTGATAAATTTGTTTATCTCATTGATTATTAGTAACTT
>SFEP01000080.1 GCA_004557185.1 Bacteroidales bacterium
TTCTTTTTATATCCCTTTTTCGAACCCACGTATTGCTCGATGGCGGTGCGGGCCTCGTCCCAACCGGGAATGTGCAGGGTGTCGTAAATCTTTTTCGTCATGCCCAGGGCGTCGGCCTCGAAGTCCTCGAACTTCACCTCGATGAGGTTGCCTTCGGGGATGAGCGCCTTGTCGTGCTGGTATTGGTCGTGCAACTTCTTGTAGACGGTGAGGATGTGCTTCTCCATTTCCTCGTCGCTCATGTGCTCCAGTTTGAGGGGCTGTATGGTGTTGGTGAAGAAGGAGCGTGTGCTCTCGAACACCGTGTAGGGGTTGCGCATGAGGTAGATGAACTTGGCGTTGGGGAACATTTTGACGAGTTCCTTGACGCGGCCCGTGTGGGGCGGGTTCTTGGAGAGGAACTGCGTGCCGCCCGTGTTCCACAGTGAGATTTTGATGAGTTTGCGGAACTGCTCTTCCCACTCCTGCAGTTCGGCGGGGGTGATGTCGTTGAAGAGCAGGTATTTGTCGCAGTACTCCTGCAGGTATTTGGGGAAGAACCAGAAGTTGTAGTACGTGTAGGGGCACATGTTCGAGAGTGCGAACTCCTCCTCCTGCGGCAGGTCGACGGCCAGTTCCATGTTGTCAGTGGGCCTGTGGTCGGGCATGAGCCAGCTCATGTTTTTCTTGAAAAAGGGCTGGCCGAACATCATAAGGTGCGGGAACACCGTCTGATAAGTGGTGCAGTAGCCGAAATGCTTGTCGCACGAGAGCACGTTGTGCACGAAGGTGGTGCCTGAGCGCCAGTGTCCGAGTATGAAGACGGGGTCGTGCTGCAGGGGTACGTCGGCCAAGCGTTTGCGGTAGCGGCTGTTCTGTATGGGTGCGAGTGTGGAGAGCAGGCGGCACACGGCCTTGGTGAGGCGGTATTTGCCCTTCCACGGACCGTCCACCTGACGGCCGGCGGTGATGCCTTTGAAGGTTTTCCAGTCGGCGCCCACCAGCGTGTTGATGGGCAGTTTGTTAAATTCGATAAGTCCCAAAGTAGTGAGTTTTAGTGGCTTGAAGGAAATGGGCCTGCGCTGCTGAAGGCGTGAGGCCGGTGGGGAATTAGGATGGGGTAGAGTGAGGGGCGTGGATGGCTCAGAGTGCGGCTTCGGCGGCGTCCCAGTCCCAGGGGAAGCGCAGAATGTCCTCCTCCACAAGCATGTCGCCGCTCTGCACCTCGATGAAGGTGAGCGGTGTGAGCGCCTTGACGGCGTGCATCTGGCCCTTCACAATGTTCACCACGGTGCCGCGGCCCACGCGTGTCACCTTGTCGTCAATCACGAGCAGTCCCTCGCCGTCCACGAAGGTCCACACCTCGTCGCGGTGCAGATGCTTCTGGTAACTGATGCCCTTGCCGGCGGCAATGCGCAGTTCCTTGGTGAGGATTTGGTGTCCGTCGGGGAAGGTAACGGAGTTAAGCACTTTGTATTCGCCCCAGCGTCGCTCCTCATACATGGGGCGGGCCGGCATGCGTTCCACGTAGTCCTTAATCATTTCTCCGGCATCCTTGGCCGCCACGAGCAGACCGTCGGGGCTGGCTGCCACCACGAGGTCGCGAGTGCCCACACAGAGCAGTGGCAGGTCGAGTTCGTTGATGGCGTGCGTGTTGTCCACCTCGCCGGCCAGCGTCACGCGGCCAATGGTGCTGGTGGGCAGTTCCTCGGCCAGGGCATCCCAGGTGCCTATGTCCTTCCACTGTCCGCTGTAGCTGACGAAGGCCAGGCGGGCGGCCTGTTCCACCACTTCGTAGTCGAAGCTGATGCGTGGCAGACGGCCGTACTGGGCGCGGAGCTGGGCGAACGAGGCTGAGGGCACGTAGTGGTCGACGATGTTCTGCAGATAGGCGGCTTTGAAGGCGAACACGCCGGCGTTCCACCAGGCGCCCTCCTTGAGCAGGGCTGCGGCGCGGTCGCGTGAGGGTTTCTCCACGAACTGCTGCACGGGCGTGGCCAGTTGGCCCTTTTGGGGCTGTCCCGGCACGATGTAGCCAAACTCGGTGGTGCCCGATGTGGGCCGTATGCCCATGAGCACGATGTCGGCCTCGTCGCGTGCGGCGGCCTCGGCCATGCGTGCGGCGGCCTTGAAGTAGCCCGCTTCGGTGTAGACGTCGCAGGGCATGACCACGATAACCTCCTGCGGGTCGCATTGCCGCTCGTTGAGCAGGAAGTTCACGGCCAGGGCAATGGCGGGGAAGGTGTCGTGGCGCTCGGGCTCAGTGACGAGGTCGATGCTGGCGCCCAGCTGGTTGGTGATGATGTCGTGCTGCGTGTTGCTTGTGGCCAGCGTGATGGAGTCCGTAATCTGCGATTCCACAATCTGGCGCACCACGCGTTGCACCATCGACTCCTGTTCGCCGCTGGGCGAGGCCAGCAAGCGCAGGAATTGCTTGGAACGGGTGTCGTTGGAGAGCGGCCAAAGGCGTTTGCCCGAACCGCCCGATAGGAGGATGACTTTCATGACATCGTGGTGAAAAGAGCCTGCCTCGGCGCCGCATCCCGCGCGGCGCCGAGGGGAGCATATATTATTTGAGTCCCTGCTTGATGAGGTATTCGGCTATCTGCACGGCGTTGAGGGCCGCGCCTTTGCGTATCTGGTCGCTCACGAGCCAGAGCACGATGCCGTTGGGGTTGGCCAGGTCCTTGCGAATGCGGCCTACGTAGACGGGGTCGCAGCCTGCCAGGAAGAGGGGCATGGGATATTCCAGTTTTGCGGGGTTGTCCATCAGCACAAGTCCGTTGCCCTGAGCCACGGCCTGGCGCACGTCGGCAGGTTCAACGGGCTGTTCCGTTTCCACCCAAATGGCCTCGGAGTGGCTGCGGAGCGAGGGCACACGCACACAGGTGGCTGAAGTCAGCACGTCGGAGTGCATGATTTTCTTCGTTTCGTGATACATCTTCATCTCCTCCTTCGTGTAGCCGTTGTCCTGGAATACGTCAATCTGTGGGATGACGTTGAAGGCCAGCTGGTAGGCAAACTTCTGCACCTTCACCTCCTCGCCGGCGAGTGCCTGTCGATACTGTTCGAGCAGTTCGTCCATAGCAGCCTGGCCAGCGCCGCTGGCAGCCTGGTAGGAGGCCACGTGCACCCGCTTGATGTGGCTGAGCTGCTCAATGGCCTGCAGCGCCACAACCATCATGATGGTGGTGCAGTTGGGGTTGGCAATGATGCCGCGAGGGCGGTTGAGGGCGTCCGCGGCGTTGCATTCGGGCACCACGAGGGGCACGTCGTCGTCCATGCGGAAGGCGCTGGAGTTGTCAATCATCACGGCGCCATACTTTGTAATGTCGGCGGCAAACTCCTTGGCCGTGCCTGCGCCAGCCGAGGTGAAGGCAATGTCGACGTCCTTAAAGTCGTCGTTGTGCTGCAGCAGTTTCACGGTGTACTCCTTGCCGCGGAAGGTGTATTGGGTGCCTGCGCTGCGGCTTGAGCCGAACAGCAGGAGGTTGTCGATGGGAAAATCGCGTCCTTCGAGAACGCGCAGAAACTCTTGGCCTACGGCGCCGCTGGCGCCTACAATCGCAATGTTCATTGTGTGTCAGTTTGCTGAAAATGCCTGCCCGTCACGCTCTTGCGTGGAATGTGGGCAGAACCATGGTTCGACGTGTGATGCCAGCCCTCCTGCCGCTCAGGGGGCAAGTGTGCCTGCCAGTGCGCAGGGCAGGGTGGCTGATGCCGCAAAAGTACAACTATTTTTCCTAATCATACATTGAAAACGAGCCTATATGCCACCCTTTTGCCCCTTTGGCGCGTAAGGCTTGCCCTTGGTTGCCGCTTTTTTGTAATTTTGCAGCCATCACGATGCGGCGTGCCCATGCCCCGAAACCTGCGTCGCTCCACCTCTATCTAACACGCATTCCGTGCTTATCACCGATCCCACCTGGATATTCTTCACCATGCTCAGCATCATCCTCTTTGCGCCGATGCTGCTCGAACGCCTACACATCCCCTCGATTGTAGGCATGATATTCGCGGGCATACTGATAGGTCCGCACGGCTTTCATGTGTTGGATCGCGACAGCAGTTTCGAGCTCTTCGGTAAGGTGGGCATTTACTACATCATGTTCCTGGCGAGCCTCGAGATGAACCTCAACGACGTGCAGCGCATCAGGTGGCGCGCCCTGGTGTTCGGCTTGCTGAGCTTCGCCATACCGATGGCCATCGGCTACTGGGCCAACACGCAGCTGCTGAGCTACAGCATAGCCGCCTCGGTGCTGGTGGCGGCCATGTATGCCAGCCACACGCTCATAGCCTATCCCATTGTGCTGCGCTACGGCCTCTCCCGCGTGTCGAGTGTGAGCATTGCGGTGGGCGGCACCATTGTGGCCGACACCCTCACACTGCTCGTGCTGGCCGTGGTGGGCGGCATGTTCAAGGAGCACGTCACCGGCCTCTACTGGGTGTGGCTGGTGGTCAAGGTGGTGCTGCTCGGCGCCGTCATCATCTACGTGTTTCCACGCGTAGGCCGCCGTTTCTTCCGCCGCTACGACGACAGCGTGGTGCAATACGTCTTCGTGCTCTCGCTCGTGTTCCTCGGCGCCGGCCTCATGGAGCTCGTGGGCATGGAGGGCATACTCGGCGCCTTCCTTGTGGGCATCGTGCTCAACAGGCTCATACCCCCCGCCTCGCCCCTCATGAGCCACATCGAGTTTGTGGGCAACGCCCTTTTCATTCCCTACTTCCTCATCGGTGTGGGCATGATCATCAACCTCGGCGCGCTCGTCAGCCACACGGGTGCCGTGCTCGTGGCCGCCGTCATGGTGGTAGTGGGGCTTTGCAGCAAATGGCTCGCCGCGTGGGGCACACAGTTGGTGTATAAAATGTCGCGCCTCGAGCGCAACTTCCTCTTCGGCCTGAGCGGCTCGCGTGCCGCCGCCACCCTGGCCGTGGCGCTGGTGGGCCACAGCATACTCTTGCCCGACGGTACCCACCTGCTCGACGAGGACGTGCTCAACGGCGCCATGCTCCTCATCCTCGTGTCGTGCGTGGTGAGCTCGCTCGTCACCGAGCGCACGGCGCGCCACCTCGTGCTGCAAAAGCGCGTGGCAGCCCCCGAGGCCGACCGCCACTTCTCGCCGCGCATACTCGTGGCGCTGAGCAACCCCCACACCGTGCGGCCCCTCGTGTCGCTCGCCCTCATGCTCCGCTCGCAGCACACCGACGACTCCATCACCGCCCTGCACGTGGTGCTCGACGTGACCCCCTCCGCCTTTCAGCAAGGGCAGGAACAACTGCAGCGGGCCGTGAAGATGGCCGCCGAGGCCAACGTCAACATGCAGACGCACAGCCGCTGGGCCGTGAATGTGGTGAGCGGCATTGCGCACACCCTCAAGGAAATCGGGGCCGCCGACCTCGTCATCGGCATGCACCAGAAGGAGAAACTCTCCGAGTCATTCTTCGGCAAACTGGGCGACGACCTCCTCGCCTCCGTCGACCGCCAAATCATCATTTTCCGCAGCACCATCCCCCTCAACACCGTGCGGCACCTGCACGTGCTCGTCCCCTCGAAGGCCGAGTATGAGCCCGGCATCGAGCACAGCCTCCACCGCGTGGCGGCCCTGGTGCAGCAGGTCAGCTGTTCGCTCACCCTCTACGGCCATCCTGCCACGCTCGCCGCTTTGAGCCAGTTGCTCGTAAGCCGTTCGCACCTCACGCCGCCCGAGTGTGTGGAGTATTGCTCGTGGACCGACTTCATGCCCCTGGCTCACCGCTCGCGTCAGGACCACATGATGCTCTTCCTCTGCGCCCGCCGCGGCACCATTTCCTACCACCACTACATGGAGCGCATGCCTGTGCAGATAGAGCGCTGCCTCTCCTCGCGCAACATCATGCTCCTCTATCCCGCACAGATGACCAGCGACCTCATCACCGCCTCGGCCGTGCGAGCCGGCGTGCCCCTCCGTGTGCGCTAAGGGCGCTCACCCAACCTTGCACCTATCCAACCTAAACCTTATTATCACATGAACGGACGACTCCTCTGGGTTGACGACGAAATTGATATGCTCAAGGCACATATCCTTTTTTTGCAGAAGAAAGGATACGACGTGGCCACAGCCTCCAACGGGCCCGATGCGCTCGACATGTGCCGAGAGGAGAGTTTCGACCTCATTCTCCTCGACGAAAACATGCCCGGCCTCTCAGGGATCGAAACCCTCATGCGCCTCAAGGAACTCTTGCCGCTGGTGCCCGTGGTCATGGTCACCAAAAACGAGGAAGAGGACATTATGGACCAAGCCATCGGCTCTAAAATTGCCGACTACCTCATCAAGCCCGTCAATCCCAACCAAATTCTGCTCACACTCAAAAAGAACATTCACCAGCGCGAAATTGTGCAAGAAGTCACGCAAACCGGCTACCGCCAGGACTTCACACGCATCGGCATGCAAATAAGCGACTCCCTCACACCCGAGGAGTGGAAGGAACTCTACAAAAGGCTCGTGTACTGGGAACTCGAACTCTCGGCCACCGACAGCACCATGAACGACATGCTGCGTATGCAAAAGGAGGAGGCCAACGCACACTACGCACGCTTCGTGCGAAAAAACTACGAAGCATGGCTCACCAGCCCCGACACCCGTCCGATCATGAGCCACGACGTGTTTCGCAAACGCATCTTCCCCATGCTCAGCGCAGGGCGCAAGGTCTTTCTGCTCGTGCTCGACAATTTCCGCTTCGACCAGTGGCGCGCCCTCTCGCAGGAACTCGCCGACGACTTCGACGTCGACGAAGACCTCTACTTCAGCATCCTGCCCACCGCCACACAGTATGCCCGCAACGCCATCTTCGCCGGACTCATGCCCTTGCAAATCAAGGAAATGTATCCCGAACTGTGGGTCGACGAAGAAGAGGAAGAGGGAAAAAACCTCAACGAGCAGGCACTCATTGAGCGCCAAATGGAGCGCTACCGCCGCAAGGAGGCCTTCACCTATCACAAGGTAAACGATGCCGCAGCCACCGAAAAAATTCTGCAACAGATGAAGCAGATGGAGGCTTGTGCGCTCAACGTGCTCGTCATCAACTTCATCGACATTCTCAGTCACGCCCGCACCGAGTCGCAAATGGTGCGCGAGTTGGCCGGCAACGAGAGTGCCTACCGCAGCATCACCCTCTCGTGGTTCAGGCACTCGGGCATCAAGGACCTCTTCACGCGCCTCGCTACCATGGACTGCGACGTCGTCATCACCACCGACCACGGCAGCATACGCGTCGACACACCGACCAAGGTGGTGGGCGACCGAAACGTGAACACCAACCTGCGTTACAAATTGGGCAAAAACCTCTCCTACAACGCCAAGGAGGTGGTGGAGGCCCGCCGCCCCGCCCTCATGCAACTGCCGCAGCCCAACCTCTCCACCACCTACATCTTTGCCACGGGCCAGCGCTTCTTTGCCTACCCCAACAACTACAACCACTACGTGCAGTACTACCGCGACACCTTCCAGCACGGAGGCATCAGTCTCGAAGAAATGCTCGTTCCCCTCGTCACCCTGCATCCCAAGCGCGCTCCCCGCAAGTCGTAGCAGCGACGCACCACTACATAGATGCCGTGGGAAAAACTTACCCCGCCGTGGACACTTTCTTCCACGGCGGGGTAAGTTTTTCCCACGGCGGCCTGTTTTTACGGCCATGTCAAGCCGGCTTGTTTCGGATGGTTACGTCTATGTGACGGACTGTCCTTTCGTGCGGTCACTTCAGCACCTTGCGCGTAGTGCCATCGGAGTAGCGCACGATGACCGCGCCGCGTTGTTTTCCGTTGATTAGTTTGCCATTCAGGCCGTAGTAGCCGACAATGGTGGGTGCAGTCTTGTCTGTCCCCACTTCTTCTATGTCGGTGGGCATAACCACAATCTCATATGCGCTCCAAGGATTGTGAGCTTGATAGGCAGTCTTGGCATCTTCGTCCACCACATAGATTGTTTCTAACGGAGTGTCATCATATCTCCAATTTCCTGATCTGGGAGGTGTGGAGGGGAGCATATAGATGGCGGTCAAACTGCTGCAACCCGAGAAGCAGTAATGTCCCAAACTCGTGACGGAGTTGCCAATGGTAATGGCGGTCAAACTGCTGCAACCCGAGAAGCACCATGCTCCCAAACTCGTGACGGAGTTGGGAATGGTGATGGCGGTCAAACTGCTGCAACCACAGAAGCAGTTTTCTCCCAACCACGTGACGGAGTTGGGAATGGTGATGGCGGTCAAACTGCTGCAACCAAAGAAGCAACCTTCTCCCAACCACGTGACGGAGTTGGGAATGGTGATGGCGGTCAAACTGCTGCAATCAGCGAAGCACCATTCTCCTAAACTCGTGACGGAGTTGGGAATGGTGATGGCGGTCAAACTGCTGCAATGAGCGAAGCACCATTCTCCCAAACTCGTGACGGAGTTGGGAATGGTGATGGCGGTCAAACTGCTGCAATCTGCGAAGCATTCATCTCCCAAACTCGTGACGGAGTTGGGAATGGTGATGGCGGTCAAACTGCTGCAACCAGAGAAGCAGGCATAGCCCAAAATCTTGACGGAGTTGGGAATGGTGATGGCGGTCAAATTGCTGCAACAATAGAAGCACCATTCTCCCAAACTCGTGACGGAGTTGGGAATGGTGATGGAGGTCAAATTGCTGCAATCAGCAAAGCAGAAATCTCCCAAACTCGTGACGGAGTTGGGAATGGTGATGGAGGTCAAACTGCTGCAACCATAGAAGCAGCGGTCTCCCA
>SFEP01000081.1 GCA_004557185.1 Bacteroidales bacterium
GGCTGACATGTCTATTGAATCAGTATAGCCCTCAACAGGCTGTCTACTGTTTCAGATAATGCAAGCAAAAAGTGTCTAGTAAAATCAGGAAAAGTCAAACAGATGCCGTGGAAGAAAGCTTCCACGGCTGGGTAAGTTTCTTCCACGGCTGGGTAACTTTTTCCCACGGCATCCCGTTTTTTTCACGGCATGTGTTACTGCGATGGCCTCAGTTCTGAAGGGCATCGCGGCGTCGGGCAGCCTCGAGCGTATTGGTCATGAGCATGGCGATGGTCATGGGGCCTACACCGCCGGGCACGGGGGTGATGGCGCTGCAGAGCGGGGCGACGGCATCGAAGTCGACGTCGCCGCTCAGACGGTAGCCTTTAGGACGGCTGGCATCGGGCACGCGCGTGGTGCCTACGTCGATGACTACGGCACCGGGTTTCACCATGTCGGCGGTGACGAAACCTGGACGGCCAATAGCGGCTATGAGGATGTCGGCGGCACGGCATTCGTCGGCCAGGGTGGCGCTGTGGCTGTGGCACACGGTGACGGTGGCGTCGCCATACTGCTTCTGCATCATGAGTTGGGCCATGGGTTTCCCCACGATGTTGGATCGGCCGAGCACCACGCACTTCTTGCCCGAGGTGGCTATGTGGTAGCGTCGCAGGAGCTCGATGATGCCCTTGGGCGTGGCGGAGATGAAGCAGGGCAGGCCGATGGCCATGCGGCCTACGTTGATGGGGTGGAAACCGTCGACGTCCTTGCGGTAGTCGATGGCTTCGATGATTTTCTGCTCGTCGATGTGGCGCGGCAGGGGAAGTTGCACGATGAAGCCGTCGACGGAGGGGTCGTTGTTGAGGCTGTGTACGCAGTCGAGTAGTTGCTGCTCGGTGATGTCGTCCTCGAAGCGCAGTAGCGACGACTCAAAGCCGCAGGCCTCGCAGGCCAGCACCTTGTTGCGCACGTAGGTTTCGCTGCCGCCGTCGTGCCCCACGAGCACTGCGGCCAGGTGTGGCCGACGCAGGCCCTGGGCCACGCGCTGCTGCACTTCGTCGGCAATTTCCTGCTTGATGGCAGCTGCCGTTGCCTTTCCGTCAATCAATGTTGTCATGTGTTGGTTGTGTGGTTAGGTGTGGTGAGTATGGGGTAAAAAAGGTATCTTAAAGGGGTGCTCTGGCCTGCCTGAGGGCTGAGGGTGAGAAACAGTGCGCGGCGCGTAGCCTGCTGAGGGAAGCAGGTTGCGCGCCGCGCTTGCTGTGGTCAGAACTTTGGCATGCCGGGTATGCGGGGCATGTTACGCATCATGCTGCCCATTTTCGTACCCGTGACCATCTTCATCATTTTGCGGGTCTGCTCAAACTGCTTGACAAGGCGGTTAACCTCCTGCAGCGAGGTGCCCGAGCCGCGGGCGATGCGGTTTTTGCGGCTGGTGTTGAGAATTTCGGGATGCTGGCGCTCCTTGGGCGTCATGCTGAGGATGATGGCCTCGATGCCCTTGAAGGCGTTGTCGTCGATTTCAACGTCCTTGAGGGCTTTGCCCACGCCGGGTATCATGGAGGCGAGGTCCTTGAGGTTGCCCATCTTCTTGATTTGCTGTATCTGTGCGAGGAAGTCGTTGAAGTCGAACTGGTTCTTCTGTATGCGCTGCTGGAGGCGGCGTGCTTCTTTCTCGTTGAACTGCTCCTGGGCGCGCTCCACAAGGCTGACGATGTCGCCCATGCCGAGTATGCGGTCGGCCATGCGCTCGGGGTGGAATACGTCGAGGGCTTCCATCTTTTCGCCCGTACCGACAAACATGATGGGCTTGTCGACCACGGTGCGTATGGAGAGGGCGGCACCGCCGCGGGTGTCACCGTCGAGCTTGGTGAGCACCACGCCGTCGTAGTCGAGGCGGTTGTTGAACTCTTTGGCGGTGTTCACAGCGTCCTGACCCGTCATGGCGTCGACCACGAAGAGGGTGTCGTCGGGCTCAATGGCCTGCTTGATGGCGGCGATTTCCTGCATGAGTTCCTCGTTGACAGCCAGGCGGCCTGCGGTGTCGACAATCACGGTGTCGTAGCCTTTGGCCTTGGCCTCCTGCACACCGGCCCGTGCAATGCGCACGGGGTCCTTCTCCTCGAGGTCCATGTAGATGGGCACGTTGATTTGCTCAGCCAGCACACGGAGTTGCTCCACGGCGGCAGGACGGTAGACGTCGCAGGCCACGAGGAGCGGTTTGCGGCTCTTTTTGCTCTTGAGCAGCAGGGCGAGTTTGCCCGAGAGGGTGGTTTTACCGGCACCGTTGAGACCGGCCATAAGAATGATGGAGGGCCGGCCGCTGAGGCGCAACTCGTGGGCTGTGCCGCCCATGAGTGCGGCCAGTTCGTCGTGCACGATTTTCACCATGAGTTGGCCGGGCTTCACGCTTGTGAGCACGTTCTGGCCCAGGGCCTTCTGCTTGACGGTGTCGGTGAACTGCTTGGCTACTTTATAGTTGACGTCGGCGTCGAGCAGGGCGCGGCGCACGTCTTTGAGGGTTTCGGCCACGTTGATTTCGGTGATGCGGCCTTCACCTTTCAGTATTTTGAAAGACCTTTCGAGTCTTTCGCTCAGGTTCTCAAACATAATGTGTGTGAATGTGCTAATGGGTGCGGCGTTTCCCCCTTAGGTGGTGAATGGAAACGCCGTTTGGCGCGGCAAATTTAAGCAAAAAGCACGAGATGCGTATAGGACGGTGCTGCATAAAACGGGCGGAAGGGTGCCCGATTGGCATCTGCAGATGGTCCTTGCACGGGCATAAGGGAGTGGGAGGATGGGTGGTGCTACATCGGCGGAACGCGAGGGGGTACGGGCCTGGCGGCGTACAAATGAGGGTGGCAAACGGTGCATTTGCCCCTGACACACGCATTTAGGCGCAGGGCGAGAGGTGATATGTTAGTTTTTTTGCTACTTTTGCCCTGTTCAATGTCAGAACGCCCCCATTTACAAACCCAAAACTATTGATTATGAAGAAATTTTTCCTGCTCCTGCTGATGGTGTGCACCACGCTGGGCACGTTTGCACAGTTTGAGGGAGGTAAGAAGTATGCCAACGTGTCGATGACGGGCCTTGGCATATCGTATAACTCGAGCGAGAAGCTGCGCTTCGGCCTGGAAGGCACTGCGGGCTACTTTGTTGGCGACTGCCTGATGGCGCGTGCCGTGCTGGCCTATAACCACGAGAAGCACAACGACAAGCTGAGCGTTGGTGCCGGCATGCGCTACTACTTTGACCAGTGTGGTGTGTTTCTGGGCGCAGGTGCTGAATATGTGCACCACTCGCCCAACTGGAACGATGTGCAGATTCCCCTTGAAGTGGGCTACGCCTTTTTCCTGAACCGCTACCTCACGGTGGAGCCGGCTATTTACTATAAGATGTCGCTCGACGACTTCTCCGACAAGAGCACGGTGGGCCTGCGCGTAGGCTTTGGCTTCTACTTCTGAGCCTGCACGCCCTCACGCATCCTCACACTGATGGCGCGCCAACTGCACCCCGCGGAAGGCGCGCCGTTGTGGTTATGCGCTTGCACATGCCTCTACCGTTTCACTTTACACCCTGCGACAAACGCTCGCACAGCATCTGCCCCTATACCCATTATTATATATATAGCACCCCAAAAAACATGACGGACATTTCGACCCTTGGTGAGTTTGGCCTCATCAAACACCTGACCCACGACATGAAGCCCCACAACGCCTCGACCCTGTGCGGCGTGGGCGACGACTGCGCCGTGATGCAATACAGCACCGACCCCGCTGACACGCGCCGCGTGCTGCTGACCACCGACATGCTGATGCAGGGCGTGCACTTCGACCTGGTGTACACCCCGCTGAAGCACTTGGGATACAAGGCGGTCATGGTGAACCTGAGCGACGTGTATGCCATGAACGGCACGCCGCGCCAACTGCTGGTGAGCCTGGCTGTGGACCGCCGCTTCACGGTGGAGCACATGGAGGAACTCTACGCCGGCATGCGCCTGGCATGCGAACGACACGGCGTGGACATTGTGGGCGGCGACACCACCACCTCGCTCACAGGACTGGCTATCAGCATTACCTGCATAGGCGAGGCCGACGCCGCCGACGTGGCCACACGCAGCGGAGCGCACGACACGGACCTGCTGTGCGTGAGCGGTAACCTGGGAGCAGCCTACATGGGACTGCAAATGATGGAACGCGAGAAAAAGGTGTTTATGGAACAAAAAGGGCAGCCCGAAACCATGGTGCAGCCCGACTTTCAGGGACGCGAATACCTGATAGAACGCATACTGAAACCCGAAGCACGACGCGACGTGGTGGAAAGGATCAGGGAGGCTGGCATACGGCCCACGGCAATGATTGACGTGAGCGACGGTCTATCGTCGGAGGCCATGCACCTGTGTGAAATGTCGGGCGTGGGATGCAGAATTTACGAGGAGAAAATACCCATTGACTACCAGACGGCCGTGGCTGCCGAGGAGTGTAACCTGAACGTCTACACAGCAGCGCTGAACGGAGGAGAGGACTACGAACTGCTCTTTACCGTGCCACTGGCGCAACACGAGGCGGTGGCCCAACTGGACGACGTGCACATCATTGGCTACATGACTCGTGCCGAACTGGGACGCAAACTCATCACACGCGACGGCAACGAATTTGACCTGAAAGCCCAGGGCTGGAACCCCCTGGCCTAAACGAAGAAAGAGAATGAACGAGGGTGTGCCAGAATGGCTAAGATGCAAGGCACTGAGGCTGAGGGCGCAGGGAGTGTACTAAATACATGACCAAGCCTGAATGCCGATAGCAACGAAGCATATTGGCCATGATGACGCACCATCACCCCACCCCATAGCCACAAGAACAGACACTTGGAGAACTCAGAAAAAACATGATGCGACACTTTACCCTCCTGCTGCTACTGGCAGCGGGGCTACTCGTGGCATGCCACCGCCACCGAACAGACAGCGACCACATCATGACGCGGCTGGAGGAAACACTGCCCATCATCAACAGCCAGCCGCGGCACTGCGACTCGCTCTACGCCGCATGGCAGCAACACACGGCCGACAGCGGAACGTGGCACCGCATACAGGTGTTCAGAGCCACCACGCACAACTTGCAGGGCGACAGCATGGGGGCTGAACGGGAATATGACAAGGTGAGGCAGTACGTGAAGCGGCAGCCCAACGACCATGCCTTGATGGGATTGCTGATGAACCACTGCGGCGTGATGTATAACCGCGCTGCCAACGCACCCAAGTCGCTGCACTACTTTGAGGCTGCCGTACGCCACTTCGAGAGGGTGCCGAAACGGGGGTATATGCTCTCGGCGTACCTGAACCTGGCCGACGCACAGTCGTTTACCGGCGACATGGCGGGCAGCATTGCCTCTTTCAACCGCCTGAAACTGCTGGCCGACTCGCTGCACGTGCAGCAATACGACATCGCCACCTTCATTGGGCTGGGCACGGTGTATATGCAGATTGAAAACTATGTGCGGGCTCACCACTACTTCAGACTGGCCCAAAAGGAACTGCCTCAGGCCGACGACGCCACACGCTTTGACTACTACCTGAGGCTGGGCAACTGCTACTACTTTGAGCACAAACTGCACGCGGCAGCACAAGCCTTCAGGCAGGCTCTGCCACTGGCCGAGGCCTTGCAATATGACAACGGCATGCTGGCCTGCCACACCAACCTGTGCGAGGTGCACTTGATGGCGAACGACCTGGCCAACGCACGCCGCGAACTGCGACTAGCCGACTCACTGCTGCAGGTGATGACGCGCCGCGCCGAAACCTACAGCATCGTGACTGCGGGCGGGGTCTTCTACCTGCAATCGCTCCACACCGACCTGGCATTGGCAGAGGGCAAACCCATACGCCTCGACCGTTTGCGGCAGGACACCATCTGTCCCGAAGCAGGCATCACGCCACGCTACCTCATGCTGCACTACGAACGCCTGCACAAGTATGCCGCCGACAGGGGCGACTGGCGCATGGCACTGCACTTCCACATGCTGGCCACACGCTACGCCGACACCCTGCGCAACGAACGCATGACCAACCGCATTGCCGAACTCAGCGCACAATACCGCCACGATGCTACCCTGCTGAAACAACGCACCGCGCTGGCTGACTACAAGCAACGCGAAACGCGACTCTCGCTGCACCTGGCGCTGATGGCACTCTGCCTGGTGGGCATGGCGCTGATAGGCACACTCATTTTCCACCTCTACCGACGCAAACAACACCGCAGGCTGGCACAGCAACGCGAGCAAACTACAGCACTGCGCATGGAGGTGGTACGCAACCGAGTGTCGCCCCACTACATCTTCAACGTGCTGGGCACAGCACTGCCCATGCTGCAGCGTTACCCCGAAATGGTGGCTCCGCTCGAACTGCTCATCGATGTCATCAGGGGAAACCTGCTGGCCTCAGGGCAAGTGGCCGTCAGGGTGGCCGACGAAATGGCACTCGTGCGACGCTACGTGGAACTGCACCACCTGACGCACCACAACAGGCCGCGCGTGGTGTGGCACATGGACCATGAGGTGGAGAAATGCGAACGTTTGGTGCCGGCCATGTCGCTCCAGATACCCGTAGAAAACGCGTTGAAGCACGCCTTCCCCTCGCCCTCTGACAACGACGAAATAAGCATAGAGGTGAAACTGGACGAGCACGGCACGCTGCTGCTGCGCGTAACTGACAACGGTGTGGGCTACACTACCAAGCCGCGACCCACGTCGCACCGTGACACGGGCACCGGACTGCGCCTGCTGCAAACCACCCTGGAGATGCTCAACCAGCGTAACACGGCTCCTGCCTCATGCTCTTTGCAGACGCTCCCGCCGCCACAACACGGCACTTGCATCACGCTGCGCTTGCCCGAAAGTTATAAATTTCCCCCCACCCACGAACTGGTTAGCACATAGCGTGGGAAACTAATTATGCCCCCGCATATAGTATAATTGGGAGACTACGTTGTGCTCACTGCGTGCAGAGACAAATCGGAAATCTGACGAACCGAATGAATAGAACCCACCATTACGGAAATGAAAGCAGACGACCTGACCACACAAACTGAGGCTGCGCTCGCACAACGCGGCATACGCCCCACCGCCGTAAGGCTGCTGGTGGCCAAGGCACTGGCCACGGCCGAATGCGCCCTGTCGCTCACCGACCTCGAAGCACGGTTGGGCACAGTGGACAAGTCGAGCATCTTCCGCACCCTGAACCTCCTGCTGCTGCACCACCTCATACACGGCATCAGCGACGGTACGGGCATGACCAAATACGCTTGGTGCCGCCCCGACTGCCACTGCGGCGAACCCGAAGCCCAAAGCCTGCACGACTACCACACACACTTTCACTGCGAACGCTGCGGCCGCACCTTCTGCCTGCACGGTCTGCCCGTGCCCGACGTGCAGCTGCCCCAAGGCTTCACCCTGCACGCCGCCAACTTTGTGCTGAGCGGCCTTTGCCCCAAATGCGCCCAACGCCACCCATCGGGGCTCACAGCACCTAAATAATGGGGGCACGGACAAAAAAAATGTGACCACCTATCCGCAAATATCTACCATCCATACCGCAGTTACAACCACCTGTACATTTCTCCAACAAAGCACCCTTTCCCATACCGAGTTTACGTTGTAAATTTGCACCACGTACATATTAACACAGACCACCATGAGAGAGAATGAATGTTTAACCGTCTTCATCGTAGACGACGAAGCGGGAGCACGCGAGGTGTTGGCACGCGACCTCCGCAAATTCCCGCAAATCACACAGATCTACTGCTTCAACAACTACGACGAGTGCACCCTGCCTCTGCTCCAACTGCATCCCGACGTGCTTTTTCTTGATGTGCAGGTGCCAGGTTGCACGGGGCTCGAATTCCTTGAGTCGGTACGCGCACGGCTCACGTTCAACTTCAAGGTCGTGTTCTACACAGGCTATGCCGACTACATGCTGCAAGCCATCCGCCTCTCGGCCTTCGACTATCTGCTCAAGCCCTACAAGCCCAGCGAACTGAACACCATCATCGAACGCATCTTCAACAGCGATGACTACGACATAAGGCATCACCCCCTCGTTCACCCCACCTCCGTGCGCAAGGTGGCTGTGCAAACCATCACCGAACTGCTTTTCCTCACCATGGAGCAAATTGTGATGCTCTCCTACATGGCCGACCAACGTTCGTGGCAACTCCTGCTGGCCAACGGGCAGGAATATATGCTGCGCAAAGGCAGCACCGCCGACGACTTGCTGGCCCTCCACCCCTCGCTCGTGCGGGTCAGCAGCAAAAGCATCATCAACACCACCTACCTATCCTCCGTCGAAAACTCCACACAGCGCTGCCGCCTGTGTCCTCCCTTCGACAAAATCGACATTCAGATGAGCCGCCGCAACTTCAGCAAACTCCGCGCCCTATTCGAACAAATCTAACCCCCACCCCTCCCCACACCGTGAAGCCGCAGCATTCGCCCCGCCCAGCAACGGTTTATACGCTATGAGCGGTGTGTTAGTGGCCGTAGTTGTTGCCGCAGCAGCAGTTGTTGTAGAAGCCGTAGTGGCTGCATGCAGTTGTTGCTGCAGTTTCAGTTAGTGGCATGTAGTGGCATGTAGCTACACTTCGTTGCAGGTAGTTGCAGGTAGTTGCAGGTAGTTGCAGGTAGTTGCAGGTAGTTGCAGGTAGTTGCAGGTAGTTGCAGGTAGTTGCAGGTAGTTGCAGGT
>SFEP01000013.1 GCA_004557185.1 Bacteroidales bacterium
GAACCCGAAATTCCTCGAAAAAATCATTCATCTGTTCATCTCGCATTTCGGAAAAACGGAAGGCTGAACCCAATAAATATTTCGTGCGTTTTCCCTGCGATTACGGGGACAGTGGGTTGCCATGCCGGCATAACAACGTTGCCACGCCGGCATGGCAACGTTATTATGCCGGCATGGCAACCCACGATGCGGCATGCCGTAACGGGAAAGTGCCGTGCAAGCATGATTACATGCTGACTGCGAAAGGGCTGCCAAAGGAGTAAATCTCTTCGAAACAGTTCTGTCAGGCAGCAGCCTCCTTGAAGACCATCGAAACCTGTCAGTTTCCGGGTGCAAAAGTAGAAGCACGGTGTTACAGTTATGTTGCAACGCCGTGACGCTTGCATTACATCTGAAAAGAGAGAAATTGGCGCGCAACGTAAAGAGCCAGCGCTGCCATCTGCCTCCCCCGCGCCCCAAATGATGGAAGCGGAAGGCTTTATCTTTCCGTAAAGGGTTGTGTGTTTAATCCTTAATAAACCTTGCATCTTTGCAGGTAAACTTTTACCTTTGCCTGCGCAATCGTAATTAAAACCCAATTTATGGATTTTTTCTATCTTGGAATTTTACTATTCCTTATTATCTTGGCTACCTTCGACCTCTCCGTGGGTGTGGCAAACGATGCCGTGAATTTCCTCAGCCCTGCCGTAGGTGCCAAGGTAGCAAAATTCAGGACCATCCTGCTTGTGGCCGCCGTCGGCATATTTGTGGGTGCCAGCACCTCGAGCGGCATGATGGACATTGCCCGCCACGGCATTCTAAACCCTAACTACTACACGCTCGACGACGTGATGTGCATCTTCCTGGCAGTAGCAGCCACGGATGTCATCCTGCTCGACATTTTCAACACGCTGGGCATGCCCACTTCTACCACCGTGTCGATGGTCTTCGGTCTACTGGGCGGTAGCACGGCTCTGGCACTGAGCAAGATTATCAGTTCGGGCCAGTCGTATGCCGACCTCA
This sequence comes from Bacteroidales bacterium, assembly GCA_004557185.1. Lineage (GTDB taxonomy): Bacteria > Bacteroidota > Bacteroidia > Bacteroidales > Bacteroidaceae > Alloprevotella. The sequence goes on from SFEP01000013.1 coordinate 1,003, forward strand.
TCAACACCGACAAGGCGTTGAGCGTTATCATCAGCATCTTCCTGTCAGTGGCCATAGCCTTTGTGGTAGGTATGGTGGTGATGTGGATTACGCGCATCGTGTTCACCTTCCAATTCAAGAAGCACCTGCGCTACAGCATTGCCATCTTCGGCGGCCTCTCCATCACCAGCATCTTCTACTTTCTGCTGACCAAGGGCTTGAGCCACTCCACGCTGCTGAGCTCGATAGGTTGGACACCCGAGTGGATAAGCAGCCACAGCACGGCCATCCTGTGCACTTGCCTTGCGGTGTTCACGGTGCTGATGGAAATACTGCATCTACTGCGCGTCAACATTTTCCGCATCATCGTGCTCTTCGGCACGTTCTCGCTGGCCATGGCCTTTGCGGGCAACGACTTGGTGAACTTCATCGGTACGCCGCTGGCCGGCCTTGAGAGCTACTTAGACTACAACGCTCATGGTGCAGGCGTCTCGCCCGACAACTACATCGTGAGCGTACTGGCCGGCGAAAGCCAGTTGCCAGGCAAGCAGTGGTTCCTCATTGGCGCGGGCGTCATCATGACCGTGGCCATCTGCACCTCGAAGAAAGCGCACAAGGTGGTGGAAACCACTGTCAACCTGTCGCGCCAGGACGAGGGCGAGGAAGTGTTTAGTTCGTCACGCATTGCCCGCCGCACCGTGCGCACCGTGCTCAACACCACTTCGACAGTGACAAAGTTCGTGCCGCGCTCCGTGAAGGAATGGGTGAACAGCCGCTTCGAAACCGACGGCACCGAACTGACTGAGGGTGCTGCCTTCGACCAGGTGCGTGCAAGCGTCAACCTTGTGCTGGCAGGCCTGCTCATTGTCATCGGTACAACCTTCCAGCTTCCCCTTTCCACCACCTACGTGGCTTTTATGGTAGCCATGGGTTCGTCGTTGGCCGACCGTGCTTGGGGCCGTGAGTCTGCCGTTTACCGCATTACGGGTGTTATCTCCGTTATCGGTGGATGGTTCATTACCGCCGGCGCAGCGCTCATCGTGGCCGCACTCATTGCCAGTATCAACCACTTCGGCGGTTTCATTGCCATGGTGCTCGTGGTTTGCACCGTAGCCGCCGTCATCATCAACAACAACCGCAAGTTTAAGAAAAAGGCTGAAACCGAACAGGTCGACACCCTCTTCCGCCAGTTGGTGCGCTCGCATGACAAGGCAGAGACGTGGGAACTGTTACTGCAGCACGTACGCCGCACGCAGAGCGACATTCTGAACTTTGCACGCACCACCTTCCGCGACATTTCGCAGGGCTTGATGCACGAGAACATACGTTCGCTGCGCCAGGCCGCCTTAGCCATCGAAGAGGAGAAGAGCGTGTGGAAACGGTATCGCCGCAAGGAAATCGTGGGCATGCGCAAGATAGACTACCTGCTGGCTGTGGAGAAGAACACCTGGTTCCACTTGGGCTGCAACAGTGCCACACAGATAATTTACGGCTTGAAGCGCATGTTGGAGCCCTGCATCGAGCACGTGGACAACAACTTCAACCCGATGCCGCCTGACTACGTGGACGAGTTTATACCCGTATGCAATGACGTGGACCGTTTCTTGACGGCCGCCGACGGCTTCATCACCTCGGGCAACTTCGAGGGCGTAGACGAACTGCTCGTGGAAGGCAACGCCATCAAGAGCCGCATTTCGCAACTGCGCCACAAGTTGCAGGACCGCATACAGCAGGAGGACAGCAACATCAAGATTGCCCTGCTCTATCTGTCGACCTTGCAGGAAACGCAGGAACTCATCAGCATCAGCCGCCACCTGGTGCGTGCCAGCAAGCGTTTCCAGACGCAATAAAAGCGGGATGCATGCAGGATGCCGGCCCTCGTGAGGCTTCACCCGTAGCAGTTCCCCCACCCTTTTATCTCCGTCATGCCAGGAGCATAGCACGCGCTGTGCTCCTGGCATCGGTAAATAGGGAGCGCGACCCTCCTTTTAGTTCCTCCTCTTCCACTTACGCCTTAACTAAAGAGCCTTATGCTGACAAAACACATGGAACACTTTCTGACCCGCACACTGGGCGAAAAGCCACAGCCCCTCAAGGGTCACGTAGGCCAATGGCTGGCCATGGGCACCACCTCGCTGTTCGACACAGCGGTAAGCCTCACTTGCGAACCTGGCAAGGGTGCGCTGCTGCAACTCAGCCCCACCCGTTCCATGTATGCCAAGGTGGCAGCGCGACGCGGTGTGACGTGCCGCAGCGTGGCCCTCAACGCCGAACGCTTTACCCTCGACATAGACACGCTGCTCGACGCCATCGCGGCCGACACCAGTCTGGTAGTGCTCTGCAACCCCAACTTCCCGACGGGCAACCTGCTGGCCGCCGAGGCCGTGAGCAAGGTGCTCGACCTCTTCGACGGACTGGTAGTGGTGGATGAGTCGTACATTGACTACACCCCCGATGGCAGCGTGGCCCACCTTTGCGAGGAGTATGGCAACCTGCTGGTAATGCGCTCCATGTCGCACGCTTGGGCAGCAGCCGATGCACGCCTCGCCGTGGGCATAGCACGCAGCGGACTGCTTACCTGCCTGCGCCACGCCTCGGCCACGGGCGACGTGAGCCCCCTGCTGGCCGAGCACTACAAGCAGTTGCTGCGGCGCAGCCCAGAAATGCGCAAACGCGTCAACCAGACGGTGGACGAGCGCAACCGCGTGGCCGCAGCCCTGCAACAGTTGCCTTTGGGGCAGTATGTGCACCCCTCATCGGCCGATTTCATACTCATGCGCTTGCCCCACGCCCGAACCGTCTATCACCTGCTGTTAGCGGCTGGCGTAGATGCCCGTCAACTCTCATATCACACGGAGTTGCCGCAACTGCTCTGCATACACATCGGTCTGCCGCACGAGAATGCACGCATACTCAGCACGCTGCGCGGCATACAGCCCGGCATGCTCAAGACAAAGGTGAAATAGCGGTAGCACTCCTTTATTATCTGTAACAGCACTTCTCCTTTATTATATATAGCGCGCTTCCACTCCTTTAATATATATATATGGCTCACCTTTCAGGAAACGACAGCACCCCGCGCACCACTGCCCCCACGGGCGGAGGGTCGTACCGCCATATTCTGAAATACACCAGCCTCTTCGGCATGTTGCAAGTACTCAACATGCTCATCAACGTGATTCGCAGCAAGGCCGTGGCATTGCTGCTGGGCCCTGCGGGTACGGGACTCATCAACATCTTCACTAACATAGGCAGCCTCATGCACCAGGCCACCAATCTGGGTCTGCCTTTCAGCGCCGTGCGTTCGGTTTCACACCTGCAGGCACACGGTTCGCAGGCCGACTGCCAGACTTTTGCGCATACCCTGCGGCAATGGGTGCTCTTCACGGCGCTCTGCGGTGGCGCCCTCTGCCTGCTCGCTGCCGTGCCCATCAGCCTCTTCACCTTCTCGTCTACCCGCTATGTGCCGCACATCTGTCTGCTGGCTCCCTACGTCGTACTACTGGCTCTGCACGGCGGCGAACTGGCTCTGCTCAAGGGCATGAAGCGACTGCGCATGGTCGCACTTTCGAGTCTGGCGGGCACGGTGGGCACACTCGTGGTGTGCATAGCCTGCTACGCTACCCTCGGTATGCGCGGCGTAGTACCCTCGCTACTCCTCAGCCAGCTCGTCATCTACCTTGCCACGCTCCGCTATTCGCATCGCGTCCTCCCCCTGCGGCGCCCGCGTTTCGGCACAGGCTGGTGGCACGAGGGCATGCCCATGGTGAAGCTCGGCCTCGGCTTCATAGCCGCGGGCATTCTCGGCGCGGGTACCGACTACGTCATCAGCAGTCTGCTCAACGCCTGGGGCGGCACGCACGAGGTGGGCCTCTATCGCTGCGGCTACATCATGACCGTCACCTATGCCTCCATGATATTCAGCGCCATTGAGGCCGACTTCTTCCCGCGATTGTCGGCTTGTCAGGATGAAATGCACGAGGCCAGCCACCTCATCAATCGCCAGATAGAGGTGTGCGCCATGCTCATCACCCCCGTGCTGGCCTGCTTCGTCACCTGCATGCCACTGCTCGTGCCCCTGCTCTACAGTTCGGCCTACGCTGCCGCCGTACCCATGTCGGTGGCCGCCCTCCTCTACATGTTCTTCAAGGCACACACATTACCCGCCGCCTACCTGCCATTAGCCAAGGGCGATGCACGCATCTACCTGCTGTCGGAGTTTGTCTACGACCTCTTCATGATGGTCGCCGTGCCCCTTGCCTTTGTGCGGGGCGGACTGCTCGGCGCGGGTATGGCCATCGCCGCCTCGGGCCTGCTCGACTTCCTTTTCATCCACCTCTTCTACCACCACCGCTACGGCTACACCCTGCGGCTGCAACAACCCTTCTACTTCGTAGCGCAGGGCGCACTGCTTGTGTTGCTTGTGGCAGGCACGCTGGCACACCGCGTCGGTCTGCTCCACCTGCCCGTGCCGCTGTGGCTACCCTCGGTGCTGGTGTGTGCGTGCTCGGCAGGCCTGGCCATCCACTACCTGCAACGGCGCACAGGTATTTGGCAAAAGATAGCCGCCCGCTTTCACCGTCACGCTAAACCTTAAGTCCTATGATTAAAGTCTCCATCCTTGTCGCTGTCTACAACGGGGCACGCTTCCTGCCCGTGTGCCTCGACTCGCTGTGCGGGCAGACACTCGGCGACATACAGATTATCTGCATCGACGATGCCTCGACCGACGACACGCCACGCATACTGGCCGACTACGCCGCCCGCGACCCGCGCATCAGTGTGCTGCGCCTCGCCACCAACCAGGGACAGGCCGTGGCGCGCAACGAAGGACTGGCGCATGCCGAAGGGGCTTTTATCACCATGGTCGATGCCGACGACTACCTGGCCCCCGACGCCCTGCAAAAGGCATGGAACGCCCTGCAAGCCGACCCCGAGGCCGACAGCGCGCTGTTCAGCCTCATGCTGCACCACGACGACAGCCACACCGACACGCCCTTTCCCCTGCGCACCACGCAACAACGCTTCACGGGCGAGGAGGCTTTGCTTGAAATGGTAGACTGGCACATTCACGGCTACATGTTGGTGCGCGCCGAGGTGCACAAGCGCTGGCCCTACGACACCACGTGCCGCCTCTACAGCGACGACAACACCGCGCGCCTGCACTGCCTGCATTCGCGCCACGTCATCCTGACAGACGGCATTTACTACTACCGCCAGCACGAGCACTCGGCCACGCACCACGTGTCAGTCAGGCATTTCCTGCACCTGTCAGCAGGCGTGGCGCTCAAGGAGGCTCTGATGCGCGAGGCCGCACAAGGCCACCTGCAGCACCCCGACCGCGTGCTCAACCGCCTCGAGGTGCACCGCTGGAGTGTATTTATAGGCTGCTACAACTACTACTGCCGCCACCGCGCCCGCTTCACGCCAGCCGAGCAGCAGGAGGCGCTGGGCATCATGCGCCGCACACTGCCCCTCATCGACGGCAACCGCATACCGTGGTCGTTCAAGTGGAAGCCCTGGTTCTACCCCTTTGGCCACTTCGCCGTGTTCCGGTTCTTCATGGCCCTGCGCCATCTGCTGCCTCACGGCAAATAGTTGCGTCTTCTCCCTTCCTTTTTATATAGCCCCATCACACGACCCCTAACCCAAGTTGCCATGACAAGTACTCCCCGCATCGCCGTTCTCATACCCTGCCACAACGAAGAGGCTACCATAGCCCAGGTGGTGGCCGACTTCCGTCAGGCCCTGCCCGAGGCCGCCATCTACGTCTACGACAACTGCTCCACCGATGCCACCGCCGCCGTGGCCCGCGCCGCCGGCGCCACCGTACGCACCGAGCCGCGCAAGGGCAAGGGCTACGTGGTGCGCAGCATGATGCGCGATGTGGAAGCCGACTGCTACCTGCTCGTCGACGGCGACAACACCTACCCGGCCTGCCACGCCCCCGCGCTCTGCGCCGAGGTGCTGGCGCCGCAACCCTGCGACATGGTGATTGGCGACCGCCTCTCCACCTCCTACTTCACCGAGAACAAGCGCCCCCTGCACGGCGCGGGCAACCGCCTGGTGCGCTGGCTCATCAACCGCCTTTTCCATAGCCACATACACGACATCATGACGGGCTACCGCGCCATGAGCCGCCGCTTTGTGAAGAACATGCCCCTACTCTCGCAGGGCTTCGAGGTGGAAACGGAAATGACCATTCATGCCCTTGAAAACAACTTCCGCATCAGCGAAATGCCAATCGACTACCGCGACCGGCCGCAGGGTAGCGTGTCGAAACTCAGCACGATGACCGACGGCTTCAAGGTTATCTGCACCATCGTGCGCCTTTTCTGCGACTACCGCCCGCTGGCCTTCTTCTCGGTCGTGGCACTGTGCCTGGCCCTGCTCGCAGGGGTGCTGGTCGTTCCCGTCTTCATCGACTACCTGCACACGGGTCTCGTGCCCCGCTTCCCCACCCTCATTGTAGCCTGCTTCATCATGCTCATGGCCATGCTTTTCTTCATAGGCGGCCTCATTCTGCAGGTGCTCGTACGCCAGAACCGCCAGCACTACGAGCTTTGGGTGAAAAGCCGTTGAGGCGGGCACCACCGCCGCACCACCCTTTAAGGAGAGGTACTCCATGCCACGAATGGAATGCCTCTCTTCTTATTTAGAGGGGGTGACAAGCAAGACGGAGGGGCGGCCCGCTCGCGTTCGTGGGGCTTTTGTATGAGGCTTTCGGGATTGGCCAAGGCACACCAGCGGCCCTGCAATATTTTCAAAATAATCGCCTTGCCTTGAAAAATTTTTTTCATGCCTTGAAAAACTTTTTTCAAGCGTTGGAAAAAATTTTTCAAGCGTTGGAAAAAATTTTTTCAGGCACGGAGGTTTTTCTTGAAAATAATCTCGTGTTTCCGAACCCCTATATGCGTTTCACAGAAGCCCTTGGCAAAGCCTTGGCGTGCCTTGAAAATTGGGCGCAGTCTTTGTTTTCAGCCTCGTCGATACGGCAATCTGAACGAAACACGGACTGTGGCAGGGCTGGCAAGTATGCCATGCGAACTACCCTACCGCACACTCAGCGGATCCGCGGGGTGCTCCTCTCCCCATCCCGATCCAAAATGTGAACGAACGAAAGAGGCTGCGCCGTAAACGGATATTTACGACACAGCCTCCATTTTCTTTATACTCGGCTTGGATTACTTCGTTGAATATTGCCAGATGGTCCATTGGGGCGATATGGCAAAAGTGGTATTCCAGTCTGCCAGCGTCCACTTCAATATCTTCAGTTTGGCTCCTACGAGCGACTGTACGCCACATTTCAGGTTGGCGTTAAAGTTGAAAGTCGGGTCGCCTGACACGGGCACCGTCACAGTGGCATCGGCTGTCAGTCCCAAGCGCGGCCCCACAGCGAGTTCTGGACCAGCAAAGCCATATATCAAGGCGTCGCATGACACATAGAAGCCAAGACCGGTATTCAGGTTCACGTTGCCCTTGATGATGTCCATGGAGAACTTGTTCTCCTTCTGCTCATAGTTGCCATAAGCCTTCCATGAGCCTTCATAGAGCACGCCGGCACTGAAATCATTCTCAAACCGATAGGAGCAACCTGCGCCGATGCTGCCCGTGAGCGTACCATCGACCTTGAAAATCACGCCGGGATTGAACGTGATGCTTACGGGCACTATGCCCACCATGAAGACGGTGGTATAGCCGGGGAAAGAGATCAAGCGCTTGGTGAACTTGTCCTTGGGCAGCGTACAAGTGCCGCCAACCTTCAAGGTGAGGTCGGGCTTGAAAGCAAAGCCGCCATAGACGCCTGTATCGAATTTCTTCAACGTGATGCCCTTCTTGAAGGAGAAACCCGTCTTGATTTGCAGTTTGGCATTGACTTTGGCCTTGACAGGGACCGTCAGTCCTAAGCTCACATCGGCCTTGGCATCTAACTTGAGATTGGCCACCAGTTTCACTTCCTTATTGATGATGGTCCAATTCAGGTTTTTCGGCTCCAAGTCCTCAGCTGTGGCATAGGCATAGCCTTCATTGCCGTTGGGCTGAACAAAATCCATGTTTACAGGCGGGTAGTTGTCCTCCACCACCTGCACGTCTTCACCCGCGCCGCCCGGCTCCGTATAGAGCACGACGGCAGGATGAATGGTGTCAGCGTCCATATACCTGGCGGATATGTCTTCCACAAGATTGGCTCCGCCCGCACTACTCAAGACATTCTCAGCCTCATGGTTGACGTGAATGCGCGTATCGAAGTTAAGCTCCGTATTTTCTGGCAACACGTCGGCCAGCGAGGCACTGTTGTCCACGGTCAGAATGTAGCGGTCGCCCTCCAAGCGCTCCGCCGTAGCACGCCGTATGTAGGGCAGGCAATTCACCTTCTGCCAGATAGCCATAGGCCGGCCTGAGAACTCGGTGATACCCAACTTGTCGGCCAAGGCTTTACTCACAGCGATCTGCGTGGTGTCGGCATCCAGAATCTCGACGTCGTCGGGAGCAATGAAGTGGTGATAGGTCAAGGCTATGGGGGGAACAGCCGTGCTCCCGTCACCTTCCGTTGGGTCGTCATCGTCGGAGCATCCAACGGCCAGAAGCGCTGCGAATACCCACATCGGTACGACCCAAAGGAGACTTCTGACTCGTCCCTGCAGGGTGCGTTTAAACATTGTGATGCTCATCATATTCATGCTCTACGACCTATTCTACCTTGAAGTCATACATTTTCCCATATTCCCTTAAGATGGCCAGACGCAGCGTCTTTGCCTTGAAGTCGTAAACGCCCGACCACTGGGTCTGCGATGTGATGAGGGCAGAGGGCGGCTGCGAAACGGAGTTCAGCAGCGACATGGCATCAGACGCACCCAACTTGTAGTTGTTGGCAGCAAGGGTTTCTCTCAACGTGTCGTAACGTTCTCTGCCATGTAAGGAGCCCCAGCCTTCGTTGGTACCCACCATGGTAGGCGACACGTAGAAGTTGGTGACGCAACGCAGGGTGTCGTTGTCACTGAGCACCTCCATCACGTGGGGAATTTTCTCTCCCTTGTTGAAGGTATATTCCACAATGGCATAGTCGCCCGTGGCATCGGCCATGAAATAGTGGTAGTTGCTGGTGCCATTGCCACGCATGTCCATATCATAGTTGCGGAGCATTTCGATGGCTTCCTTCACGGTCGAAGCACGGTCGAGCAACATGCGAATGGCTGTCGTCGTTCCAATACGCGGCTGTCCTGTATTCTGGCAGGTCTGCTCCTCACGCAGTGCCAGCACGCCAATGGCAAAGCCGTCTTCGTTAATGCCGTCGAGGGCAGCATAGGGCAAGCCCATAAGCAGGGAGAGGTCGGTGTCTCCATCATTATAGAAGCCCTTGCTATAACCCATGTTCAAGGCATCCACCATGGAGATGGATTTCTTGCCACCAGCAGGAGCCGTGCGCACCAGAATGGCGGCTATCGACTGGTAGCCATCACCATCGTCGGAGGCATGACAGAAGTCGTAGTTGCGCCCCATAAAGAAGGTGCTGTTCTTACTATCGGGTACGGCAAAAGCGCTGCATCCTGTGCCAAACGAAACCTGCGCTTTCTTTTCGGGCATTTTATCATACAGGATAGAAGCCAGATAATTAAAGAGGGCATTGGTTTCCGTGTAACCAGCCTCCAACACTTTGTCAAGTTTGTAGTCGGCCGTATAATTGATTTCATATAACCGGCCAGTGCCATCCAGGTCTTTCATAGAGCGCAACATAGCCAGTTTTTTAGCATCAGTGATGCACTCGGCCGGATTATGACTGGTTATCTTCGGCTCGTTGTTTTCATCATCGCTGCACGAGGCGAACGATATGCATAACATCGAAGTTACCGCCACGAAGAAGTGAGTAAACAGAGCGCGCGGCTCGGTCATGATAAGGTTTTTGTTCTTTGCCATATCTCATAAAATTAGGGTGAAATATTGAGGCAAAGTTAGAGAGGGCGCACCATTTACAAAATTCAAATCACTTCTGCGAATTAAATTTTGCTCGTATAACAAATATTTGGCGTTACAACCATGCACGTCTTTGCTGTATGCACAAAAAATTGTGGATAGCGCATACACCTGTTTAAGCATTCGCTATCGCATTTTTCCGCCACTTCGACGGTGGACAGCCCTCTTGCTTCGTGAAAATCTTGGTAAAATGGCTGAGCGAGAGGAAACCCGAAGCCTCAGATATGGCTGCTACAGTCAGTTCGGGATGCTCCACCAACTGCTGTTTGGCATAGGCGATGCGTTGCTCTACAATCCACTCACGGAACGACACGCTATACACCATTTTAATATAAGAAGAAAGGTAGGTGCGGTTGGTGGCTAAGGAAGCGGCCATCTCCTCAAGGGTAAGTCCCTGCTTTGTGTAGCCCTCGGCGGCCATCCATTTGCCCAACCGCTCCTTGATGTCGGTATAATAAGCGGGAAGCCCTTCTACTGCGGTGGCGTCCAACTCGTTGTTCATTTTCTCAGCCATCTCCTTTTCTAATATATGCTCCACCTGCTCATAGAAAAGAAGGTAGTTAAGGTAGGAGCAGAAAAGATAGATGTAGAACGGGATGCTCGATATGACCCAAAGAAACACGAACCTATCGGGGAGGAAGGTGAGCAAGCCGCATCCCACACCGAATATCATGGCCCACCAGGTTACCACTGACATCCAGTGAACATAGGCGGCTATATCGTCGGAGTGCGTATCGTTGAAGAGCCTGACAGCCTGACCATAGGTTTGGATAATCTTCCACGAAAGGTAGATGCCGTAGACTATCAACCACAGCGCCATAAACGCCATCGCCACATGTTTGAGGCCCTCCTGAGGCAGACAGAACAGCACCATGATAGAAAGGGTACTGTAAAGCAACCAGCCCCCAACGTACCAAAGAATACGAGTGACCGTGAAATAGGTTGGGATAAGCAAGGTCAAGAAAGCGCAACAGAAAAGCCAGTAAGTAAGGTAATAGGTGGAGAGATTCATCATGACGGCCGCATCTTGCCACAAGAACCGAGGGGCGGCAAACAAATGCACGGCATAATTGACCGACAGTGTCAGCAAGGCGCATGCCATTAGACGGCGCGACCTCAGATAGTTGGCAAAAATGCGCTTGTCGGGTGTCTTTGCAAAAAGAAAGTAGAAAGCAAAAAAGAGCATCAGCACCAAAGCAACGCCCAGAGAATTTTCGTATAATGCTTTGTCAGAACAAGTCATAACATCTTGATTGAATCTACGTCAGTTCAACGAGTGACCAACTCCTTATAACCACTGTAAAGAGCGCACCCGACTGCCACTTTATCGTATTGAATCACAAAAAATACCGATGTTCAGCGCGGGCAAAGTTACTGAAATATTTTACAAATGGTTACAACGCTCCCACAAACATCCTTTGCGGCTCCTATCAGATAAATGCATGCAGCTAAACCTACGGATGTGCCACTTATAGACTATAAAGCCATCGATAGCCCGGCACCTTTCGCCCCTCACACCCACAAAAATGCCTGTGGGACCGCTACTCATCACAAGCTGCCACACCTCCGTTTCCACACGCCTCTTGCGTCCATCCATGCAGGGCACATAGGCAATCCCGCCAGCCCTCTTCTCCTTCGTACATGCCGAGTTGTCGGTTGTCCATGGGCGTGGGCAACGTCGTCCACGGCCGTGTGCAACGTTGTCCGCAGCCGTGTGCAACGTTGTCCACGCCCATGGACAACCATCGACCCTGCTGTCTGTTATGAGGACAAAAGAGGTTAGCACGATTTTGTGCCTTGCACATCCCTCTGAAGGGCATCCGATAACCTGAAACCGTAAGACGAGAACCGACAGCATGGTGACAGACACAAGCACGCCGCTGTCAGCAGTACATCCACCTACGCTGCTCCCCGCCCCTCCCCTGATAGTCCACACAAATCAAAAAAATGGGGGCCATCATTTGCGGATTCAAATCAAAAAATATGGTTTTAAGGTAGCGGTAAGCCGATAAAGTTGTATATTGGGTATGATGGACGACAAAACCTACATAGCATTGGTGCCGGAAGTGCGCCACGTGGTGTGGCGTGAAGCTACGCACTACCTGCCCGACGCAGACGACGCAGCCGACGCGACTCAGGAGGTGATGCTCAGACTGTGGCAACTGCGAGGCCAACTCTCGAAAGACAAGAGCCAACTCTGCGCCTATGCTGCCGTGGTTTGTCGCAATCTTTGCCTGAACCAGCTCAAGGCCAGAAAGCGACACCGCTTTCGCGGCCTGTTCGCCGGGAGCCAAGATGAGGAGGAAGGGCCGGAAGAGGCGGCTTATCTGCCGTCAGCGCCGGGACCTGACGTGGTGATGGAAGCCAAAGAGGCCTACGACCTGTGTGAGAATGCCGTGAAACAGCTGCCAGAGAAATGGCAGATTATCCTGAGAATGCGCTCGGAGCAACACATGGAAACAGAAGATATAGCATGCGCCTTGGGCACCTCGGCAGGAGCGGTGAGAGGTATGTTAAGCAAGGCAAGGGCACGATTACTAACATTGATTAACCAGCAATATGAAATACGAAGAAACAAGCATTGAAGCATTGCTCAACCGTTTTGTAAAGGGTGAAACCACGCTGGCAGAAGAACGGCTGTTGGCCGACTACTTTGCCACAGCCCAGTCTGTACCGGAGCGTTGGAGAGCTTTCGCCGTCTTGTTTGGCGGCATCGAAGCCGGTGTGTTGGCCCATACAGAACCCATTCGGCACAGCCCTAACATATTGGCACAGCCCGCGTCTGAACAATCTCCACGCCGCAGCCTGAAGTGGCTGAAAGTGGCGGGAGTGGCTGCCGTATTTTGTATCTGCTGCTTGTTGGGACGTATGGCGTGGCGGCAGGAAACTCCCGTTGCGGACAGTAAAGAAGTACTCGCCACCGCTGTGAAGCAGTCGCTGCAGCCTGCCGGCAAAGTGTCTGAACAGCCTTGTACAGCACAGATGACGCCACCGGCAACGGCTTTGTTGTCTGAAACGCCAAAAGCCCCAGGCCGTAATGTCATGGGACAATCCCGTAGGCCTTTATCCTCTGAAAAGGAGACGGCAAAGGACGATGGCGAATACCTGTCGGCCACAGCCGGACAAGGTAACAACGCCGCCGGTGCATCTGACAAGAACCACGTCCAGCTTCGGGACAACACAGACGAAAAGCTACCGGCATCAACCGTGAACGACTACCAATCTGACCTTTCGGAACATATTGTATCGACTTTGTTTACCTATTCTGAAGATTCGCAGTTGGATGAGCGCGCCATTCGGGTGAGAAACAGAGTGAGGGGCGAGGTTCTGGAACAATATGCCCACATAGGTTTCTAATCAAACAAATCTCTGAATACATGAAAAAGACAATGACTTTAGCCTGCCTGTGCCTGATGGCCTTGACGGGCTCGGCGCAAGAAACGTTACGCGGACTGAAAACGTATGCCACTGGCAAATACCAACCTTATGCCGCGATTGTTGAGAGTTTTGACGGAAAGACGCACAGTGACTTCTTTCTCGTGCGTGTACCGAAAGACAGTGTGGCGCCAAGCGACATCTACACCATCCGTTCTGCCTACAACTCTGCCATGAGTGAGGCAGATGAGGCCAACCTTTATGAAACCCATCGACAAGCGGGATGCGACACGGTGTCTTACTCAATCGTGAAGGGTGGGCGACTGGCGCAAGGCACTATGGAACATGAAATCTACGGACATGCCTTCACGCGCCATTCCCGGATCATGGCGATGCTTGACATCAATTGCCAACAAATGGTGATGGGGGTGCAGTTTGAAGACCCCAAACTGCCGGACGAAACGGTAGGGCCGGTTGACAATGCACCACTGGAAGACTTTCTGGCTTCGCTGGTGAAACAAAAGAAATGCCAAACCGTGAAAGTGAGCTACCGCAAACGCAACGGCGGCACTGCATCAATTGCCTACAGTATGAACGCTGAGGACACGACACAAGGCTTGCGCTATGACGTTGCGGCGGATGATGCAGCCGAAGTGATGACGGAACTGCGCAAGCTCATGCTGTCGTACAAAAAACGCGGCCAGGTCTATTCCTATATGGAGAGTCCCCTATGGAGCATAGAGGCGTGCCTGATACTGGGGGAATATGAGCACTGTTATCTGCTTAATACGTCGGCAAAGGGTGTGTTGAAGATATTGCACGTGGCACGGAAACAGAACAAGAGTATGTTTGTGCCTACTGAATGGCCCGACATCGTGACGTATGACGACGGCGTGATGCAATAGTCGGCGGCGCCTCTTGAGCAGGCGCCCAGCAAAACAAAAAAGACACTGGCGAGATGTCCATCGTCAGTGTCTTTTTGTTTTGACTTGATTTTGAGCAAAATTGCCTCAATCTGTGAGCCGAAAGCCGGACTCGAACCGGCGACCCTTTCATTACGAATGAAATGCTCTACCAACTGAGCTATTTCGGCATTTCCGTTTTGCGAGTGCAAAGATAGGCCATATTAACGTAACAAACAAGTTTTCTCCCTCTTTTTTCTTACTCTGTCACGGTTCTTCCTTTTAAAAAAGACCTATCTATCAAGAAGTGGAAAGGCTTCACACCTATCCTTGGCGCTGCATATCATGCACGTATTTAAGCAGATGAGGTATTGAAGAACCCAAATTCAAAGAAATTCGGTCAGTTCGGACAAACTGCGGATGATGCGAGTGGGGACGCTTTCGTCATACTGTTTGTCCTCCCATTCACGCCCTTTGAACCACACGGTTTGGCACCCCACCTGGCTGGCTGGCACCACGTCCTTTCCGTAGCTGTCGCCAATGGCCCAAACGCTCTCAGCAGGCTGTCCGACAGCCTCCACGCCCAAACGCCAAATAGCGGGGTCGGGCTTGCGAACTCCCACGACTGCACTTTCAATCACATCTGAGAACAGGTGGAGTATGCCGTAATCGGCCAGGACGGCATGCAGATTTCCGTAGAAATTGGAAACCATCACCAAGCGGTGACGTTGAGCCAAAACCTCGAGCACCTTGGCCGAGGCCTGCACGGTGCGGCGGGCGTAATCATCGCACCAACCTGCCACTTGAACGATTAACGCTTCACGAGCGGCGGACGACTCGGGACGATAATATCCATCTGCCTCCAACTGCTCAACTTCTATACGCACCTTGCGCTGCAAGAGTGTACGGAAGTTGTCGGTGGGCTGAATAATTGGATGTTTGGCCAACATGCGCTCGCCATGCACATACGACAGGCGGAATGCTTCTTGGGTCAACAGCAAACCAGCCTGTGTGTAACCCTCGTGCAACACATACGACCAGTGACAGGCTGCAGTGTCGAGCGTTCCACCGTAATCGAAAAGTAATGCCATAGTGGAAATGATGTGTATATGAGATGTAAACAGAAGGAACTCAGTGCATGATGTGTTTGTTGCCTATCTTCACCAAGCTGACACCGACGAAGATCCAGAACAATTCGCGAATGCGGGTGTAGAGGCTGGTAAAGATACCGATGCCAGGAGCACTCAGGCCGAGCAACTTCACGATAAGCGAGAGGCCACCCTCACGCGCACCAAGTTGCATGGGCAGGAAGAAAAGGATGTTTCCCACAAGCGATGAGAACGCCAATACCAGCACGGCATCCCAAAAAGTGAGTTGCACACCCAGCGAGAGCAAGATGAAGTAATATTCAAGCGCATTGACCACGCGGGCTATGTATTCGTAGAAAAGCGAGGCAAAGAAAGCGCGGGGACGTGAATGCAGATAGGCTATATTATCGTCCACCTGCTGCATGGCCTCGCGGTTTTTTTCATAGAACGGCAGTGCTATCCTACGCACGTATGGTATGTGGAGCAGCGGCTGAAAGAGTTTGACAATCACACCGTGCTTATAACACAAGTTAAAGACCACCAGCACCACCCAAAGGAGCACGCCGAAAAGCGCAAAGAGCGTCCAAAGGAAGGGCGTCATCTTCTCCGTATAGACAATGGCAAAGAGCACCACCGAAGAACTCCACAAGCAGATGTGAGAAAGAATGTGCATCATGGAATAAAGCACGACACTCGACATGGCGCGGGGTACGCCTATGTAGGCACTGAGTTCCATCACACGATAGGGGCCACCACCAAAACCAAAAGGCGTGGTATAACTGAAGGCAAAGCCGGACACCGTAAGTTTGTAGGCGTGGCGAAAGGGAAGATGACGGTCGTGCGTCCCACTATTGACTATCAACTGAAAGGCGCGAGCATTGAAAGCATAAACAAAGACCCACACACCTATGACAGCTGGCAAATAAAGACCAGCGCGACGGATGTTGTGACGTAATTGTTCGAAATCAAGGTCGAAGGTGCATGCCATAAAGATAATGGCTGCAATACCAAATAAGAGAAAAAGATTGCGATAAAGAGGTTTCATGCAAAAGTAGTGTGAAAGGGGCATGACTTAGCAATACTGCTGTTGCATGCGTCGGCACAACGCTTCGTGACGGTTGCGCATATAGAGAAAGAGTATGTTCATGACCACCAACTCAAAGGCGAAATAGAACCAAGGGTGCCCAGCCAGCAAAGACAGGTAAAGCACAATGGCACGGGTGTTAAACGTAAGGATGTTGGCATACTTCATGAGCGGCAGACTGCCTTTGCGGAAGTCTGCACGCAAAGCATCGCTCAGTTCACTCCCGGCATAACGCTCTGATAAGGCGGCACGGAAGCGCTGGAATGCAGGCGTCATTTGCTCTTGTGAACGTGTATAGTTGCCATAGAAGTAGAGGAAGAGTTTCCACACACCGTCCTTGCTCCACGACAGACTGTGGAACTCCTTGCGCAATACATCGAAGCGGTCAAGTTCACTGCCTGATTTCCCCTTAATAAAATAAAGGTGGATATTGCGGTAATAGTCCGCCAATTGGCATTGCTTGCCGTGACAAATCAATCCCGACACGGCGGCCATAAGCCATATCCAAACGCCCCACGGCTCGTCGGTGCCAGGAATAGGCTGCTCTTGCAGACGTAAGCAAATGGCTGCATATATCGTGAAGAACCAGACATCGCCCGCAAAGCCATCGAGGATACGTCCCCATCGCGTTTTCTTACCTGTCATACGCGCCAGTTGACCGTCTGCACTGTCGTAGAGGTTAGCCCATACGAGCAGAAAGATGCCCATGAGCGTATGGGTAAGATCTGGATAATAGAACATCACACCAGCCGCGGCACCAAGAATGATGCTGAGTATGGTGACCACATTGGGATGAATGTCAAAGTGATTGAAGAAGCGCGCCCACAGCAAACCGAGTGGCCGCGTAAAGTGTATGTCAAGCCATTCCTCGGTATCCTGCGACTTAAAAGTGGCTTGCAGGGAATTGTTTTTGATTTGTTCGGACATGTTACGAATGATGAATAACGACAATCAGAAGCCTATCAAACATGCATTATCTGACGACTGGGAATGCGGACTCAATGCGCTCGGCTATGGCTTTGGCCGCTACCTTGCGGCATGCTGCAAAGCTGGGCCAGTCGTTGAAATCGATGATGTAGAAATGGCCGTCTGGGGAAACAATGGCATCACCGCCATAGATAGTGAGACCTAACGCACGGGCTGCTACATTTGCTGCCTGCTGAAGCGCCTCGGCATTGTAAGCATAATGATGTGGCTCACCATTGTGACGCTCCAAGCCAAACTTGCTGTAACCTGTAGTGGCCGACACTACTGACGCATAAAAGAACGAGGTGCCCTCGACTCCATAAAATTTGACCACATCGCCTTGTACGTGTTCTAATGCCACAGCCTCAGACACAGCACGTGCCGAAAAATCCGTCACGGCTTCGGCCCAAGCCTGCTCATCGCCAATAAAGCACACGTCACCAGTATGCTGGGCACAAGCATCACTACGTTTAAGCCAAAAGGGGAATGGCAAGGCTGGCAGATTGGCATCCAACGACTGGCATACAGCAAAGGCTGGCTGCGGCACACCTTTTTCCTGAAATACTTCTGCTTGCTTCACACGGGTGGCTGCTAACAGTGCATGAGCTGCATTGAACACTTGCAGCCCCATCGTGGACTCAGCTTCAGCCAATGCCGTAAGTACAGAGTGGCTACGCGCCATAGAAAATACCGCATCAAACTCCTCCAAGTCAACGGAGATGAAGAACTCCTCACTGATGAGACTTACGTGATGGTGACGTGCCAAGCGTGAGGCCGTGGCTTGAAATATGGCGGCATCGCGGTCGGTTGCGTTAGGACTGTATTTGGGGTCGCGGCTAATACCTAAAATCTTCATAACACAAATGAGCATCACACCCATTCTGCTTGACTGGGCGTGTGTGCAAGAGTAGAACCTTTAAGACTGGAGAAAAGCCTCAGCCTTGGCGATGTCTGAAGCATGGTCAATGTCGAGTACCTTTGAAAACGGATAAGCCTGCAAATGCAATCCTGCCGCGATGAGTGCACGCTGATAGTTGCGCATGCGGCTTTGACCGTTGGCTATGCAACTCCGCAACACGTCAAGTGCGTTCTGACGCAGACAGTACATGCCACCCGAAATGTAGGGGGTACCGGGGTCTGTATCGCAAAAGGCGGTGATGCGCAAGTTCTCATCAGTTTGCACATACAACGGCTTTTCGTCGTCGATGTAATCGGTTACAGCCATCAGCCCATCGGCCTGCGAGGTTTCGAAAGCATGTATGTAATCCGCAAAATCTTTCTCTCGGAAAATGGTGTCGACCGTAGTAAGGCAGAAAGGTGCACCATCAAGATAAGGACTGAGCTCAAAGAAACTGTGCATACTGCTGGGGGTACTCTTCACCACCATTTGCACATCGTCGGCCAAACCTTGTTGCTGCAACTTGCGCACATGTTCTTCGGTAAGCGGATTGAGCGTATTGACAATCACCACGATTTGCTCGGCGTGGACTCCTCGAAAGATGCGAAACAGGCGGTCAATCAACGCTTCACCACCTACGTGCACAAGAGGCTTAGGGAGTGCTACTCCTTCTTGCTGCAACCGTGAGCCTTCGCCAGCGGCTATTATGGCAAATTTCATAGATAATGGATTTATTAGAGATGGGGCCATCAATCACCACGCCTTCTATGCGTTCTGCATCGGAGGTTGAATGTTCAGAAAAAATGCTTTTCTTCCCTCCTCACGATGCGGCTTTCATGAACGTCCGTTTCGCTCCTCTCTTCTATCATGATAGAGTTTGGGAAGCGGCGATTGGTGGCTCTCATCATAGGCTTGGCGATGACGCGCAATATCAATGGCGGCATAAATGGCAGAGCGGAAGGAGTCGGGCCGCACTTGGCCACGTCCCGCAAGGTCAAAAGCCGTTCCATGGTCTGGGGAGGTGCGGACAATGCCCACACCTGCTGTAAAGTCCACACCATCATCCATACACAGCGCCTTAAATGGTGCCAAGCCTTGGTCGTGATACATGGCCAGCACTGCATCAAACTGGCGATATTGTGCTGCACCAAAGAAGCCGTCAGCTGGGAACGGACCATAAACGGGCAGGCCTGCATCAGCCAACGACTTGATGGCGGGCTGTATCACTTCCATCTCTTCATGCCCCAACAAACCGCTGTCGCCAGCATGCGGATTGAGAGCCAGCACAGCAATACGGGGGGCTGAAAGGCCGAAATCACGACAAAGCGAATGATAAAGCGTGTGCACATGCTGTTCAATTACTTCCTGTGTTACAGAGAAAGACACCTCGCTTACGGGGAGATGGGTGGTAACAAGTGCCACACGCATCATACTGTTGCAAAGCACCATGAGGGCAGTGGTATCTGACGCGGGCACGCTGTCTTGCAAATACTCTGTGTGGCCTGTATAGGGGAAGTTGGCGCTTTGAATGGATGCCTTACAGATGGGAGCCGTAACCAGTGCTGAGACTTTGCCTTCACGGGCTTCCTGCACGGCACGTTCTAATGCGACAAAGGCTGCCTGACCGGCTTCAGGAGCGACCTTACCAAATTCTATCTTTACGTCTTCGTCTGAACAGTTGACAAAATTGAGCACGCCCTGTTCCGCCTCATCGGCACTGGCCACCATCTTGAACGGTAACTCTATACCAAGTGCCCTGCGGTGGTATGCAGCCACCTTGGCATGTCCATAGACTACTGGGGTACAAATCTCGAACATGGCGCTATCAGAGAATGTCTTGAAGATGAGTTCAAGCCCCACGCCGTTCGTATCACCCTGCGTCAAAGCCACCTTCATGGGATGCGACACCAGTTCTTGAGGAGCTGCTGACGGTTGGTTATGAATATTGTCCATAATGCTATACTATTTTGCCACACTGCACGGTTGAAAATCCCCCTTGCTACTTGGGCATGAATACTCCTAATAATTATATAGCGCAGCATGATGAAGTGTGGAGCACGCTCCATATCATACTACATTGTGCGAAGGACCTTACGCTTTCATCGAAGCCTCCTCTTTTTGTTCTGCCTCTTGGCGAGCTGTTGTAAGCAGTCCACAGGCAGCGTAGATGTCTTGCCCGCGTGAAGCCCGTATGGTGGTAAACAGGCCATGCTGCGTCAGGTAATCGCGGAAGCGCAACATGCTCTCATCATCTACGCCACAAAATGGCGACCCTGGTATTTCATGAAAGCGAATGAGGTTTACTCTACAGTCCAAATTGGCCAGCAGTCGCAGCAGGGCATCTGCATGCTGCCGGCTATCGTTCAGGTTCTTGAATACAATATACTCAAACGACAAGCGCCGCTGCCCTGACATATCGGCTCCTCCCACCATACCACGCCGACGCTTGCGGAAAGGTTCGTAGTCCTCCAGTTCGCGCACCACGTGTTCGATACTCATGGCGCGTTCTGCCGGCATCATTGTTGCACGGTCTGATGGTATGGGGTGATGTAGGCTGACAGCCAAATGGCATTGGCTCTCACGCAAAAAGCGCTGCAAACCCTTGGCAAGCCCCACCGTTGACACCGTGATGCGTTTGGGACTCCACTTGTAGCCCCACTCCGCCGTAAGCACTGACGTAGCACGCAACACATTGTCAAGGTTATCGAATGGCTCACCCTGCCCCATAAAAACCACATTGGTCAACGTATCCCGTTCGGGCAGGGAATAGATTTGGTTAAGTATGTCGCTCACCGAAAGTTGGCTGTTAAATCCTTGCCGCCCCGTCATGCAAAAGGCGCAACCCATTTTACAACCTACCTGCGAACTTACACAGAGCGTGGCTCGCTTACCATCAGGAATATAAACAGATTCTATGTAATGTCCCTGCGACGTACGGTAAAGATACTTCACCGTACCGTCAACCGACCGCATGGCTTCAACGGGTGCACTGCATCCCACTTCATAAGAAGCAGCCAAACGCTGGCGCGCCATAGCCGAGAGGTTCGTCATAGCCTCCACAGCTGTTACATGCTTACTGTAAAGCCAGTTGGCTATCTGTTTACCCACAAAACGTTTCTGCCCCAGTTCTTCAGCAAGGGCCTGCAGTTCTTCAAGGGTTTTGCCCAATAAGGGTGTCATAGGTAGAATGTATAAAAAAGGAAGGAACTATGAGAAGACCACTCCCCTCTCTCCTGAACGATAAAGAAGACTGCTCTACAAACCTCTCACGACGCCGCTCGCCTACTGGCGCGCCCCACTTGAAGTCTATAGGGCATTTCACGACAATACAGGAAATCGGATAGAAACAAAAGTCTGTTCCGATTTCCTGTACCAGAGGGTTACCTAAAAGGGTTACTTTTTATACAGCAACCAAGCGCCGGGGAACTTACCTCTCAACTGGTCACGCGTTTGTGCTGCCGAGGGTTTGTCGTCATACGAAGCGGCAATGACTCTATACCAACCCGTCGTGCCGTTGATTGTTTCGTTGGTCTTCACCACACGGGCGTCATAACCTTCAGCCTTCAGGCGTGTAGCGAGATTATCAGCGTTGGCCTGCGTTACGAAGCTGCTTACCACCACACTGAAGGTCTTGAGCGGATTACCGCTCTGCACGGTAAAACCACCTTCGATGGTGCGCACGTCGCTATTGTCAACCACCACTGCCGAGCTCGGCTGTGTAGGCGTCTGGGTCACGGGAGCCTCACTTACAGGAGGTGTAGTAGGCACGGGCGTCACTGCAGGTGTCGTGGTGGTCTGCGATGCATCCGTATTATTAGCCTGCTCGCGCGTAGCCTGCTCATAAGCCTGACGATAAGCGCTTTCTTTCGATTTACAACCTGTCAGCATCACGGCCGAGCACAAGCCAAGCACCAAAATAACATTCTTTTTCATTACTCCTTTGTTTTGTTATGGGATTAAACCACCCACCCTGCCTATCGCAGAGCGAGCAAGCGAACTATACATGTCAATAAACTTAGAGCGGAAATCTTCGCGATCAACTGGCCTCGCCTACTGGCAAAAGCCAAGTGCACGCACGTTGTCATCATGTCTGTTCACACGGAACAGCGCCTCCGCACATAAATCCTTTGCAAATTTAGCACTTAGCCACCTCTCGCAGCGCGTACCTACGTTAAAAGAATATAACGTACGTCGTATTTACTCAATATCTAAAATTTTGAGGTTCAAAAATTGCAGTTACAAAGTGAAAAGCGTACTTTTGAAGCCTAAAAACATTATCAACCTCGCCCGAAAACGTAGTTTCCCCAAAAGGCACTTGTTAGAGGGCACAAAATCCTTATTTATCATGAAAGGTCTTAGCATTTTAGCCGCTTTCCTTGGCGGCGCAGCAGTAGGTGCTGCTTGTGGCATTCTTTTTGCCCCCGAAAAAGGTGTAGAAACGCGCGAAAAGATAGCAGAAGCCATCCGCAAGCGCGGCATCAAGCTCAACCGTAAGGAAATGGCCAGCCTCGTTGACGACATCGCCGACGAGCTCACCCCCGCCAACGACTAACGTCGCTCCTGAAGCATGAGAAATCGAACCGAGCATATTCTCCTTTCGCAAGGATGCTGAACGGAATGATTTCTCATGCTTTTGTTTTGAAAAGAGACCTGCTCTACCTGCAGTTTGAACCATCATCTAATAAATCGCATGGCCTTGTTCTCATCCGACCATAACATAGAAACCATTGCCCTCCTTATCAAGGAACTGAAGCACTATATACAGTTAAAAGGAGAGAGCCTGCAACTCAGCATGGTGAGCAAACTCTCCGTGCTGCTTAGCACATTGGTACTCTGCATCCTCTTTCTCATGTTCGGTTCCATTATAGTGCTGTTCCTTTCCTATACCTTGGCCGAAGCCATTGCTTCGTGGTCGGGAGTCCCAGCCATTGGCTATGCTTGCATTGTGTTGCTTTACCTGCTTATTTCCTTACTCATCTACAGCAAACGACACACATGGATTCAAGTACCCATCAGCAACTTTCTGGCCAACTTATTCTTGAAAAACGACGAAAACACGCCAAACCATGAAGCCGACGAATGACAAGATGAACCAACTGGCGCAAAGGCAGAAGCAGTTGAAGGAAGAAATGGATGAATGCAAAGGACGTATGCACGATGCATGGCAAACGCTCTTTGCGCCACCTGTGGCCGAAACTCGTGTACAACATTGGGTTAACCAAGCCGAACGGGTTGTGGCTGTGTATGACGGCGTGATGCTCGGTTACAAACTCTGCCGCCGCCTCAATCTGATAGCAGGGTGGCTGAAACCGAAAAACAAAAAGCGCAAATAGTGATCTCATACAAGTATGATGATTTGCAAGACCATCCACTCATGATTTACAACATCATGGGTGTTTTTATGTAAAATCATAACGGCCTACTCCCTGCCTTGTAACTGATGGCGGGCAAATTAGATACTCCTCCAAGAAGAATTATGTTTTGTAAGCAAATTGCGTAATATGATTGGCTTACAACACTTCTTCATTTTTTGTAGCGCATTACGCACCAAACAAGGAGCCCCCATTGGGGTACAACGAACTCCAAGTGGTAGTCTGTCGCACATATTGGCAAACACTATACAGAAAGCGGACGCCCCGTCACAAGATCTTTACTCGCCATTGAGTTCGGCTCCACGGCTTTCGCCATTTATAACCACCAACCATCTCCTCTGCGTTCCTCAGCCTTTTCAGCCCTACGACATCTTGGCTTACCGAGCTGATATGCCTGTTATCCGTTTCTACATGCCGCTTGGTGCGTTGCACACGCCCATGGACAACGTTGCACACGCCCACGGACGACGTTGCACACGCCCACGGACGACGTTGCACACGCCCGAGAACAACGAACGGATCCCTATCGGGGAACGGAAATCCATAATGCAGAGCGGAACAGCGCCGTATGATTTTCAGGCGACTGCTTTCTAATCAAGTACTTACAGTATTACAGCCAAAGCATTCGTTTAGTCGACATGCTGTAGTCTACGCAAGATTCTCCGAAGGGTTACTACGTCATTCATTCGCCGGTTTTTCGTTTCCCAGCGTTGTGCAGCAAGCCAACTGCCGCGTGGGGTAACAAAATTAGGTGGGAAGAACTATGCAGAGGTCATGTTGGATATTATTGGTGTCCGCTAAAAAATCGATCCTGTTTAGGAATGTCTGATTTGTCGGACAGCCGATGTGCTGGACATACAGATATACTATTTATAGGCCAACAACTCAGGAAAAGGATGAAACAAGGTCTTTGACGGCAAAATTCATAGCTTCTTTGTCAAAGACAGCACCCTTTTTTAGCGGACAACTGATGTAAGAGCCAAAAAGGGGGGCTTGTCAAACGGCCAAATCCGTAAATATGGAAGTAAAAGTGTGTTTAGCGGACAGTAATAGTTGGATATGATGTACTACCGTTCAGTTTACTGAGAGCGCTGCTCCCGAAACCTATGAAACGGGGATGCGCCCATGGTGACGCATCCCCGTTTCGTACAGGTTCGTATGATGATCTTGGGAAGACTGTCGCTGTTCGTTGATTGTCAGACCCTCGCGGGCTGGATGCACAGACTTGATGCATCACCCCTTTCCTGCATAGGAATTTCTTGCGCCGGCGGTAAAGAGCATGCTTTAGCTCGCCTGACAAGAGACATTCAAACAGCACTACTTGTGACGGTTAGCCCGTCTCAGACGTATTTCAGCCTTCTTCTTGGCTGCACCTGAGCCATGCGCACCAGTGATATAGGCTTTCTTCTTCGCCTTTGTTTTCACCTTGTTGCCGTCGGCCTTGGGCTTAAGTTTGGCACCGCGGAAGGTGATGCCTCCCATCATGGCCTTCTCTATCTCTTCCTTACCGGCCTTACGGGTTACATCCATAGCGTTGACTGTGAGTGAACTTTAATGGTGGAAAAGACGAATGCCCGTAAAGGCCATGGTCATACCGTATTTGTCGCAAGTCTCAATCACATGGTCATCACGCACGCTACCACCAGCTTGGGCCACGAACGTTACGCCACTCTTATGAGCACGCTCAATGTTGTCGCCGAAAGGAAAGAAGGCATCAGAGCCCAGTGCTACGCCCGTGTTCTGCGCAATCCATGCACGCTTCTCTTCTCGGGTAAGCGGTTCGGGACGTTCGGTAAAGAATTGCTGCCAGGCTCCATCGCGCAATACATCATCAGCATCCTCTGAAAGGTAAATGTCAATGGTATTGTCGCGGTCGGCACGGCGAATCTTTTCAACCCAAGGCAAAGCCATGACTCTGGGATGCTGGCGCAGCCACCAAAGGTCAGCCTTGCTGCCTGCTAAACGTGTGCAATGTATGCGGCTCTGCTGGCCGGCACCTATGCCGATAGCCTGACCATCCTTTACGTAGCACACGGAGTTACTCTGCGTGTACTTCAACGTGATGAGTGCGATGCGCAAATCGCGTTTTGCCTCCTCAGTCAGCGTCTTATTCTGCGTCGGCATGTTCGCAAATATGCCCTCGTCGCACAGATCTATTTCGTTGCGGCCTTGCTCGAAGGTCACGCCAAACACCTGTTTCCTTTCGAGCGGTGCCGAACGGTAGTTCTCGTCCATTTGCAGCACGACGTAGGTACCTTTACGCTTCGCACGCAAAATGTCGAGGGCCTCGGGCGTATAACCAGGAGCTATAACGCCATCGCTCACTTCGCGCTTGATGAGGAGCGCCGTAGCGAGGTCGCAGATATCAGAGAGAGCTATGAAATCGCCATACGATGACATGCGGTCGGCACCACGTGCCCGAGCATAGGCGCTGGCTATGGGCGTTAAGGGTTCAGTGATATCATCAACAAAGTAGATTTTCTTCAGCGTATCACTCAGGGGCAAGCCAATGGCAGCCCCCGCAGGCGATACATGCTTGAACGAAGCAGCAGCGGCCACACCAGTGGCAGCACGCAGTTCGCGCACCAGTTGCCAACCATTCAGAGCATCGAGAAAGTTGATGTAGCCCGGGCGGCCGCAGAGCACCTGCATGGGCAATTCGCCCTCTTCCATGTAGATGCGCGATGGCTTTTGATTAGGGTTGCATCCGTACTTGAGTTCCAATTCTTTCATTGTGGAGGTGGGTTATGTATGCTATTGGTAATCTTGTATCATGAATTGCTAAGCTGACCATCATCAGTCTGTGGCTATGCCGCACGTGCGCCATTCTTCCATGAGTTTGTTGGCATCAAGCAGTGCCGTGGCACGATCGACTTCATACTCTTGGCAAAGCAGATCGGCCAGCGTGTCAGCGTCAAAATCCTTGCCAGCCACTTGCTCCCAAAGGTAGGCGCTGCTCTCGTTCATCGCCACCATGTGGCTGAAGTCGATATTCTCCAGTCCGCAGGCTATCAGTACTTTTTCATTGCATATAGTACGTAGTTCGAAGCCATCTTTCAGTTTCATATTCTTTTTGTATTTGGTATGATATCAATTATTTAAGCATATCTACACACGCCGTCACGGTTTGCCGCGCAACAAGGTACGCCGATAAATGCCCAACAAATAACGACGTATGGGCGCCAGCCTAATCCAGACAAAGGAATAAAGACGCCATCGCCAACTTTCCACACTCTCGGGCGTTGTGCGGCCCTTGCGGTAGAAGTGCGTGACACGTCCCACTACATCCTGTTTGCAACAGTGTTCAATTTGTGCCACATTGCCATCGCCTTTGAGCGTCAACTGGTCGCCGTCGATACGTATAATGCGATGTAACACATAATGCTGGGGCTCTATTTCTGCCAGCACAAGGTCGTACAGCCGAATGTCAGCCACTTCCACGGCTTTGATAGTCACAAGATCGCGTTCGTCTTCCAGCCAAATGCGCATGCTCCGACCTTTTACACGAAAGGTGGCCGACTGTCCGCGCTTCAGCACGCGGGCCATCTCACTAATGAGCACATGGTTGGGTACGCTGATAGTATGGTTATGCTCCATAAATTGTGCGTTGACAGAGCAGGGCGGCTTCCTCATCAGGGCGGCACTGCAAATGGTAAACGGGCACACGAGATACAATTGCCGTCACGGTGTCGAGTATGCAACGGTACGAGGGTTTGTCCCAACTCATCACAGAGCACGAAACGAGTATATCGCTGAAGGCTTTCAGTGTCTGCTCACGCTGGATAATGTTCTGGGGATGCTGCTCAAGATCTACGAAAGCCGCCACAGGAGCTTTCATATTTCGGTAACAGGGCGTCTTGCCACTCCACGGTGTGCCATACACCTCGATGCTGCCATCGTCAGCACAACGCACTGCGGGATTGTCATCATTCAGCAGTTCGGCGCCTTCAAGGTGTTTTATCCACAGCGACGAATGAGTGCTTTTTCCTGTACCACTTACGCCAAGAAACAGATGTCCCTTACCCTGCCACAACGTAACTGACGCGTGCATCAGAATGGTTTTGTGGTAAGCAGAACTAAACGAGAAAGCTATCATCAGCGCATTGTTCAATCCATAACGGCGTGCATGCTCTGCGCCCATCGTCGTGATGCGCACGGTGGCCATGTCGGCCGAAGTACGCATGGCACAGACTGGCCGCTTTTCCCAATCGCTGATAACAAACTTGTATCCCTCAGTCGTAAGATACACTGCGTGGTTGGTTCCGCCGCAGTCAAACTGGCCCACCTCTTGTCCCTCAGGCGCAGTGTCGACCAGGTCGTCGTCAATGGTGGCAGTGAAGATGGCAGGTTCATCCAGTTTCTTCACATGAAAGGGGGCATATGAGGGCAACAGTTCCTTAAGTTCTTCGGCTTGGGGCGTGTGTAGCGTAAAGTAGAGGTTCGCTACCTGAAAGTGCAAAGTTTCCAAATGAAGCGCGTATATAAGTGGTGATAGGTCTGACTTTTATTCAGGGTTTACAAAGGTAAAATCACTTTCTGCAAGTTCTCTCACCACATAACCTGACTGTTTATTCCAATGCTTGCGCATGGCAATATACTGCCTTTCCGCCTCTTTGCGCGAATTGGCATATACGACAGTGCACGTGTACGAGGTCTTGGTGCTATGTTCGAGGAACTGCTTGAGTTGCGCCGAATAATGACTGCGTTGTTCCAAGAAGCCTGTTTTCTTGTTCACGGCCGCCCCGTTAATTTTTACCACGCTGGTCATGAACACGGTGGAGTCGTTAAGGTCGGTGGCAAAGCCGAACATATACACGTCGCGCATCTTATCGGGCTGCGCTGCCATAGCTTTCGTCATGCCAAGCAAACTCAAACACAGCATGAGGATATACGGAAAGACTGCTTTCATGCTAAAATGGAAAGGATTTTCGGGTTGTAAACTTAATGATGCGTGCAAAGTTACGAAAAAACAGGCAAAGCATAGACACGGCTGTTGCTTTACATGTTAGGCAACGGGCTATATAACGCACAAAAGACGGAACTAAGTCCGTCTTTGTGTGTGATTCCGTTGGGGTTCGAACCCAAGACCCACGCCTTAGAAGGGCGTTGCTCTAATCCAACTGAGCTACGGAACCAAATGCGGTGCAAAAGTAGCGTTTTCTGTCGTTATAGCCAAGCAATGCAAAGAGTTTGTGCTTTGACCGCTCAAACAGGTGTACACGGGCTTGGATACGATTACAACCATTACATCTCCATCTCCACGTCTTCAGGCAATTCCTTACCCATGTATTCAAAAGAGAAGTTGGCGCCTCGTGCCGATGGGAATTGGCTTCGCAAATCTACTTCTGTACGGTTCTTTAGATGATTGACGATGCGATCGTAACACTCCTGCGGGGAATTGCAATATACGTAGGCCGAGAAATCTGTGTCCTGATAGCGGAACTTGGACGTTGCCGCAATTTGTATGACACGCTTGAAAGTGATGCCACCTAAATACCATCCTTCACGCTGCTGAGAAAGCAAGGCTGCCTTGAACTCTTTCTTAGTAGGCACACTTTCAACTGAACGCATACTCACGTTCTCGCCATCCAGCCCAGCATCCTTGCGATGCGACTTAAACTCAAGCATCGTTTCGGCATTGGTCTTGATGAGGATAAAGTAGACGCGTGGACGTATTTTGTAACGACGAGGATAAGGCATATCGCTGTCTACGTACGCCCTTACATCCTCCATCATTCTTGGCGTTATGGGTATTTCGGGTATCGAACTGAGGAACTCAATCAGTTCCTCGTAATTGTGCACAAGCACATCGCGATCAAAATAGCGTGCGTAAATGTTCATCGCCTTATTATAAGTGGAAAAGAAAGGTATGTGAGCACACCCTGCCCGGCATGAGCGTCACACATATACCTCGCAGAAAAAGAAAATCAGACAACTAAGCGAATGTTTCATCGCAGAGCTGTCTGACTCGAAGAGCGGAAAACGAGACTCGAACTCGCGACCCCAACCTTGGCAAGGTTGTGCTCTACCAACTGAGCTATTTCCGCAAGCAAGTGAAGAGGAGGAGACTCGAACTCCCACGTCGCAATTGACACTACCCCCTCAAAGTAGCGCGTCTACCAATTCCGCCACCTCTCCATTGTTGTTTGCTTTGTCTTTTCTTCTCCCATTAAACAACCCCACTATTGAACAAGGTCGTCAGGGTGCCCAGAACAGGACTCGAACCTGCACGTCATTGCTGACACTAGTACCTGAAACTAGCGCGTCTACCATTCCGCCACCTGGGCAAAAGACGTTGCTTCTCATTTATATTTGAGCGGAAAACGAGACTCGAACTCGCGACCCCAACCTTGGCAAGGTTGTGCTCTACCAACTGAGCTATTTCCGCGTAAATCTGCTTTCACAGATGCGCTTTCTCTCAAACGCGGTGCAAAGGTAGACATATTTTTCATTCCACCAAACACCATAGCGAAATTTTATGTGCTTTTTTCAAACAAACTCATCATAATGCTTCCAAAAGTTGCGTTCTGAAGATAGATGAAAGCAGAAACACAACACAATTCCTCCTCGCTCATTCCTTTAATATATTACCAGCCCCATCACAGAGGGAGCCGGCCAAAGCAAAAAAACTGGTTTTCATTTCGAAGCATGAGCAGATTACACTAAATTTGCACTCGCTTACGCAATTGCGAGGCATTCAGACTAATTTAATTCTCAAACTCGTGGCTGAAACCAAGTATATCTTCGTGACTGGCGGCGTAGCCTCTTCACTTGGCAAGGGCATTATCGCTGCATCTATCGGAAAATTGTTGCAAGCACGTGGCTTCAACATTACGATACAGAAATTCGACCCGTACATTAACATTGACCCTGGCACGCTTAATCCTTATGAGCATGGTGAGTGCTACGTAACGGACGATGGACAGGAAACGGATCTTGACTTGGGACACTACGAGCGCTTCACTGGCATACGTACTACCCGCTACAACAACTTCACCACGGGACGCATCTATCAAAGCGTTATCGACAAGGAGCGCCGCGGCGACTACTTGGGCAAAACCATTCAGGTCATTCCTCACATCACCGACGAAATCAAACGTGATATGCTGTACTTGGGTAAGAAAAACAAGTACGACTTTGTCATCACTGAGATTGGCGGCACTGTGGGTGACATCGAGAGCCAGCCATTCCTCGAATCCATACGCCAGCTCAAGTGGGAACTTGGCAAAAACTCCGTATGCGTACACCTTACTTACGTGCCTTACTTAGCAGCAGCAGGCGAACTCAAGACAAAGCCGACGCAGCACTCAGTCAAGGAACTGCAGAGCCTGGGTATCCAGCCCGACATCTTGGTACTACGCACGGAGCATGACCTGAACAGCGGACTGCGCCGCAAAATCGCCAACTTCTGCAACGTGTCGCCCGATGCTGTGGTGCAAAGCCTCGACCAACCCACCATCTACGAAGTGCCGCTACGCATGCAGGAACAGGGTCTTGACGCCACCATTCTGCGCAAGCTGGACATGCCCGTGGGCGAAACACCGGGACTGGGTCCGTGGCGTTCGTTCCTAGACCGCCGTCATAACGCCACCGAGGTAATCAACATCGGTTTGGTAGGCAAGTACGACTTGCAGGATGCCTACAAGAGCATTCTCGAGTCACTCTCACAAGCCGGCACCTACAACGACCGCAAGGTGAAATGTCACTTCATCAACAGCGAGAAGGTGAACGACGCCAATGTGGCCGAAATGCTTGAAGGCATGGACGGCTACGTCATTTGTCCGGGCTTTGGCCAGCGCGGCATCGAGGGAAAAATTACGGCTGCCAAATACTGCCGCGAGCACGACCTCCCCACCTTTGGCATTTGCCTGGGCATGCAGATGATGGTCATCGAATTCGGCCGCAACGTGCTGGGGTATCAAGACGCCAACTCCATTGAGATGGACTCGAAGACGACACACAACGTCATCGACATCATGGAGGATCAGAAGAACATCACCAACATGGGCGGCACGATGCGCTTGGGCGGTTATGAGTGCGCCTTGGCTGAAGGCAGCCGCGTACGTGAAATCTACGGCGCCGAAATCATCCGCGAGCGCCACCGCCACCGCTACGAGTTCAACAACGACTATCGCGAAGAGTACGAACGTGCTGGCATGAAGTGCGTAGGCACCAATCCCGACACCGAATTGGTGGAAATCGTGGAAATACCCACCCTCAAATGGTATGTGGGCACACAGTTCCACCCCGAATACTCAAGCACCGTACTTAAGCCTCATGCGCTGTTCCTCGATTTCGTCAAGGCAGCCATCGCCCACAAGGAAGCCTAAATTACAGGCGACGCAGCCCCACACAAGCGGAAAGGCCTCACACAAGCGAAAAGGCCACACACAAGCTGCCACGCCCCACCCCATTGCATGCGGCGGAAAAGTCGTACAAACCCGGCTTTCCGTCGCTTGCATTTTGCCAACAGCGGTAAAAGCACGCACCGCACCGTTTCCAGCATCTTTCGAGTATCCTTTTCGTTGCGGGCTTCCGCGAACCCATCAGCTGCGCATTCCAAGGCAAGCAAGCCAGACCCGCACACACAGAAAGCCACAACAAGCAACCTCATTCATTATATAAATAAAGACTCATCCACAACACACATTTATGGACAAGAACACCATTATCGGCCTTGTGCTGATGTTTTTGGTAATAATCGGCTTCGGCTGGTACAATTCTTCGCAGCAGCAGGACCTGCCTCCTGTCGAGCAGACACAAACCCAGCCTTCGCAGCAGACTGACAGCAAGCAAAAGGCCACTGCCCAAGCCAGCGTCCTCACTGCGACCGACAGCACCGACATCTTCTTCGCCGCCACCCAAGGCACGCAGCAGCAGGTAGTGCTCCGCAACAACAAGGTAAGTGTAGCCATCGACACCAAGGGCGGCTGCATCAGCGAGGTGAAGCTCAACGAGTATAAGAGCTACACTGACTTCGAAGCTGGCCGTGAAAACCCGCTCCTGCTCTATACAGCCCGCCACGCTGGCATGGACCTCGTCATCGACGCTAAGCAGCAGCAGGTGCCTTTCTCGCGTTACTACTTCACGCCCATCGAGGTGACCGACAGCACAGCCGTCCTGCGTCTGACGGGTGCCCACGGCGCCACCATCGACCTCTGCTACACGCTGCTACCCGACAACTATCTGGTGAACTTCAGCGTGCAGGCCAAAGGCATGCAGGGAATGCTGCCCACGGGCACCAAGCATCTTGCCATGACCTGGCACGACCGCGTGGCACAGCACGAAAAAGGGTTCTATTTTGAAAACATGTACTCCACACTCACTTACAAAGTGCACGGCGACGATACCGAGAAACTCTCGGAAAACGCTACCGAGGAGGAGAGCGTCACGGGCAAGGTGGACTGGATTGCTTTCAAAAACCAATACTTCAGTTCCGTGCTCATGGCCAAGCAACCGCTCGACGAGGTTGACCTCAAAAGCGAGCAGGAAGAAGAGAACTGCGGCTATCTGAAGCACTACCACGCTCAGATGAAGGCCGCCTTCGACCCCACAGGTGCCACAGCCACGGAGTTCCAGTTCTTTTTCGGCCCCAACAACTACCGCCTGCTGCAAAGCATGGACGACTACCGCTTGAGTGAAACCGAGCACGACCTTCAGGAACTCGTTTACTTGGGCTGGCCCATTGTGCGCTGGATAAACCGTTATTTCACGCTCTACGTCTTCGACTTCTTCACCCGCATGGGTCTGCCCATGGGCATCGTGCTTCTGCTCATCACCATTCTGCTCCGCATCATTGTCTATGTGCCCACCCGCAAGAGTTACATGAGCAGTGCCAAAATGCGTGTACTCAAGCCCAAAGTCGACCTCATTGCGGCCAAATATCCCAAGCAGGAGGATGCCTTAAAGCGCCAGCAGGAAACCATGACGCTCTACTCGCAATATGGCGTGAGCCCCATGGGCGGCTGCCTGCCCATGCTCATCCAGATGCCCATCTGGATTGCCATGTTTAACTTTGTGCCTAACGCCATCGAGCTTCGCCAGCAGGGCTTCCTCTGGGCCGACGACCTCTCCACCTACGACAGTCTCCTTTCCTGGGACTTCAACATCTGGGGCATCGGCAACCACCTCAGCCTCTTCTGCCTGCTCTTCTGCGGCACCAACCTGCTTTACAGTTACATGACCATGCGCCAGCAGCGCGAAACGATGTCGGGCGAGCAGGCGCAACAGATGAAGATGATGCAATGGATGATGATGCTCATGCCGCTCTTCTTCTTCTTCATGTTCAACAAGTACTCGGCCGGCCTCAACTACTACTACTTCATCTCGCTCCTCTTCAGCGCCCTGACCATGTGGTGGCTGCGTCGCACTACCGACGACGCCAAACTCTTGGC
Source organism: Bacteroidales bacterium (assembly GCA_004557185.1). Lineage (GTDB taxonomy): Bacteria > Bacteroidota > Bacteroidia > Bacteroidales > Bacteroidaceae > Alloprevotella. The sequence continues at coordinate 35,033 of SFEP01000013.1, forward strand.
CAAACTTGAAGCCAACTACGAAGCCAACAAGAACAACCCCAACAAAAAGCCCAGCGGACTGGCCGCGCGCCTCGAGGCCCTGCAAAAGCAGCAGGCCGAAATGCTTAAGCAGCAGCAGGAGCGCCAAAAGCGCCACTAATAGCCCGCCGTGCTGCCGGCACACACCAATGCTGGTTAGCCGAATGGTTTTTTCTCTATATAATATATAATAAGGGGTGTCCCGCACGTACCTGGATGTGGCCAAGCCCCGTCCGGCTGCACGCGGGACACTCCTTTTCTTTATTATCTTCTACCCTTCCCAACAAAACTCTCCCCGCGACTGCTCAGCAGCAGTCGCAGGCCAACCTACCACATAACCCCTATGAATTTATTGCAAAGCATGCTCACCATCGGAGCCCTTGCCGCCGCCACCGCCTCGGCACAGCCGGCCGAGGGGCAGACGCCCTTCATCGGCAAACAGCAGCCCTCGCTCACCTCCGACCGCATGACGCCCGAGGCTCTCTGGGCCATGGGCCGCATCGGTTCGTTCCAGCTGGCCCCCGACGCCCGCACCGCCGTCTACGGCGTCACCTACTACAGTGTGGAGCACAACAAGAGCCACGCCGTCATCTACACGCTCAACATGGCCACGCGCCGCTCCACCTGCCTCACCACCTCGACCAAGAGCGAAGCAGGCGCCGTGTTCATTGAGGGTGGCAGTAAAATTGCCTTCCTCTCCTCAGAGTCGGGCAGCAACCAATTGTGGGTGATGAATGCCGACGGCACCAACCGCCACCAAGCCTCACACTGCCAGCGCGACGTGGCCGACTTCCTCTTCTCGCCCGACGGCAGCAAGGTCATCCTCATCATGGAGGTCGACCAGCGTCACTCCATTCAGGCCAACGACGCCGACCTCCCGCTTGCCACGGGCATGGTCATCAACGACCTCATGTATAAGCACTGGGACACCTACGTCACCACAGCCCCCCACCCTTTCCTTTTCCACTTTGCCGACGGCCAAACCGCGGGCACAGGCACCGACCTGCTTGAGGGCGAGCCTTACGAGTGCCCCATGCTGCCCTTCGGCGGTGTGGAGCAACTGTGCTGGAGCCCCGACTCGCGCCAGATAGCCTACACCTGCCGCAAAAAGGTGGGCAAGGCCTACGCCATCAGCACCGACAGCGACATCTACCTCTACGACCTCGCCACCGCCACCACACGCAACCTCTGCAAACCCGCCGGCTACAGTGCCCCCGAGGTGCAGGCCGACCGCTCGCTGCAGCACCAGAGCGTGAACCAACCTGCCACCGACTGCAACATGGGTTACGACCAAAACCCGCAGTTCTCCCCCGACGGCCGCTACATTGCCTGGACCAGCATGGAGCGCGACGGCTATGAGAGCGACCGCACCCGCCTCTGCGTGCTCAACCTGGCCGACGGCAGTAAGCGCTACGTCACCGAGGGCTTCGAGAGCGGTGTCAACGAGTTCTGCTGGGCCCCCGACAGCCGCACCCTCTACTTCACAGGCGTGTGGCACGGCACCACGCAACTCTACACCACCAACCTCAAGGGCCAGCACCGCGCCCTCACCCACGACGTGGCCGACTACACCCTCCTTTCACTCACCCCCGACGGCAAGCACCTCGTGACCAAGCGCCACAGCATGTCGCAGGCCGACGAGGTCTATCTCGTTTCAGTGAAAAACGGCGCTGCCGACCAGTTGACGCACGAAAACCAGTACTTCTACGACCACCTCACGTTCGGCGAAGTCAAGGAGCGCTGGGTGCCCACCACCGATGGCAAGCAGGAGCTCTGCTGGGTCATCTATCCCCCGCACTTCGACCCCTCGCGCAAGTATCCCGTGCTCCTCTTCTGCGAGGGCGGCCCGCAGTCGCCCGTCAGCCAGTTCTGGAGTTATCGCTGGAACTTCCAGATAATGGCCGCCCACGACTACATCATCATTGCCCCCAACCGCCGCGGTCTGCCCGGTTTTGGCATGGAGTGGCTTGAGCAGATATCGGGCGACTACCCCGGCCAGTGCATGCTCGACTACCTCAGCGCCATCGACGACCTGGCCCGCGAGCCCTACGCCGACCGCGACCGCATGGGTGCCGTGGGCGCCAGCTTCGGCGGTTACAGCGTCTACTGGCTGGCCGGCCACCACGACAAGCGCTTCAAGTGCTTCATCGCCCACGACGGCATTTACAACACCCAGCAGCAGTACGTCGAAACCGAAGAGATGTGGTTCCCCAACTGGGACATGGGCTCTGCTCCCTGGCACCGCGCGGCCGACGGACAGGTGCAGCGCGTCTTCGCCCAGTCGCCCCACCTCTTTGTCGACCGTTGGGACACCCCCATCCTCTGCATACACGGCCAGCGCGACTTCCGCATTGAGTACACGCAGGCCGAGAGCGCCTTCACCGCAGCCCGCATGCGCGGCCTCGACGCCCAGCTCCTCCTCTTCCCCGACGAAAACCACTGGGTGCTCCGCCCACAGAACGGCGTGCTCTGGCAGCGCACCTTCTTCCGTTGGCTTGACAAATATTTAAAGTAATCACATAAATCATTCAGCAATGAACAATCAGACTTCAACACTCCGCGACTCGGCGGCCATGCGCTGGCTGGTACTCCTGCTGCTGGCCTTCGCCATGTTCTGCTCCTACATCTTCATGGACATCCTTTCCCCCATCAAGGATCTCATGCAGTCAACCCGTGGTTGGGACTCCACCGCTTTCGGCACCATGCAAGGCTCGGAGACCTTCCTCAACGTTTTTGTCTTCTTCCTCATCTTCGCCGGCATCATTCTCGACAAGATGGGTGTACGCTTCACCGCCCTGCTCTCGGGCGTGGTGATGCTCATCGGTGCCACCATCAACTGGTATGCCGTGACCGATGCCTTCATGGGCACAGGTTTGGAGCGCTGGTTCAACGAGCACCTCAACTACATTCCCGGCTTCGACGAACTGGGCATTTCCCCCTTCTACCTCGGCATGCCGGCCTCGGCCAAACTTTCGGCCATCGGCTTCATGATTTTCGGCTGCGGCGTGGAGATGGCCGGCATCACCGTGAGCCGCGGCATCGTCAAGTGGTTCAAGGGTCGTGAAATGGCACTCGCCATGGGCTCCGAAATGGCACTCGCCCGCCTGGGTGTAGCCACTTGCATGATTTTCTCACCCGTCTTCGCCAACATGGGTGGCAAGGTCGACGTGTCGCGCTCCGTAGCCTTTGGTGTGGTGCTCCTCATGATTGCCCTCATCATGTTTATCGTCTACTTCTTCATGGACCGCAAACTCGACGCCCAGACCGGCGAGGCAGAGGAGAAAGACGACCCCTTCCAGCTCAAAGATTTGGGACAGATTCTTTCGAGCAGCGGTTTCTGGCTCGTAGCCCTTCTTTGCGTGCTCTACTATTCCGCCATCTTCCCCTTCCAGAAGTACGCCGTCAACATGCTGCAGTGCAACCTCTCGTTCAACGCTGTCGACCCCAACTCCTTCTGGGCTGGCGACGCCGTCACCGTGGTGCAGTACGTCATCATGCTCATCGTGGCCGCCACCTCCTTTGCCAGCAACTTCAGCAAGAACAAGGTGGTTGAATACACCTGCACCGCCGCCGCAGTCGTGTTCCTCGTCATCTACTGCTACATGGGCTACATGCGCCAAAGCCCTGCCGCCGTGTTCGCCGTGTTCCCCCTGCTCGCCGTAGCCATCACGCCCAAACTTGGTAAATTCGTTGACTACAAGGGCAAGGCAGCCTCCATGCTCGTGATAGGCTCCGTGCTGCTCATCCTCTGCCACCTCACCTTTGCCTTTGTGCTCCCCATGTTCAAGGGCAATGTGGTCGGCGGCTTCATTGTGGCCTACATCACCATCCTCGTGCTGGGCGCATCTTTCTCACTCGTGCCCGCCTCGCTGTGGCCCAGCGTGCCCAAACTGGTTGATGCCAAGATTATCGGTAGCGCCTACGCACTTATCTTCTGGATTCAGAACATCGGCCTCTGGCTCTTCCCCCTGCTCATTGGTAAAATCCTCGACAAAACCAACCCCGACATCGTAGAGAAGTTGGCCAACGGCACCCTTACCCCCGAGCAGGCTTCGCAAATGTACGACTACACTTATCCGCTCCTGATGCTGGCCTTCCTCGGCCTTGCAGCCCTGCTGCTTGGCTTCGTGCTCAAGCTGGTTGACGCCCGCAAGCACATCGGCCTCGAAGAGCCTAACATCAAGCCATAACCTACCCCACCCTGCTGCTCCCACCGCAGCAGTAACCGCAAGCACGGCCCCCGGCATCGCCCTGATGCCGGGGGCCGCGTGCATAGAGGGGCTAATCGTGCTGGAACTGTGAAGACAAAATGGGAAGCGGAAATGCAACTGAAATGTGGAAACACCTCCATATCACATGCTTACGACCCAATGCAAAGCCCATCCTATCAGGCTTGCACACGTCTCTGCACGGCACATTCGCATTTTGCCAAGGGGGATTGTCGGTTACCACGGCCCCGTGGCAACGTTGTTACGGCCCCGTGGCAACGTTGTTATGGGCCCGTGGCAACGTTGTTATGGGCCCGTAGCAACGTTGTTATGGGCCCGTGGCAACGTTGATATGGGCCCGTGGCAACGCACGAAGCCTTATGTACAAACACTTACAAGCCTTATAAAAGGGGGAACAAGGGGCTTAAAACCGCGCAAAGAGACGGAGGGTCGGAACGGGCTAATTGGTTTCATCCCCCACGTGCATCCTTGTACTTTTAGGAGTCGTTCATTTTGACAAAACCAACGCGCCGCGCATGCTGGGGATAATTTCACTCGTTTCACGTTCTGAAAAGGCGTTCTTATCCCCCAAGAATCCAATACGTAAAGGGTTGAACCTGTGCGTACATGCCGCTTCGCCGGTTGCCATGCCGGCATAACAACATTGCCATGCCGGCATAACAACGTTGCCATGCCGGCGTAACAACGTTGCCATGCCGGCGTAACAACGTTGCCACGCCGGCATGGCAACGCACAATGTGCCTTGTAACAGGGAAAACGCACGAAATTTAATCATCATTTTCTTTGTTATTTTCATTGATTTTCAATGTGATAAATTTGTTTATCTCATTGATTATTAGTAACTTTA
>SFEP01000014.1 GCA_004557185.1 Bacteroidales bacterium
AAGGCTGACATGTCTATTGAATCAGTATAGCCCTCAACAGGCTGTCTACTGTTTCAGATAATGCAAGCAAAAAGTGTCTAGTAAAATCAGGAAAAGTCATTTCCAAGGCTTGAAAAAAATTTTCCAACGCTTGAAAAAGTTTTTTCAACGCTTGAAAAAAAATTTTCAAGCGTTGGAAAAAAATTTTCAGGCATCGCCATTTTTCTTGAAAATAGCCCCGTACGCCGAACGTCCTATTGGCAACCACCGCGGTGCTATCTGTGAGCCCCAGGACGTGCAGACTGACGCCTAAAAACAAACTTCCTCCCGCCGCTTGACGCGACGGGAGGAAGCATTCGTAAGGGGGCGTAAGGCGTGGGGCGCTTATTCGTAAACAGGTTTCTCCAAATCGACCTTGCCGCCAAGTTGGCACTGTATGACGTTGTCCACGTAGAAGGGACCGCCATTGCCCGAGTAGGTGGCAGCCACCACCACGCGGCAATTGTTGAAGTCCTTGATGCCAGCTTCAGCCGTGCGGATGGTGCAGTAGAAGGGCACGTGGCTGCCTTCGAGCAACTGGCCTCCTGAAACGAGGAAGTCGCCCTGCGGGGTTGACGAGCTGCCTGCGCGTACCACGTTGTTGTGGTTGTTGAGGAATTCCTGATTGAAACTGCCACCGTAGTTGTTGTTCTGGCGGGCATAGAGGTTGTCCTCCACGAGCCAGGCCATGATGCGATAACGGGCGCTGGTGTTGACGTAGAGGTTGCCCGTCACGGCGATGTTGCCGCTGGCGTCGGGTTGACTCACCTGAGCCTCGATGCCTGCATGAGCCTCGGTGCGCAGGGCGGTGTTGGCAGCAGCACGTATGTACTTAGCACCCTGTTCCAGGTCGGCTGTGGTGGTGACCTTCGTGTTCTTGAGGTTCACGCTGATGGCGGGGAAACCATCCACGCCCACGGTGCTGGTGATGGCCGAGGAGTAGGCATTGTCGAACACGTCGCCGTAGTGGGCGGCTATGAACACCACGTCGTCAGCATCTGCATCGGTCTGGGTGAAGGTGTAGATGTCCATGGTGGCGCGGGGGCACCAAGCGCACCAGGTGCCAGTGTGCTGCACCATGAGCACGCGGTGGCGATACTCCATGATGCGGTTGCCATCCTGCACGGCCGTGACGGTAATCTTCTGGCTCACCAATCCCTTGTAGACGGCGTAGAACACGTAAGCGCCCTCCTTGGTGGTGACGAACTTGCGCACGTCGGTCAGGCTTTCGTTCATTTTCACCGTGGCCTTCTCGGTCACGTCTTCCTCGCCCAGCATCACCTTGATGTAGGCCGTGTCGATGCCGTTGGCCTTGATTTCGGTGGGCGTAATGGAAAGTTCAAGTTGGCGATCATCAGAAGCGGTAACTTTGACTTTCTTGCTTACCTTACCTTTATAGGTAGCGTAGAACTCATAGGTGCCAGCCTTTGTAGTAACGAACTTACGAACATCGGTCTTGCTTTCATTCACCATCAGCGAGGCTACCTCAGTCACATCCTCTTCTCCCAACATCACCTTGATGTAGGCTGTATCACGACCATTGGCGATGATATGGTTGGGCGAAATACTGAGTTCAAGGTCTAATCCTGCTATTTCTTCAAAATCATCATTTTCATCATCGCCGCAAGCCACGGCCAAAGGCAGGGCCATGAGGGCGAAGAGCAGTCTATACAAATATTTCATGGGTATAAAAAATTTTGAAAGGATAAATGAGCGTGCAACCGCCACCCCCAAGCCGCGACGGGCAGGGCTGCGGTGGTTGCACGCTGCATGGTGGATTTACTTCTCAGGCAGCACGCGGCTCATGAGGTTCTTGATGAAGGCTCCCTTGCAGGCATCCTTGTTGGGGTCGGCCATGCGGAGGGCCTTGGGCGTGAGAGCCTTGGTGCGCATGATGCTGCGGGGCAGCTGCACGGCCTGCTTGGTGGCACGGGTGCTGAGCGACTTGGCCTTGCGCGAGGCGCCGCTGGCGGGCTGAACGGGCTCGTACCCTTCGATGGGCGACACCTTGTCGGAGTTGAGCATCAGGTATTCACGATAGACCGTGCCGAAGTTGCCCTCTTCGTCGGCAGCCACAGCACAGAGCGTGAGGTCGGTGGCGTAGGGGCAGAAGATGTCGGTGCGCGGGGCGGTGTACATGCCGAGGAGGTTGGAGATGACCGCATTGTCGGGGTAGGCATCCTTATCGGTCACGTCGCCCTGGAAGATGGCGTAGTAAACCTTCGTACCGCCGTTGGTGGGGCTCACCGATACGGGCACGATGGCATACTGGCGATAGTTTTCGAGTTCGCCGCCCCACTTGTCGGCAGCCTGGTCGGCGCTGTAGTACTTGTCGCACTGCACATTGACACCGTAGGGCACTTCACGCTCGTCGTTGGTGCGGAAGTCGTAGCGCACGAGCGGGGTGGAGGCATAGCTGCCGTTCACGCCCATGGCAATGACGGTGTAGGCTGTGCCCGGCGTGAGGCCGCTGAGGGATTCCTCGTAGTCGCCGTAGCCCGGCACCACCATGCCGCGCTGCACGGCCGTGGTCAGGGTACTCTTAATCTCCTCGTCGGTGAGTGACTTGTAAGCCTCAGCATCCACATAGGCCAGGGCATAGCGTTCCTGGTCGGTGCTGGGGTGGCATTTCAGCGTAGCGGTGCGCGTCTTGATGTTCGTCACGTCCACGGCGAGCGTCATGTCCGACTGCTTGACGGCGTCGGTGGTCACTTTCTTGGTGGTCACCTTCTTGCTCATCACGCCGCTGGGGCTCATGGCAAAGGCAAAGCCCGTGTAGGTGGTGTTGGGCTTGCACACGTCGTAAGAGTACTGCTGCGTGCCGTGCTGCAGAATGGCCTCCATGGTCTGCTCCTTGGTGTAGCCGTACTGGGCGTAGAGGGCAATGATCTGGTTGAAGTAGTCCTCCATCTTGGTGAGGATTTCGGCCTCGGTGGGCTCTCCCTCGAGCATGTTGAAGTAGTAGCCGTTTTCGCCGTTCTCGGGAATGACCTGCATGGTCACCTCCACGCCGTCCACAAGATAGTTGATGTCGAAGGCGTTGTCGAGGCCAGCGGGATCGTCGGTGGTGAAGTAGGCACGGCTGATGGGCGTGGTGCGCTTGATGTCGTCGCTGATGCCATAGCAGTAGAGGCAATAGGTGGTGCCAGGCTCAAGGTTCTTGAACGAGGTTTCACACGTGCCCTTGAAAGAGGTGTTCATCACGATGTCCGTGAAGTTGCCGTTGAGCTTCTGGGCCAACTGCTTGAAGTAGGCCATGTCGTCTTCGAATACCACGTCGTCCTGCCCCTGATAGGCATCCATCTGGCTCTTGGGCATGAGCATGGCCATGTAGCGCATGCTCTCGTTGCCGCTCGACACGCGCAAACTGAGCGTGCTCTCGGTTTTGCTGACCAAGGTGGCCACGAAGTCGGTGGTCTGCGTACTCTGCTTCACGGTGAAAGTGACGGGCTGTGCCTTGGGATATTCTACCGTGACGGTGGCCTGGCGTTCCTTCCCGTTCCAGTTGTCGAGCACCTGGAAGGAGATGTGCCCGTCGAGCACGGTGCTGAAGGAGGTGAGCCATGTGGCGTCGCTCTTGACAGAGATTTCGGCGTCCTTCACGGCATTCTTCACCTCGTAGGCCACGGTGCAGGTGCCGCCTGCCGCGCCTACCGTCACCTCGGCCGGCGTAACCGTCAGCGAGGGGAGGGCTACTTCGTTGTCGTCGCTGCACGCGGCGGCCAAAGCCACACACAGCAGGGCGCAGAATGCGTAGCTGATTCGTTTGATAAAATTCATGGTTGTAAGGAGTGATGTACTTAGTAAATGGATGTAATGTGAGCAAGCAGGCCGCAGCGCATGGCAAGGGCATGCCAGCGTGCTGCGGCCTGCTGAAAGGGCTTTATTGTTCGCCTACGGGATAGGCCTTGGCAGTGCGCAAGCCCTGCTCGTTGGCCACCCAGATGGCAAACACGAAGGGATTCATTTCCTCAAAGTCAGCGTCGCTGAGCGTGTAGGTGAACTTGCAGCCCTGCGGCGAGGTGAGAGCGGCCATCTGGTCCTCAGAGAGCTCGCGGCCCATCATGTTGGCCATGGTGAAGGCCTGGTCCTCGTTGGTCATGAAGTCGCTGAAGTCCTTGGCGGGCCAGTACGACTGCGAGGAGAGCTTGAACTTGCCGCTCTTGGCCACGCTGGTGCGAATGGTCACCTCGATGATGCGGCCCTCGTCGGTGGAGGTCACCTTGCTCGAAAGGAGTTCGATGGTCGGCTTGTTGTTGCCGTCAGCCTCCTTCGTCTTGAACTCGATGTAAGCATATTTGCTGTCGTAGATTTGCGTGGGGTCGGTGTTCGAGGGGTCGACGTAAGCCACAATGAACACATACTCCGTGCCCTGCGTGAGACCGTCAATCTCCAGGTCGCGCTCGCCACGAATGGAGAGGAGCGAGAGGTAGTCGCCAATGTTCTTGGAGATGTCGACGGCGGAGTTATTCCAATAATAATAGGTGTGCACGAGCGGACCGCTTTCGCCCTCCTTGGCCAGGTACTCGTCGTAGGACGACTTGAGCATCACATAGTAATACCAGCGCTGCTCCAAGGAACTGGGGGTGACGTGCAGCTTCACACTCTCGTAGTCGGCAGTGAGGTTGCTGAGCGAGAAGCGCTCACCCTCGGCCGAAGCACCGCTGGCGGTGACAAACGAGGTGGTGGCGTAGGCCGTAGCCTTGCCGTCCTTGTACTTGAAGGTTACCACGATGTACTGCGTATTGGCGTCCAGCCCCTCTTGCGTATAAGTCAGAGCACCCACGTGCATGCAAGCATCGAAGTCATCAACCGCAAGCATCTGCGTCACCACCTGCGCGGCGGGGATGTCTTTCAGGTCGTCGGCTTTCACTACTTTCAGGAAGTAAGGAGCCTGTTCATCATTCGGAGTAGCAGTAATGACGGCCGAGGTAGACTGAATTTCGCCCACACTGAGTTGCAGGGTAAATTCATCCTGGGGTGTGGGAGGTGTGTCAGGTTCGTCGTCGCCGCACGATGCCATGCCCAGCGTGGCAAGCAGCAGCAAGAGGATGGTTTTTAGAGTTTTCATTGAAATAAAACTATAAGGTTTAGCATTTGGCGCCGGGTTCAACTATTACGCATTCAAGCAGGCAGCGCCAATAACCCGCGGAGTGCGTTTGTTTTCGGCGTGCAAATATAAAGGCTTCACGCTTTACGGCAAAACAAAATGCTTGTTAATATGCAAAACTACTGCAAGAATAATCTTTTTGCGACATAACAAGTAAATTAAATAGCATTCTGCTTTGTTCGAAATAGCATTTGTTATACATTTGCGCTCGGAAATCATTTCACAACAATTTTACAACACCTCAAAAAACTTACGCTTATGTATTATTTCTTTACACGTTTACGTACAACCTTGGCATTATTCGCATGCTGCGCAGCTTTTGCCCACGCCGACAAGGGCGATGTGATTTACACATACTTTCCTGCTACGGCTAACGCCAGCGACGCAACTGCCGTGGCCGAATGCCAGCAGGCTGGCTATGCCGAAATTGCGGCTGCCGTGACCTACGACAAATCCAACCTGGGCGCGTGGATGTTCAACGACAACAAGCGCCGCTTGTGTCTGGCCTACGACATTGCAGGTGCTCCCGTAGAGCCCATCAGCGTGGACAGCTGGGCCTTCCTGAAACCCGTAGAGTTTGCCCAGGCCGCCACGTACACGGTCGATTTTCAGGCCATCAACCAGTATGCCGGCCAGCACGACGCCGCCTACGAGGTGTGGCTGTGCAGCGCGCAGAGCGAGGAGGGACTAGTAAAAAAGGTGTTTGAAGCCACCATCGACAAGGCTGTGCTCAACTCCTTCATCGACAATGGCGAGCCTCAGGGCGCCACGTCGTTCTCCTTCGACCTGCCCACCCCGGGCTCCTACGGCCTGGCCATACACGTGGTGACCGAGGTGCCCGGCACCACGTCGAACGCCAACGGCTGCCGCTTCCGCAACATCGTGATTACGCAAGGCGACGCCCTGGCTGACGTGCCCGAGGGCATCGGCGCCGTAACCGTGCAACCTTCGACGCGCGGCATCATCTACAACCTGGCCGGCCAGCGCGTTACCTCAACGGGCAAACTGCCCAAGGGTGTCTACCTTGTGGACGGACGCAAGGTGTGCGTTCGCTGATGGCGGTAGACGCTGGATAGCCTAAAAACTTCAGGAGGCAAACACCCCTTCAATCGGTGTTTGCCTCCTACTTTATTGTATGCCCTCGTGAGGACTGGGTGATGCACCTTCGCGGTACGCCACTAAAGGGAAATCCGCAACTGCCTGTCAGTCCTTACTGCCGCGCGGCTCCGATGATGTCGGTCACCGATGCTACGTGGTGGGCGTCGAGCCAAGCGTTGACGCCGTCGATCACCTTGATAGTGGTGGTGGGGTCGATAAAGTTGGCCGTGCCAATCTGCACCGCCGTGGCACCGGCCATGATAAACTCGATGGCATCGGCAGCCGTCATGATGCCACCGAGTCCCACTACGGGGATGCCTACGGCGCCGGCTACCTGGTAGACCATGCGCACAGCCACGGGCTTGACGCAGGGACCGCTCAGTCCGCCCGTGCCGATGCTGAGGCGCGAACGGCGGCGCTCAATGTCGATGCTCATGCCCATGAGCGTGTTGATGAGCGACACGGCGTCGGCTCCCTCGGCCTCAACGGCGCGGGCTATCTCGGTGATGTCGGTCACGTTGGGTGAGAGCTTCACAATGAGCGTTTTGGGATAGACCGCACGCACCGCACGCACCACCGAGGCTGCTCCGGCACAGGTGGTGCCGAAAGCCATGCCGCCGTCCTTCACGTTGGGACACGAAATGTTGAGTTCGATGCCGGGAATGCCGTCGAGGGCAGCCACGCGTTCGGCACAACGGGCGTAGTCCTCGGGCGAGTGACCCGACACGTTGACCAGGATATTGGTGCGATAATCCTTGATTTGCGGATAAATGTGTTCGGCAAAGTAGTCAACGCCCTTGTTCTGCAGACCTACGCAGTTGAGCATGCCTTGCGGCGTTTCGGCCATGCGGGGATAGTCGTTGCCCTCACGCGGCAGGAGCGTAGTGCCTTTCACTATGAAACCGCCCAAACGGTTGAGGTCTATCAAATCGGCAAACTCAAGACCGTAACCAAAGGTACCGGAGGCGGTAAGTACGGGGTTTTGGAGCTGCAATGCGCCCACATTTACATTTAACTGAGCCATGAGAGTTCTTCAATTGGGAAAACGGGACCTTCCTTGCACACACAGACGTTATGCCCTGTGGCGTTCTTTTCAACACAGCAGAGGCACGCTCCAAGGCCACAGGCCATGAGGTTTTCAAGCGACGCCTCACACGGCAGCCCTGCCTCGTGGGCAAAGCGCGCCACGGCCATCATCATTGGCTTAGGACCACAGGTGGCCACGTGGTCGAAGTGCTCGGCATGCAGCACGCTATGGTTCGTGACATAGCCTTTTTCGCCCAGCGAACCGTCTTCGGTAGTCGTAAACACAGGACCGTAAGCCTCGAAATCGGTCAACTGCAAGAGGTCGGCGGCCGAACGGCCACCCAGCAGGAAGTAAGGCTGGTGACCAGCCTCCTTGAGTTTGCGGCCATAATAGAGCAAGGGCGCCGTGCCCACGCCACCGCCCACTAGGAGCAGTTTGCGGCCCTGGCCCTGCGGGATGCTAAACCCGCGGTCGCCCAGCGGCAGCAGGCAGTTGAGCATTTCACCCTCGGTCATGGCCGACAGCGTGCGTGTACCCTCACCCACGGCATGCACCAGGAGCCAGAGTTCCTGCGCGGCCTCGTCGACAAAGTTGATGGATATGGGACGGCGCAGAAAGGTGCCAGGCGCATGCGGCACCTGCACCTCTACAAACTGGCCAGGCGCCATGGGCGGCAAGGTGCCGGCCAGGGGCGTGAGTTTCAGCAACACGTAGTCGGCCCGCGGGTGCTCAACCGACACAATACGCAAATCTAAAAGATGCGGCATAATTACAGTGATATATATAAAGGAGTATGCAGACTGATTTTTGAGGTGTAAAATTAGGAAAAAAGGCGCATGCCACACGCCACCCAGCCTCACATATTGTCTGGAAACAGGGAAAATGCGCCAATTTGATAAAAAAGAAGCAGACCGGCTTGGTGGCTTGGAAGAAAAGCACTACTTTTGCACCCGAAACAAGAAACAATGCCGCCAACACAAGTGGTGAGTCTCCTTCGGGAACGGCTTACACACGGCAGCAGTAGCTTCTTGGGCGCTTAGCTCAGCTGGTTCAGAGCGTCTGCCTTACAAGCAGAGGGTCGGGGGTTCGAATCCCTCAGCGCCCACATTATCCTTTACATTTCCCGCATGCAATGCATCGGGCGCTTAGCTCAGCTGGTTCAGAGCGTCTGCCTTACAAGCAGAGGGTCGGGGGTTCGAATCCCTCAGCGCCCACACTTTCTTTTACACTTTCCACATTGCATGTCAACGGGCGCTTAGCTCAGCTGGTTCAGAGCGTCTGCCTTACAAGCAGAGGGTCGGGGGTTCGAATCCCAAGCAGAGGGTCGGGGGTTCGAATCCCTCAGCGCCCACACTGTAAAAGGAAGTAACACCTACACACCCTTGTCGGGCGCTTAGCTCAGCTGGTTCAGAGCGTCTGCCTTACAAGCAGAGGGTCGGGGGTTCGAATCCCTCAGCGCCCACACCGACAGCAAAGACCGTTTCAAGCACACACTTGAAACGGTCTTTGCTTTTATGCGTTCGAGATGCCTTGAAGCCGTGCGCCGCACAGGCCAACGCGTGCCTATCTGCCGTCCTGCTCGTTGCCACGGCGGCGTGGCAACGTTGTTATGGGGGCGTGGCAACGTTGTTACGGCGGCGTGGCAACGTTGTTATGGGCCCGTGGCAACGTTGTTATGGGCCCGTGGCAACGCACGATGCGGTATATCGTTATGAAAACGAAGGACGGGGAAACGAAAGCGAGGGATGGGGAAACGACGAGAAGAGAACACGTGGCAGCAAACGGGCTACGTAGAAGGAGTGCTAAGCGGATGGCTGAGGAACTCACGGGTGCCACTGCACGACTGCATGGCCCATACGCCTCCATCAACCACATTGCCGCCTCATGACGTGGGGACAGCACAAGCCGGCGGCCAGACGTACACTTCGTTGCGCCACTCGGTGAAAGGAAGTTCAACGGTCAGCGGCTCTAATGCCGTGGGTACGCCCCGGGCATCGAAGGCCACCACTTGGCGAAGCAAGGACGTGCCATCGGGCAGCAGAACGCGAGCATAGGCTACGCGGCGTATGCAATGTGCTGTAGGTGACATAGGGCAAGGGGATGGGCTTGCGGTCAATGACGCGGACGGCGGTTGCGTGCATCCTCACGCAGCAGGCTGTCGCGTATGCGCTGCTGGGGCGTAAGGTGTAGACGGCGCAAGGTGTCGCTCGTTGCCTCGGGAGCCACTGCGGGGGTGGCTGTTTCGGCTGGCGATGGGGTCTCGCTTAGCGACTTGCGGTGCATGCGAAGTAGTTGCGGCAGCGCCATGACGAGCATGCGCGGACGGGCCGTCCACTCCGTAGCCTGATAGAGCATGCCTTCGATGCTTACCACCTGGCGGCGTCCCACGGTAAGGCTCACCGTTTGTTGCCCGCTGCCATAGAGTTTTTGCGAAGCCACGCCTACGCTGTCGTTGGCGTAACGCACCACGAGCACTGCCTGGGCATCGCGTGAGCCTTCGTGGTAGAACCATTCGGCGAAAAAGCGCCATTGCAACAAGTCGCCTTCGTGCAGCGCGGTGTCGGCCGGAAGGGTGAAGGTGTAACGGTTGGATGCCTGCGAACTCAGCAGCACAAACTGCGGGCCTTGCCACAGGTTGGCCGTGTCGGCCGATGCGCCGAACTTATTGCCCACGGCGTTGACACGCGGTCCGCCTGCCTGCTGCTCGCCGTAGCGCTCGGCCAAACGGTCGTATATCTTGCTGAGTTTGTCGGTATGCCTCGCATACCATTCCATCGACCGCTGAAACGTGGCCTCGTCGATGCCATATTTCTCATACACCGCCTGCCGATAGCGCAACGTGTAGTGAGCCAAGCTGTCGGTTGATGTCTGCTGGGCAAGGCTTTGCGCCAGATGGTAATCGTAGAGCACATCCTCCATCTTGCTCTGCGACAGCACACCCTTAGGCGGACGCACACTGCAGGCTGACAGCAGCAGTGCTGACAGACACAGGATAATGGAAAAACGGCGGGAAAGCAACAGCATAGGCTACTCTGAATAGTAGGGAAACACGCGGCGCAGCACTGGCTTCAGGGCTTGAGGTGCACCATCTGCCGGTAATAGAACAGCACCAGGGCTACAGCGCCGCAGGAGATGGCGGCATCGGCCACGTTGAAGATGGCGCCGAAGAAGACCTTACCGCCCACAAGCGGAAACGATTCGGGCCAGGTGAAAAGCGGGAAGTAGAACATATCGACCACCTTGCCCTCCAGAAACGACCCGTAGCCCTGCCCGAAAGACACAAGCTGCGCGGGGGCTGCGTAGGGCAGACTTTCCTGGTAGATAAGTCCGTAGAACATATTATCGATGATGTTACCCGTAGCCCCTGCCACAATGAGTGAAAAGCACACGAGCAACCCCATGGACACGGGCTTGCGCACCAGTTTCAGCAGCATGTAGCCAAATAGCCCTATGGCCGCGATGCGGAACAGGGCGAGGAACACAGTGCTGACGGGGTTCATGCCAAAGGCCATGCCCGTATTCTCAGTAAAGACCAACTCAAACCACGAGGTCACAGGGAGTGACTCATAAAGGCTGAAATTCGTCTTGACAAGATACTTGACAATCTGGTCGATGACAATGACACCGAGAATAATCAGTAGGGCGCACAGGGCGCGGCTGTTTCTTTTCATCATAGGTTGGGGTAAATGGAAAGCGGAGCAGGCCATCAGCCCGCAGCCTGCGGTTGAGAGGCAGCAGACACGGAATCCGACTGCAGTAGAAGGCAGAAAGGGTAAGGCCGCAACCGCGCACGTGCCCTCTCCCCCACCCTATGCTAAGGAATGGGGCTGGCAAACGTGGGCGGTTGAGGCTATGCTACGCTCTGCCAAAGAACAGCACGTACGTCAAGGCTGGAGACTTAACGCTTGGCGTTCTGCATTTGCTTGGCCTCGATGCTGAGCGTGGCGTGAGGCACAGCGCGCAAACGCTCCTTGGGGATAAGTTTTCCCGTCACGCGGCACACACCGTAGGTTTTGTTTTCGATGCGAACCAGGGCAGCCTGCAACGACTGTATGAACTTTTGCTGGCGCGCAGCCATGGTGGTGAGTTCCTCCTTGGTCTGCGACATGGAGCCCTCTTCGAGCACCTTGTAGGTAGGCATGGTGTCATCCACATCGTTGCCCGAGCGGTTGGTGAGGGTGTCCATCACTTGCATGTATTCTCTACGTGCAAGTTCGAGTTTCGCTTCGATGAGTTGCTTGAATTCAGCAAGTTCCTCATCCGAATAACGCAGTTTTTCAGCCATAGTTGTTAGATAGATGAAGGTAGTAAAGGTTTGCCTGTGTGAGTAACGACGAACGGAGTGAAACCCTCAATATGGGGTTCGCACTCCGCACGACGTCGTGATTTCATTATTTCGTCACACGTATTTCGACGCGTGCCTTGCAATCGTCAAGGTCCACCGTGACGGCCTCGTCGCCCAGTGTTGCGGCCACCTCGATGCTGTCGGCCAGCACCTGCGAGGCTATGTAAGCGCTGAAGGCTTGAAGCACCTCGTCCACCACGGGCTGCTGCTCAAAGCGCAGGGCCACGCGGTCGGTGATTTCAAAACCGCTCTCCTTACGGTAAGTCTGGATGCGCTTCACGATTTCGCGTGCCAAACCTTCGTTGCGGAGTTCGGGGGTAATGGTGAGGTCGAGGGCTACGGTGAGTGCGCCTTCGTTGGCCACCGTCCATCCGGGCATGTCCTCGCTGATGATTTCTACGTCGGCGCGGTCCACCACCACCGTTTCGCCTTCCACCTGAAGCGTGAGGCTTCCCTGCTGCTCAAGGGCGGCGATGTCGGCCTGCGGCAATGCCGTAACGGCCTGATTGACGGCCTTCATGAGTTTGCCGAACTTCTTGCCCATCACGCGGAAGTTGCATTTCACCTTCTTCTCAAGCATGCCGGCATCGGCAAAGCGGAGTTCCTTGACATTCACCTCGTCAAGAATAAGTTGCTGCACGCCTTCGAGGTCGTGCTGCAGCTGTTCCTCGGTGACGGGTATGGAGATGCACTGCAGGGGCTGGCGCACGATGACGCGCTCCTTTTTGCGGAGCGAGAGCACCATCGACGTCACGCGCTGGGCAAGTTCCATGCGGCGCTCCAAGTCTTTGTCGACCTGTGCCTCATCGGCCTGCGGGAAACGAGCCAGATGCACACTCTCGCAGGCATGCTGCGTGCCGTCGGCCAGGTCGTGGAAGAGGCGGTCGGCATAGAACGGTGCGATGGGAGCCATGAGGCACGACACCGTGAGCAGGCAGTGGTAGAGGGTCTGGTAGGCACTGAGTTTGTCGTCGTTCATCTCACCGCCCCAGAAGCGCTTGCGGCTCAAACGCACGTGCCAGTTGGAGAGATTGTCGATAACGAACGTCTGAATCATACGGCCGGCGCGGGTGGGTTCGTAGTCCTCGTAAGCGGCGGTCACTTCCTTGACAAGGGTGTTCAACTCCGACAAAATCCAACGGTCAATTTCAGGGCGTGCAGCCACAGGCACTTGGGGTGCAGCGGGGTCGAAATTGTCGACGTTGGCGTACATGGCAAAGAAAGAGTAGGTCTGGTAAAGCTTGCCGAAGAAGGTGCGAGCCACTTCCTGCACGCCGTCCTCGTCGAACTTGAGGTTGTCCCAGGGCGCGGAGTTGGTAATCATATACCAGCGCAAGGGGTCGGAACCGTACTTGCGGATGGCGCCGAAGGGGTCGACGGTGTTACCCAGATGCTTCGACATTTTGTTGCCGTTCTTGTCGAGCACGAGACCGTTACTGATGACGGCCTTGAAAGCCACGCTGTCGAACACCATGGTGGCGATGGCGTGCAAGGTGAAGAACCAGCCGCGCGTCTGGTCGACACCTTCGGCAATGAAGTCGGCGGGATAGACCGTGCGGGCGTCGAGGAGTTCCTTGTTCTCGAAAGGATAATGGATTTGCGCATAGGGCATGCTACCCGAGTCGAACCACACGTCGATGAGGTCCGTTTCGCGGTGCATGGGATGACCCGTGGCCGACACGAGGACAATGTGGTCGACGTAGGGGCGGTGCAGGTCGATGCGGTTGTAGTTGTGCGTGCTGTAATCGCCCGGTACAAAGCCTTTTTCCTTCAACGGGTTGCTGGCCATGAAGCCGGCTGCCACGCTTTTCTCAATTTCAGCGTAGAGCTGCTCGAGCGAACTGATGCAGATTTCCTCCTTGGTGTCGGCGTTGCGCCATATGGGCAGCGGCGTGCCCCAGTAGCGTGAGCGGCTGAGGTTCCAGTCGTTAAGGTTCTCCAGCCATTTGCCAAAGCGGCCGCTTCCCGTGGAGGCTGGTTTCCAGAGAATGGTGTCGTTGAGCTGCATCATGCGCTCTTTCAGCGCCGAACTGCGGATAAACCAACTGTCGAGGGGATAGTACAAGACGGGCTTGTCGGTACGCCAGCAATGGGGGTAGTTGTGCACGTGCTTCTCAATGCGGAACGCCTGCCCCGCCTGCTTCATTTCCATGCAGAGCACGATGTTGAGGTCTTCGGCCTTGGCAGCGGCCTTTTCATCGTATTTGCCGCCCTGGTTGAACTCGGGGGCATAAGCATTCTTCACAAAGTCGCCGGCATGCTGGGCGTAAGCCTCGCGGTTCACGCAGCGCTCCGTGAAGGTGGTGTCGAGTTCGTCGAGCACGTAGTATTTTCCGGCCAGGTCGACCATCGGACGAGTTTCAGCCTGCTTGTTCAGCATGAAGAGGGAGGGAATGCCGGCGGCCTTACCGACGCGGGCGTCGTCGGCACCAAAGGTCAGGGCTATGTGCACAATGCCCGTACCATCCTCCGTGGTGACGTAGTCGCCGGGGATGACGCGGAAAGCCTCATCGGCCATCTCGACGAACTGCTCGTCACGCACCGTGAAGCACTTCTCGGGGTGAGCAGCAGCGTAGTCTTTCACATAGGCCGGAGCGTTATCGTCGTTCTTCTCTACAGGTTTCACCCAAGGCATGAGCTGCTCGTAGTGCATGCCGAGCAAGTCGCTGCCTTTGTAGTGTGCGACGATGCGGTAAGGCACCACCTTGTCGCCCTGCTTGTAGTCGTCGAACGAGGCTTCCTCGCCCTCGGGCTTGAAGTAGGCCTTGACAAGGTCCTGAGCCAGCACAGCCGTCATGGGCTCGCCGTTGTAGGGATTGAAGGTCTCCACGGCCACATAGTCAATATTCGGTCCCACGCAGAGTGCGGTGTTCGAGGGCAACGTCCAGGGCGTGGTGGTCCAAGCCAGGAAGTAGGGTTTTCCCCAACGCGTCATTTCGGGTTTGGGGTCGACAATGGCAAACTGCGCCGTGACGGTGGTGTCCTTCACATCGCGATAGCAGCCCGGCTGGTTGAGTTCGTGCGAACTGAGCCCCGTGCCAGCAGCAGGCGAATAGGGCTGGATGGTGTATCCTTTATATAAGAGTCCTTTTTCATAAAGCTGGCCGAGCAGCCACCACAGGGTTTCGATGTAGGCGTTATCGTAGGTAATGTAGGGATGCTCCATGTCCACCCAATATCCCATCAGGTGGCTCAGGTCCGTCCACTCCTGGGTGAACATCATCACGTTCTGGCGGCAGCGGGCGTTGTAGTCTTCAATGGAAATGGAGTGGCCGATGTCCTCCTTTGTGATGCCGAGTTCTTTCTCCACACCCAGTTCCACGGGCAAGCCATGCGTGTCCCATCCAGCCTTGCGTTTAACCTGGAAGCCCTGCATGGTTTTGTAACGGCAGAACACATCCTTAATGGTACGAGCCATGACGTGGTGAATGCCCGGGTGTCCGTTGGCCGAAGGAGGGCCTTCGAAGAACACGAATGAAGGGCAGCCTTCACGCTCCGTCATACTCTTGTGAAACAAATCGTCCTTGTCCCAATCTTTCAGTACCTCTTCGTTCACTTGATAGAGGTTCAGTCCGTTACGTTCGGTAAATTTCATATAATGCGTTGGATATTGTCTTTGGGAAATAGTAAACGGGAGGCGTACTGCGGCCTTTTTTGCCACAAAATGCCCCTCCCGAAAATTTTCGTGCAAAGTTAATGTTTGGCAAGTGCTGGGCAAAGGGAAAAGTGCAAGTTTTTCACCTTTTATGTATGGCAGCGGTCATCCTTATGCAGAATGGTCGCCACCGGCAAAGGCAAGGGCGCACTTACCTCTGCCTGGGCTTGCAGCAGGCGGCGGGGCGGCGGCGCCACATCAAGTAGCCCACTGCGCCGCATAGGCAGAGCAGGGCATCGGCCACCCCTATGTGGGATGCCACAAGCAGCGAGCACGACACGCCTGCAGCGAAGGCCACACGCCAAGCAATCATGTAGGTGTTCTGCGCCGTGCCGCGCTGGCAGTGTGCCGAGCGCACCAGCCAGTCGAGCAAGTGGCGCGCCGAGAGCATACTGGTGCCGATGCCTATGAGGAGTGCCGCCACCTCATCGGCCCACGGTGTACCGGCCATGTGCAGTGCCACTGCCACGAGCAGCAGCACATAGGCCGCGAGCATATGCCAACGCTGCGGCCACAGGTAGCGCGTGAAGCGTTGCAGCACGTAGGCCACCACGACACCTGCCGTCATGCAGGCCATCAGCGGCATGGTGAGATGCAGGCCCACCATGCGTCCTAACAGCCACGGCCCCACAAACATGGTGAGCATGAGCGGATAGGACGACGGCAGGAAAAAGCGGTCGAGGGTGAAACGCGGCATTTTTACGGGTGCCTTGAGCGGCACGTTGACGTTGCCAATGCACAAGAAGGCCAGCAATGCCAGCACCAAGCTCCATTGCAAAGCTTCCTGCACAGGCAGGTGCAGCAAGGCCACACAGCCAGCACATAGTCCGGCGGGAATGCCCAAACGCCCGGCCCAGGCATAGTGCACATCGCCGCGGGTTCGTTCGCGTGAGAGCAGGATGTCGTTCACCAGGGTGGTGCCCAGCGTGCTCTGGGCAATGCCGAAGGACAGACCCTGCAAGGCATGGGCGGCCACGAGGGCGGCGGCATGATGCCAGAACAGCAACATGCAAGTGGGGGGTATGCTCATCCACAGCACAGCCTTGAGGAGCACGCTCTTGCGACTGCGGCGTTCCAACCACTGCGCCACAAAGGGGCCGGGCAATATCATGCCCACGGCAAATGCAATGGCCGCCCAAGCCAGCGTGGAAAGCGGCAGGGCATTAGCTTGCACCATGGCCAGCAGCAAGGGCCACATGGCGAACACATATAGATGCAGAAACCAGTTGGCCACGCACATATACACAAAGCGGCGGCTGCGCAACTGGCCCTTCTTTGGGATTTTCATAGGTGTATGTAGCTCAATAGCGCTCCTGTAAGTTGGGGAAATCCCCACGCTTCACATCGGTGACATACTGCCCGATGGCATCTGTCATGATGGTAAAGAGGTCGGCATAGCGGCGCAGGAATTTGGGCGAGAAATCCTTGTTTTTGCCCAACATGTCGTCAATCACGAGCACCTGCCCATCGGCAGGACCTGCGCCGATGCCGATAATGGGAATGTCGACCGACGCCACAGCCTGCTCGGTGAGGGCGGCGGGTATCTTCTCCAGCACAATGCCGCAGCAGCCCGCCTCGGCAAGCAGCTTCACGTCGCGCAAGAGTTTGGCGGCTTCTGCTTCCTCCTTGGCACGCACGGCGTAGGTGCCGAACTTGTTGATGCTCTGCGGCGTCAGGCCCAGATGGCCGAATACGGGTATGCCGGCATCCAGAATGCGCTGTACGGTTTCGAGTATCTCTTCGCCGCCTTCCAGTTTCAAGGCATCGCAGCGCGTCTCCTTCATAATGCGTATGGCATTGCGCACGCCCTCCTTCGCATCCACCTGATAGGTGCCAAAAGGCATATCGCACACCACAAAGGCGCGTTGCACGGCACGCGCCACACTGCTGGCGTGGTAAATCATCTGGTCGAGCGTAATGGGCAACGTGGTGGCGTTGCCCGCCATCACGTTCGAGGCGCTGTCGCCTATCAGTATGCAGTCTACGCCCGCGGCATCCACAATCTTTGCCGTGGTGTAATCGTAACTCGTGAGCATGGCAATTTTCTTACCCTCTGCTTTCATTTCCTTCAAGCGGTGGGTCGTCACCTTGCGTGTACTTTCTACTAAGTATCCTGCCATATTCTTTCTATCTTTAGTGCTTAAGATTCAACATATGCTGCACTGTCATGCCCTCAAAGTGGGGAATGACGTATGCACTGTAGCGCGCCACCACATCCTCGTGATGGGTGGTTGTGACACCTACCACCGTGGCGCCGCTGTCGCGACCCGCTATGAGGCCGTTCACACTGTCCTCGAACACGAAGCAAGCGGTGGGGTCGAGACCGAAGTAGCGCGCCGCCGTCACGTAGCAATCGGGCGCCGGCTTGGAACGCAGAGCGTCCTCGGCGGTGAAGATTCGATCGAAGTGTGCGCTAAAATCGGGGTGCGCCGCATAGAGGCACGCCATCTTGGCGTGATTGGAACTCGTGACCACGGCTACACCCACACCGGCCTGGCGCAAGGCATCGACAAAGGCCATGGCACCCGGCACGAAGGGGAAGTGCATGTGCTTCTCAAAAACTGCGAGCCCCTGTGCCAAACGAGCGGGTGCCTCAGCATCGTCGGCGTAATATTTGTGGCATATCTGGGTGAGCGTCTGTCCCTTGATGTCGTGCGCAAACGTGGGCTGATCGGGAAAATCATGCCGACCCACCTCCTGCCACCACTGGGTGTACTGTCCCTCGGTGTCGACCAACACGCCATCCAGGTCAAAGAGTGCTGCGTGCTTCATGTTACGTTAGTTTTGTGTGGTAAAGCCAGCTGCGGGAAACCGTATGCGGCTTTGAAAACGCGTGCAAAGTTAGTGTAAACGCATAGGCAAGCCAAAGAAACGCATAAATACTTTCTTGTTACAGACGGACGGAAATGCCCGTGTAACGCCCGCTTGACCGCCTTGCAGCAGATGGTTGGCGCCATGCCGAAAGGGCTGTTGGAGCGGTATCAGCCGCTATTTCGCAGGCTGTTCATCCTCCTTACATGTGCTTTTTGAATGATTCTCACATCATCTATTTCCCGCGGGGTTGGGAACGGAAAAAAGGAGATGCTACGTAAAAAACATCACGTAGTACGTAAAAAAAATCACGTCGTACGTAAAATTTTTTACGTAGCATCTATTTTCGGCGGGGCGGGGGGCCGTAAAAACAGGCCGCCGTGGAAGAAACTTCCCACGGCATGGGAACTTTCTTCCACGGCGGGGACTCTTTCTCCCACGGCATTGACGGACTGCGGGCGTGCGCTGCGAAACCTTTCGCTCCGTTAACGCCTTGCCTGCTGGCGGGCATTCCCATCCTTTTGTGTACCTTTGCCCCACTTAATCAATGGTTGTATGAATACGAAATGGACTTTTCATAAGGAACGCAACTTGCAGGAGGCCATTGCCGATGGCTGGCGGTTCCTCGCTATATACTGGCGGGCTTACTTCAGAAGCCTGTGGTGCTACCTGCTTTTGGCGGGCTCGGCATGCGCCTTGCTGTGGCAACTGCTCATGGACGCGCTGATGCAGCATGCGCTGCCTGCCCTGCGGCTGTCGCAGGCTGGAGCGGACAGCGAGGTGGTGAAGGCGGCGGCGTGGCCCGACTGGACGTGGCTGCTCTACCTGATAACGGGCACGCTGCTGAGCCTGTCGCTGGGCTGGCTCTGCCTGGGGCGCACGCTGCACCTCATTGAGCGGACGGCCCAGGCGGAGCGACTTGTACGGCCGCTGCGGCTTTCGCTCCAGGCCTGCGAATGCAGCGCTGCACGCCGGGTGGCACTGACTGACTGCGTGCTGGGCACGCTGATGCTGGCACTGGCTGCGGGCATAGGCTATGCGGCATGGAAGTGGAGCGTATGGGTGGCCCTGCTGCTGCCGTTACTCCTTATATATATAGGCGCAGCGACAACGACGGCCCGCGTGCTCTACGGCCTTGGCCAACTGTCGCCGGGCCGCGCCCTGCTGCTTGCTTTGGGGCGGTGCTGGGGACGTACCTTCGTGGTGCAGCTTCTCCTTTTCTTCCCCTTCGCGCTGCTGTGTGTAGCCGCCGCACTGGCACCTATGTCGCAACTCGGTGTGTGGTGCGCCGCCACCGACTCGTGGTTGCTGGGCGACGGTTTGGGACTTCCCCAAGGCCTCGCTCTGCTCTATTTCGCCCTCAACACCGTGGCATTTTCCTTCATTCTGCTCTGCCACACTTGGTTGCTGTGGCCGCTCGCCCTCTACCCCTACGTGCAACATGCCGCACAGCCTGAGGCCGAAACGTGCCAGGCATGACGTCAAGTACACAAGCATCTACCCCACCCTACGCAGCAACGCCTCCTTCAGTCATGTGCGACTCAAGGAGGCGTTGCTGCGTAGATGCGATGCGCTCGCTGTCGAAGGTTTAATAGGGTGCTGCGTCTTCATTGAAATCATCCTCCACCTTGATGAGCGCGGCCACTACAAACGTGATGAGGCAGAGCGCGGTGACGATGATGAAGAAGTTGAGGTAGCCTACACTCTCCTGCAAAAAGCCCGCCACCATGCCGGGCAGCATCATGCTCAGCGCCATGAAACCCGTGCAGAAGGAGTAGTGGGCCGTAGAGGACTTGCCACGCGAGAAGTAGATGAGGTAGAGCATGTAGGCCGTAAAGCCAAAGCCGTAGCCAAACTGCTCCACGAAGACGCAGGCACCGACCCAAGTGAGGTTGTCGGGCTGGAAATAGGCCAGCACAATGTAGACCACATCGGGCAAGGTGATGCTGAGCACCATGGGCCAGAGCCAGCGACGCAGACCGCCACGCTCAGCCGCCACGCCGCCGAGAATGCCACCCAGGGTGAGGCCGATGACGCCTATCGTGCCCTGCACCATGCCCAGCTCGCCTGTGCTGAGCCCCAAGCCTCCCGTGCGGGGGTCGCCCAAAAGGAAGAGCGGGCATATTTTCACCAACAAAGCCTCGGGCAAACGGTAGAGAAGCATGAAGAGGAGGGCTACCACAATTTGCTTTTTTCGGAAGAAACTTAGGAAGGTGTTGACGAAGCCTTTGAAGACCTCGCGCCACTGCACATCGAGGGGGGCGGCATCGGCCTTGGCACGCGGCAGGATGCGGGCATGGTAGCAGGCTAACGCCAGTAGCACGCAGGCTATGGCGGCAAAGGTCCACGACCAGGCTATCAAGGGGCGGAAACGCAGTTCGAGCATGCCCGCCAGCATGATGAGCAAACCTTGTCCCATAATCATGGCCACACGGTAGAAGGTGGAGCGGATGCCCACGTAGAAAGCCTGTTCGCGGGGTGTGAGGGCGAGCATGTAATAGCCGTCGGCCGCAATGTCGTGCGTGGCACTGCTGAAAGCCATCAGCCACAAGAAGGCGAGCGACCACTGCACGTAGTGGGGCACTTTGAGACTGAAGGCCAGACCTGCGAGCGATGCGCCCAGCACCATTTGCATCACCACAATCCACCAGCGCTTGGTGCGCAGCAGTTCGACCACTGGACTCCAGAAGGGCTTGATGACCCACGGCAGATAGAGCCACGACGTGTAGAGGGCTATGTCGGTATTCGAGAGTCCCAGGCGGCCGTACATCACCACGGCCACCGACATGACGACTACGTAGGGTATGCCTTCGGTCATATAGAGCGTGGGCACCCAGAGCCAAGGCTGATATTTTTGCTTCATAGCGTTATCGTTTTCCCGAAAAAAAGGCTGCATCATTGCTGACGCAGCCTTGGGTATTCGTGTTTGTGTGTAAAAAACGGGGGAGTGTAAACGGCTGCACACGGAGAGGTTTGCGGCCGTGTTTACTTGGCGTAACTTACAGAGCGCGTTTCGCGGATGACGGTAATTTTGACCTGTCCGGGATACGTCATCTCATCCTGTATGCGGCGGGCAATGTCGGCGCTCAGGGTTTCGATTTGCTTATCGTCAATCTTGTCGGCGCCCACAATCACACGGAGTTCGCGGCCAGCCTGGATGGCATAGGTCTTCGTTACGCCGTCATAACTTGAGGCTATCTGCTCGAGGTCGTTCAAGCGCTTGATGTAAGCCTCCACAATTTCACGACGGGCACCGGGACGGGCACCGCTGATGGCATCGCAAACCTGGACGATGGGAGCGAGGAGTGAGGTCATCTCCACTTCGTCGTGGTGGGCACCGATGGCGTTGCATATTTCGGGTTTCTCCTTGTATTTCTCAGCCAGTTTGGCACCGTAGAGTGCGTGCGGCAATTCGCTCTCCTCATCGGGCACCTTGCCGATGTCGTGCAGCAAACCAGCGCGTTTAGCCTTTTTGGGGTTCAGTCCGAGTTCGGCAGCCATCACGGAACAGAGGTTGGCGGTTTCGCGGGCATGCTGCAACAGGTTCTGGCCATAGGATGAGCGGTACTTCATCTTGCCCACGATGCGCACGAGTTCGGGATGCAGGCCGTGAATGCCGAGGTCGATGGCGGTGCGCTTACCCGTTTCGATGACTTCGTCTTCCACCTGCTTCTTCACCTTGGCCACTACTTCCTCAATGCGGGCGGGGTGGATGCGGCCATCGGCGATGAGCTGGTGCAGGGCGAGACGGCAGATTTCGCGACGCACGGGGTCGAAAGCAGAAATGACAATGGCCTCGGGGGTGTCGTCGACCACAATTTCCACGCCCGTGGCGGCTTCGAGTGCACGGATGTTGCGACCCTCGCGTCCGATGATGCGGCCCTTCACTTCGTCGTTGTCGATGTGGAACACGGTCACGCTGTTTTCAATGGCCGTTTCGGTGGCCACGCGCTGAATGGTCTGTATGACAATGCGCTTGGCCTCCTTGTTGGCCGTAAGCTTGGCATCGTCCATAATGTCGTTGATGTAGCTCTGCGCATCGGTGCGAGCCTCATCCTTGAGTGAGTCGACAAGGCGCTTCTTGGCTTCCTCGGCCGACAAGCCGCTGAGTTCTTCCAGTTTCTCGCGCTCCTTGAGTTGCAGCTTTTCGAGTTCTTCCTCCTTACGGGCAAGGTTTTGCTGCTGCGTATTGAGGCGGTTTTGATGGTTTTCGAGTTCCTGCTTGCGGCGTCCCAGTTCCTCCTGACGCTGATTCAGGCCAATCTCGCGCTGTTTGAGTTTGTTCTCTACCTGTAAGATGCGCTGGTTACGCTGCTGCACCTCTTTTTCGAGTTCAGCCTTTTTGTTGAGGAATTTCTCCTTTACTTCAAGGAGTTTCTTTTCTTTGATCACTTCCGCTTCGTGGTTTGCGGTATCAATCATGCGGAGGTACTTCTTTTTCAATACGTATCGAAAAAATCCGTACCCCGCTCCTGCGCCCACAAGGACGCCGATAATAAGGGGTATGATGATGCTCATCGTCAAATGTAAGGTTGAAAGATTAGTTGATATAAAGCCTTGCACGTGGTGCCTCGTGGCGTGGCGTGCAAATGGTTTCGGGGTTGAGGTTGGCTACGGTATGCGGCCGCTGCTGGTGCACATGGGCCAAGAGCAGGCACGCTTATTCGAGGAGTTTGGTAATTTCGTCGGAGAGGCGCGCCAGGGTGTCGGCGTAGGGTGTGTCGTCCTTTTGCTGCTCCAACTGCTGCACGCGTACGGCAAAATCGAGGAGTGCCACGGAGGTGTACTTCTCGTAGCCTTGGTTGGGATAGGTCTGCTCGTAGCGGCTCAGTTTCTCGTTGATAAGTTTGGCTGCCTTGCGGAACATCTCCTCTTGCTCGCGCAACACGGTGATGGGGTAAAGTTGCTTGCCTATGAGCAAATGGATGACCAGTTTATTTTGTGCGTTTTCCATTGTGTCGAAATTGTGTGTAACCAGTTACGCCGCGTCATGGGCTTACGAAGCCATATTACACGTTAAGCAATGCGATGCACTTGTCGATTTCGCGTTCCAGGCGTGCCAAGTGTGAGCGTGCGTCTTTCACATCATCGCCACTGACTTCGAGAATGCGTGCCCGCCGCAGGTTTTCAAAGTCCTGCTTGCTTTGCTCGACACGTGCCTGCTCTTCGGCCAAAAGTTTGCGGCAGTCGTCCAACTGCGCCTGCAACGCCTCACGGGCCGCGCGTTCCTTGGAATACGCTGCCATGAGTTGGCGTACAAGTGCCTCAAAGTTGCGGAGAGCGGTTTCGTTTTCTTGTGTCATAAGTGGAATAGACCCCAGCGTGGGGTTGCGGATGTGTGAATAACGTCTTATTCGCAGCGCATGCTGTGGCGGTTACTGGCCGCACGACCGATGGGTTAATCTTCGGCGGCGGGCTTGGGCTCTTTTTTGGCGAGCAGCACCACGTGGTAGACGTAGGAAGTCATCCACTCGGCGCTGTAACCCAGCTGCTGACTGAAGTGGCGCACCTGGAAGCATGCCTTGCGCACGCTCTCGTCTTTCCAGTTGTCCTTGGTCATAACCTGGTCAACAACCTTGGCGGTCATGTTACGCAGGGCGGAATGGAAGAACGAGGGCAAACGGAACTTCCACTTCATGAGGTTGCCCATGAGCATCATGAGTTCCTGTGAGAATCCCTGAAACAGGAAGAGGTAGTTACGCACATCGTTCACGTTGCGGCAGTTGCGCTTGATGCTCTGGTCGATTTCCTTGAAGAAGTTGTCTTCGAGACCGTAAATCTCGCAGAGCATTTTGCGGCAACGGTTTTTCTCACCCAAACCCAGACGGTTGTTGACCGTGGGTACATGCAGCGTTTGCTTGAATACGCGCAAGTCGGGCAATGCCGAGAGATTGCTGATGCCGAGGTTGGAGGCAATCACAGCCTGATAGTAGACGCGGATGAGCATCATGAAGTCCTCCATGCCACCCACACGCCAGCCCGTTTCGCTCTCGGTTGGTTTATGCTTGAAAAGCTTGCTAAAAAATCCCATAATGTTTGGTTAATAACGTCTCCGCCAACATGTCAAACCTGCCAGACGCCCTGTTTGAGGCAACGAACAGTGAATACAGTCTACGCGGATGCTATGCAAAGATACGTCAACCCATCCGACAGACCAAATAAATGTTTCCGTTTTTACCCAACTTACCTCATATTGCAGTGGCTTCACCTTCAAATCACTGCCTTGCGGCCCCTCGTCCGTTGCTTAAAGTGTGAGGGTCGAAAGTGAGCCAATCTTCCCGCGTCAGGTAGCGGCGAGTGCCATCAAGCGTAAGGGGAGTGCCACCCTCCGGCCTTTTCTACACGAAAAAAGCAGGACGCGCCGTCTCGCAACGGGTTCCTGCTTTATCTGTATTTCGGATTGGGAATGCTTTGAGGCTACGCCGCCTGTCTGCGCCACTTATCTGCCTCGTTGATAGACGATGTCGTAGCAGCACGCATAGATGCTGGTAGCGGCGTTGCTCTGCCCCTGTGTGCTCGGCACGATGAGGCGCACGTGGGCCAGTTTGTCGTCAGGCCCAGCCAAGCGCGCCAGTTTGATGTAGGGCAGCGGCACAAGCCAGCCCGAGGGTACGGCGGCCGTATTGTAGACGGTTTTCATGACGCCCTGCGTGAAGGTGGCGGAGTAGGTGCCGTAGTTATTGGAGCAGGTCATGATGTCGGGCTGCATCTCGTAACTTGTGATGCAGTTGCTCGTCTGTATGCTGTCGGTGGCAATGTTGAACTCGGTGTAGCGGGTAATGATGCTGCAGTTCTCGCCCTCGGCCAACTGCGTACCTGTGCCTTTTTCTACAATCTGCATGTAGACGCCCGTTTTCTCGAAGCGCACAAACTCGTTGGCATCGACACGTGTGGTGCTGTCGTTAGCGTAGAACTCACGCTCGGAGATCACCTTGATATTGCCGGGCACGTGGAACAGGTATTCGCCCGAGTCCTCGTCCTTGACCGAAGCGCCGGTCTGCAAGAAGGCTTCAATCTGGCTGTTCTCTCGTTTGCGCTTGTCGGCATAGGTTTCATCGTCATCACAGGCGGGCAACAGCATGGCTGCCGCAGCAAGCAGTGTAAACAGGCGTAAGAGGGAGTTGTTCAGTGTCATAAAGAAGGGCTGTTACAGTAGTCTGCCAGCGCTTCATGCTGGCTACGGCTACAAATTGCGCGGCAAATGTACGAAAAAAGTGCGCGGTGCGGGGCATGTAGCTGCGCTAAAATGTGTAAAGTACTGTCAAGCAGAATGCGTTGCCCCGCACGCAGCATGGAGCCAGTGCGGGGCAATGAATAGAAAATATCTGAAATGTGCGGGCGGCCAGCCTGGGCCATCAAGCCTCGGGCTCGGGATTGATGAGTTTGTAGCCCTTGCCGTGAATATTGATGATTTCCACGTTCTCGTCGGCCTTGAGATGTTTGCGCAACTTGGTGATATACACGTCCATGGAGCGGGCGTTGAAATAGTTGTCGTCAATCCAAATCGTCTTCAGGGCGTAGTCACGCTGCAGAATTTCGTTGGCGTGCATGCAGAGCAGGTTGAGCAGTTCGCACTCCTTGGTCGTCAGTTTCGTCACGGTTTCGCCACGGGTGAGGGTTTGCTTCTGCGTGTCGAAGTGGAAGGAACCGATGCGGTAGGAGGTGCGGTTGCGGTTCTTCTTGCCCTTCACGCGGCGCAGTATGGCCTCGATGCGGAAGGTGAGTTCTTCCATGCTGAAAGGTTTGGTCAGGTAGTCGTCGGCACCCAAACGGAAACCAGCGAGGATGTCTTCCTTGAGTGTCTTGGCCGTGAGGAAGATAATGGGCACCTCCTCGTTGGCATGGCGTATGTCGCGTGCCAGTTCGAAGCCGTCCTTTTTAGGCATCATCACGTCGAGCACGCACAGGTCGAACTTGTTTTGGGTAAAAGCGCGGTAGCCAGCTTCGCCGTCCACGCAGAGCATGGTCTGATATCCCTTGGCCTGCAGGTATTCGCGGAGCAACATACCGAGGTTTTCATCGTCTTCACAAAGCAGGAGATTCAGTTTTTCGTCAGTAGCATTCATGATAATGGGGGTGTTTGTGTGGTTATTATTCTTTTTGTTTTCTGATTTCGTTTGCCCCGTCGCCTCAGGCCATGAGGGGCAGGGAGATGATGAAAGAGGTGCCGCGGCCGTATTCGCTCTCGGCATGAATGGTTCCGCCCAAGGCGCGCACCACGTTGTTCACATAGGCCAAACCAAGGCCGAAGCCTTTCACGTCGTGACGGTTACCGGTGTGCACACGGTAGAACTTGTCGAAAATCTTGCGCAAGTCGTCGCGGCGGATGCCGATGCCGTTGTCGGCGATGGTGATAAACAGTCGTCCGCCCTCGTTGCGTGTGCTGACACAGAGTTTGAGGGGTCGCTCGCTATCCTTGTATTTCACCGCGTTATCGAGCAGGTTGAAGAGCACGTTGGTGAAGTGCATTTCATCAATGAACACGGTGGCTCGTTGGGCGGTAAGATTCGTATCGATGGTTCCGCCCGACGTTTCTACCTTCAGGCGGAACGTGTTCACCACGTCCGTCACCAGTGCCTGCGCATCCGTTTCGCGGCGTTTGAAGGTAGCAGCCTTCTTGTCGAACATCGACATTTGCAGCACCTTTTCCACCTGGAACCGCAAGCGTTTCGTTTCATCGCCAATCACGTCGCACAGGTGCTTCGTCATGGCCTCGCTCTTGGTGATGGTGGGGTCGCCGAGCATTTGCGCCGCCAACGAGATAGACGAGATGGGCGTCTTGAACTCGTGCGTCATGTTGTTGATAAAATCGTTCTTGATTTCGGTCAGACGCTTTTGGCGGAATATCGTGTAGATGGTGTAGACGAAAATGAGCAGCAGCACGAGTGTGAACACAAGTGCCGGTATCATAAACCGTACACTCGAGAGGATGTAGTCGCGCGTATCGGGGAAGTGGATGTAGAGCACACCGGTTTGCGCTGGTGGGTCGTTGGGAAAGAGTGTTTGCTGAAAGGTCACCTCACTACCCTCCTCGTCGTAATCGCGGCAGCGGTACACCTCTCGCCCGTCGCTGGTAGCGATGTAGAAGTGGAAGGGCATGTTGATGCCGTTGCTGCGGAAAGCGGCTTGAAGGTCGCTGTCGAGCGCTGCGTAATCGATGCGGTTGACCAGGGGCTGCTGGGCTGCTTTATATAATAAGGAGTAGACGGCCTCCTCGAAGGTGGCCCGATGGTGCTGAAACTGCTGCCGCACTTCCTCCACTTCCTTAGGATCCTGCTGCGTGGTAGCCAAGTCTACGAGCAGATAGTTGTTCTGCTTGGCCGTGGCCTCTACCATGACGTGGGGTGCAGCCTTCGGGGCATCCCCTTTTCTGCTGCCAAGTGCCTCTGTGCTGTCGGCCGCCGTAGCCGGTACAGCTTGCAGGAGGGCCGCCTGCGTTTCGCGCAGTTCAAGGTTGCGCGCCGCCTGATAGAGACTTCGGGTGACAGAAGTGTCGAATTGCTCCTGGCGCATGTGGATGACTTGCTCCAGATAGCGCATCTGGAGGTAAAGCAATGCGAGGAACGACGTTCCCATTGCTATGGCGATCATCCATATCGTTGACTTTTTCATGTGAGCAAAGGTAGGGATTAGTTAAATGCCTCACCAATGCACACGTAGAAATGCCAAACGTTATCCTAAAATTAACATCCTATTGCTTTTATAGTTATCATATAAGGAGATAGTAGAGGCTGCCTCGTGGCATCAGAACACCTTTTTGTGGTAAGAAATAAGCTTTGTTCTGGCTGAGGGAATGAAAAAGCCACCCCTACCCCTTTCTCCTCCTCTCGCCTTGCGCTATCTTTGGATAAGATAGGCTGCGGCTCGGGATGAGAAAATGAAAAACCTTCGGCTTTTCTTTTCTCCTCCTCTCGCCTTGCGCTATCTTTGCACCTGCATAGGAAAAACAATGAATTTTATTGATTTATGAATAAAGCATACGACTACCTAATTGTAGGCGCAGGACTTTTTGGTTCCGTCTTTGCCCACGAAGCCCGCAAAGCCGGCAAACGTTGTCTGGTGATTGACAAACGCAACCATACAGGCGGCAACATCTACTGCGAACAGGTGGAAGGCATCGCTGTGCACCGCTACGGCGCTCACATCTTCCACACTGACAACCGCGAAGTGTGGGACTACGCCACCAGTCTCGTTGAGTTCAACCGCTTTACCAACTCCCCGCTGGCCAACTTCGAAGGGCGGCTCTACAACCTGCCCTTTAATATGAACACCTTCTACCAGTTGTGGGGAGTGCGCACCCCGGCTGAGGCTCAGGCCAAAATTGCCGAACAGCGCGCCAAATATGCGCACATCACAGAGCCGGCCAATCTGGAGGAACAGGCACTTACGCTCTGCGGCGACGACATTTACCGCATCCTCATCAAGGGCTACACCGAAAAGCAGTGGGGACGTGCGGCTACCGAACTGCCCGCCTTCATCATCCGCCGTGTGCCCTTTCGCTTTACCTTCGACAACAATTACTTCAACGACCGTTTTCAAGGCATACCCTGCGGCGGATACAACGCCCTGACGGATGCCTTGCTCAACGGCATCGAGGTGCGCACGGGCTGCGACTACCTGGCCGACCGCGCCCAGCTTGATGCTTTGGCCGACCGCATCCTCTTCACGGGCTGCATCGATGCCTTCTACGACTTCCGGCACGGCCATCTGGACTACCGCAGCCTGCGC
Source organism: Bacteroidales bacterium (assembly GCA_004557185.1). Classification (GTDB taxonomy): domain Bacteria; phylum Bacteroidota; class Bacteroidia; order Bacteroidales; family Bacteroidaceae; genus Alloprevotella. The sequence continues at coordinate 28,793 of SFEP01000014.1, forward strand.
TTCGAGCACAAGGTGATGGAGTGCCCCGACTTTCAGGGAAATGCCGTGGTCAACTACACCGAGCGCTCCGTGCCTTACACACGAGTCATCGAGCACAAGCACTTCGACTTCGGCACACAGCCCCACACCGTGGTCACCTATGAGCACCCCGACGACTTCGAGCCTGGCAAGGAGCCTTACTATCCCGTCAACGACCAGCGCAACGCCGAGGTTTATGGCCGCTACCGCGACATGGCTGCGGGCGAGCAGCGCGTGCTCTTCGGGGGCCGTCTGGCGGGTTACACCTATGCCGACATGGACGACACCATAGCAGCCGCCCTCGCACTGGCCCGCCGCGAATTGCACCCGTCTGATGCCGCGAAATGATAAAAATGCCCCATCTCTCATGAGTCTTTGGAATCACCAGACGCTGGTTTTGCAGCCTGAGTTTGCCTCGCTCCGTCCCTTCATGCTGTCATTGCCCGAACGCTTTGCCCGTGGCGAGGGGCGGCTCATTCACGACGGGCGCAACAAACTGCGTGAAATTGAGTTTGAAGGCAGGCTGTTTGTGGTGAAAGCATTTCGCCGCCCCCTCTTCATCAACCGCCTCGTCTACGGTATCGTGCGTCCCTCGAAGGCCAAGCGGGCCTACGACAATGCGCTCCTGCTGCGCCACATCGGTGTGGGCACACCGCAGCCCGTGGGCTACCTCAACCTGCGCAGCGGTCTGCTGTTCGACCAGAGTTATCTCGTCACCTTAGCCTCCACGTGCACGCACCGCTACGACGAACTCTTTGAGCGCACCTTCCCTTATACGGCCGACGTCATGCGTGCCATAGCGCGCACCACGGCCACCCTGCATGCCCACGGCCTGGCACACCTCGACTATGGCCGCGGCAACATTCTGTTCCGCCGTCAGGAGTCGGGCCACATTGACATCGAACTGGTCGACCTCAACCGCATGGCTCGCGGTCCGCTCACGCTCGATGCCTCCTGCCGCAACATGGAGCGCCTGCCGTGCACCCCCGAAATGCACCGCGCCTTTGCAGACGAATACGCCCGTCTGCGCCACTTCGATGCCGACGCCTGCTTCGCACTGCTGCAAAAGTACCGCGCCACGCAGCCGGGCAAGGTCGACGGCAAATATTGAAACACCGCACATCCACCTCCATCCTAATCCCCAACCCCTCTTCACCATGCACATCATAGCCGTTGTCGTCACCTTCAACCGTCTGCCCCTGCTGCAGCGAAACCTGGAATGCTTGCGCGCCAACCGCGGCGTGAGCCACATCGTGGTGGTCAACAACGGCAGTACCGACGGCACGGCCGACTACCTGGCCACGTTGCCCGCCGCGCATTTCACCATCATCACGCAGGCTAATGTGGGTGGCGCGGGCGGCTTTCATCGTGGCATATCCGAGGCCATGCAGCAGGGGGCGGAGTGGATATGGTGCATGGACGACGACGTGTTTCCCCGCCCCGACTGCCTTGAGCACCTCTTGCCCTACACCGCCGATGCCCGTTACGGCATACTGGCCCCGCGCCGCCTGATGGACGGCCGCATCTACACCAACGACTTCACCGCCTACAACCTCACCAACCCCTTTGCCTCGCTGCACAAGGGCAAACTGGCATCCTGTCCGCCCACCGAGCCTACCGAAATTGCGGGCACCGCTTTCGAAGGGCCGCTCATCCGCCGTGAGGTGGTGGAGAAAATCGGTTTGCCCAACCGCGAACTCTTCATCTTCTGCGACGACACTGACTACTGTCTGCGCACCGTGCGTGCCGGCTACCGCATTTTGTCGGTACCCGCTGCCCTCATGGACAAGGAGCACTTCTTCTCCACCGACTCGTGGGCAGAGCGTAACCACAAGAAAAAGTGGAAACGCTTCTACCAGGTGCGCAACGCCACCTACCTCAACCACCATTACGGCCTCAACCTCTGGGTGCGCTATCTGCGTCCCCTGATAGGCGTGGCTGGCTACGTAGTCACCGCACTGGCCACCTGCGCCTTCAGCCGTGCCTACGCTTTGAAGGATGTAGCCCGCTTCTGGCGCGCCTACCGCGACGGACTGGCCGAACGTCTGGGCATCATGCAGCCCTGACGAGTTTCTCCCTCTCCCCTTCTCCCCCTCCCCGAAACAACAGCATCCCACCCTTATGCCTTTTTCATCCAGCCATACCCCCACCCTGTGGCCTCCGTTGCACCGCGCCCTCCTGCTGCTCATAGCCCTTGCAGTGCTGGCAGCATGCGGCCCTCGTCGCAAGTCGGCATCCCCCACAACGCCCGTCCTGCACATACTCACGTCGCCCCTTGCGCAGATGTTTGAGGCGGGACGCGAGTATCAGGTCAACAAGGAATATGACAAGGCCATCGACAGCTACCGCCACTGCCTCATGTCGGCACTCCCCTCCACTGACACCGTGCAGGCAGCTGGGCAGCAAACGATGGTGGTGGAGTCGATGCTGCAAATGCTCAACATCTACCAGGCCATGGGAGAGCCCGAGACCTGCGCCGCCGTTTTCGACAGTCTGCTGGCCGATCCCACACCCTATATAAAGGAGTGGTGCCTGCGCGACCTGCGCAGCATCGGGGCCTACGCCCTCTCGCGCACCGAGCGCATGCCCGAGGCCGAGGCGCTTATGGACCTTGCCCTGCAGACCCCCATGCGTAATCCCTCGGCCGCACGTCAGTTTCGCGACTACGCCTATGCCGCCGCCGTCTATTTCAGTTTACCCGACCGCCAGGACGACGTCATTCACTACTGCCACGCTGCGCTCCACACGGCCGACTCCGCAGAACTGAAAAGCGGCCGCCTGTATGTGGAACAGATGCTCGCGCTGCTCTACAAACGCACAGGCCGCATACAGGAGGCTAACCTGCTCATCAAGAAAGGCATCGACGAGGCCATGATAAAGGGCGACACCGTGGCCGTCGCCACAGGCTACAACACCCTGACCGAAATGCTGCTCTACTGGGACCTCTACCGCGAAGCCAACGACTGCGCGTCGAGGGGTGTGGAATGGATGCTGCGTGGAGCGCATTTCCCCAATGTGCATCACCCCACCATTGCCGTGCAGTTACTTGTCAACAAAGGGGCGGCCTTAGAGGGATTGGGCCAGAACGACTCGGCTATCTGGTGCTGGCAGCAGGCAGCCGCCATGGCGCAGTCGCTACCCTACAACAGCGGTATGGGCGATGTGGACCTGCATCTGGGCGCGCTGACCTGCAAACTCAACAACCACCCGCTGCACGCTGGCGGTCGCGCCAATCTGCAACGGGCCGCCCTGCAGGGCACACCGGGCATCAGGAGCAAGGCCTATAAATGTCTGGCCGAGGACGCGCTGCGAAACCACGACAAGGCCACAGCCGAGGCATGCCTCGACAGCATGTATGCCCTGCTGCACGCCACGGACCAGCCCACCTTTGTCAAAGGGGCTTCGGCCATGGCGCTCCAGCACTACCTCAGCACGGGCAATGTGGAGAAAATCAAGCGTTATGCCCAGGACTTGCTCGACGAAGAGGGCGGCACGGCTTCCGAAAGCAACGCCCGGCTCCTCACACAGGTGGTGGTGCGCCACTACGTGGGTGAAAAGCAAATGCAGCTGGCCATGGAGCGCAGCCGCTTGCAGCAGAAGCGCACGCTCATCGTCTCCGTGGTATGCCTGCTGCTGCTGACCGTCATAGGTCTGGCCATTTTCATGATTACGCGCCGCAAAATGTATCGCATACGGGTGAGACTGGCCGAGGAACGACTGGAAAATGTGCTGGCCAAACATGAACAACTGCGCAAAGAGTGGCAAGCAGTGCAGCCCACGCCACAGGCACAAACCGCACCCTCTACCCTACCCCTGCCGCCACCCGTCGAGTTGAAGGAGCCCACCACACCCGAGCAGACGGCCACCATGCAGCATGCAGCTCTGGGCGACATTGCCATACACCGCAACACCACCGACTTTTACTATCGCTTCAACCTGCTCTTCCCCTATTTCATCAACAACCTGCACGCATCGGGTCTCGCCATCACCAACCGTGAGGAACTCTTCTGCATGCTGATTGTGCTGAAGCAGGACACGCAGCACGTGTGCGAAATCATGAAATTGGCCCCCCGTTCCGTGAACATGCTGCGCTACCGTTTGCGCCGCAAGTTTGGTCTGTCCTCAGGTCATTCGCTCGAAGAAGCCATCCTTCTGTTTCAGCAGCCTGACTTCAAGTTGCCTCCCGAGGGCATGGGCGCGGCCATGGCCGAACGGAAGGAGAGTCGAGGCCGTGTAACCGACAGCGAATAGTACGTCCCGTGGGAAAAACATACCCCGCCGTGGAAGAAAGTTCACACGCCGTGGGAACTTTCTTCCACGGCGGCCTGTTTTTACGGCCCGCCGCCCCGCCGAAAATAGATGCTACGTAAAAAAGTTTACGTACGACGTGATTTTTTTTACGTACTACGTGATATTTTTTACGTAGCATCTCCTTTTTCCTGTCCCCCGACCCGCCGAAAACAGATGCTGTGAATTGGGTGTCGGGTAAGCGTTGAAAACCTTCATCGGATGCACCTGTGGTGTCCATAAATAGGGATTACGGGTGTGCCTCTTAAAAAGTAAGTCCCCTATCCTCCTTTTTCCGCATGCTTCATCGGCTGTCCGCGAAATAAGTACTTATGGTAAACCAACTGAGCAGTGCCAAAGCCCAAAGGATTTGAGCGATGCCATGGCGAAAACCGCACTGAATAGCACATATATTTTCATGTTTTGAAATATTGTAGACATTTTTGTAGACATTGGAAATTTGCCTACCACAAGGCATAGTGTCAATTTTGCACCATTATTATTAGGCTTTGCAGGTGGTGCCTTACAAAAGGCCATGCTACATCATCTAAAAACATGCAAATAATATAAACCTCAAACACTGTAAGACTATGCAAACGTCCAAACTCTTTCTCTTCGGTGGACTGCTCGCCACAGCACTTACCTGCTCGCTGCAATCGTGCAGCGACGACGACGTGGCTTACACGACACCCACTCTCAGCGACGACATCAAGACCAGGGGCGTGACCGTGGAAATCAACAACGCCGTGGTCAACATACCCGTGAACTGCTCTGGCACATGGACGGCCGTGCTCGACCCCCACTGCGACTGGGCCACGCTCAACGTTCGCGAAACAGAATTTACGGGCAACAAGGTGCTGCAGCTTGCCATCGACGACAACAACACGGGCGCCGACCGCAAAACGACGCTCTACGTGGCCGATGCTGAAGGCGAAATTACCGAAATTCCCGTAACGCAGACCACCTTCTACAAGGGCGAGGCGCTGAACAACGGCAACGGGCAGTGGTTCCAAGCCAACGGTCTGGGATACGGCATGAACTACCAGTACGTGCTCGACCCCACGTACAACCGCGACGGCCAGTCGTTCGACCCGACCGCCATGAAGATGAAGGACCCCATCTTCAACATTGCTACCATCGAGAGCCTGCAGAATGCCACCACGCCCAAGATTCGCAACGGCTACTTGGAAGTGCCCTTGGAAATTGCAAGTCTGAAGGACGAGATGATTGACTCCACACTCTGCCAGAACAAGTCACTCGACGTGACGCTCACGCTGGGTTGCTCGTTCGGCTTCATCGAGTTTGAAGCACACGGTGCCTACAACTCCAGCAAGATTGACACGCGTGCCAACATCAACTACAACATCAACCGCAACGCACCGGCCTACAACGTGACCGTGTCGCCGGCCACCATCAAGCAGTATGCACAGGTAAGCGCTCAGGATGAGGCTGCCAACATGGACTTTGAGAAACTGGAAAAGGAAGAAGCCAAAATTGAGAAAACGATTCAGACCTTCTACCGCCGCAACAAAAAGGAGGAACTCACACCCCAGCAGCAGAAGGTGATAGACGGCATGTACGAACGTCTGGACCGTCCGACCTACGGCGGCGTCTTCTCCGAACCGTTTGCTTCGTCGCACTTCCGTCTCGAAAAGGCTATCCTTGAGGGCGACGCTGCCGACAACGAAAATCTGACGAACGAAACGGCCAATAAGATACTCAACCAGATTGACGGTGACTGGGGACCCTTCTACATCTCGGGCGGCGACTTTGGCGGTAGCCTCAACCTCATTGCCCTCATCGACACCGTTTACCTGAAAGGTGAGGAGACCATGAACGCCAACGTTAGCGCAGAAATCGGCGGTTTCTTCAACTTGGAAGGCGAATTGGAATTCTCGTCGGCCGGTGAGGAGATTTTCCGCAACAGCAACATTCAGATGGCTATCTACGGCGGCGACGCCAACAAGACGCAGACGGCCATCTCGGCCCTGCTACAGAGCCCGGAAGCCACCAACCGCTCAAAAATGCAGGAAATTCTGAACGACTGGGTAGACAGCCTGAAAGGACGCACAGACGACGGCATTCCGAGCAAGGCCTCGCCCATCCGTTACTTCGTGTCGCCCGTGTGGACGCTCTTCATCGAACCCGAAGTAGCCGACTATGCCAGACGTTGGTTCATCGAAAAATACACCAGCCGTGGCATTAAAATTTATCTCGGCATCATGGAGAATGGTAATGACACGAAGGTAGAACAGATTGTAGACGACGAACAGCGCCAGCAACTGAAATAAAGTGCCCTCGCCGGTTTCAACGAGTAAGCCATAACCCACCCCGTGGCGCGCGGCAGGCCCTGCACAGTGCCTGCCGCGCCGCCCAAGTGGGAGACTTGCAAACCCTGTTTCAGGAAAAAGGACGCACGGGCACGAAGCATGCCCCACTCCCCCCTCACGATGCCTTTTCACACTCACCCCAAACACAGCCCGACTCATGCGTCGCATTCTGACCTATCTCAGCATTATCGGCCTACTCGCTGCCTGCTCCGACAACGAGATGCACGACTACGCCGCGTGGCAAGCCACCTACGACGACGGCAGCCTCAGCCTCAGCGTGCCGCGTGAGGCAGGCTACCAGCGGGCCACCATCAGAGTGCAAGGCGCTCCCGAGGGGCGGGCCGTAACAGTGGTATGCCACGACGAATGGCTCACCCTCTACACCGACACCCTGCCCGCCGACGGCATTGTCACCATGCTGGTGCAACGCAACGACGACGACGCGGCACGCACAGCCACCCTCTACGTGGTGCCGGGCGATGAGCAGCAGGCCGTGAGGCTGAGTCTCACGCAGCGCTCCACGGCCGACGACGACGGCAACGGCGCCGACCCGCGCGACTGCCTCTACCTGGGCTACGGTTACGACATTTACCAACAACTGGACAACCCGATGTCGGTGCGCACCTTGGAGCCCGTGCTCGACTACGACAAACTCGTGGCACTGGGGAAATCGCACACCTATGAAACGGTGCACGAGTGTCGCCTGTCGCAAACCACAATGCAATACTACAACGCAAGTTCGCTGGCGGAGTTCAGCACCAAACTGACTTCCTCGTCGAGCAAAACGAACCTTTGCCTGCAAGGCAGCCAGCGCGACTGCGACATTGCTGCCACCTCATGCTCCGGGTATGCCTACGACTCGCAGAACTATGGCTACGGTGCCATGATCAAGGCCGTGGCGGCACGCGTCATCGACGCCGGCGCGCTGCACGACCTGCGACAAGAGGGGCTGCTGCCTTTCTCCGATGGATTTCAGAAGGCTTACCGCGAAGCCAAGTCGCTCACGGGAAAGGCCCGCGCCGATGCCGTGACGAAAATCCTGCTCAAGTACGGCACGCACGTGGTGGTGCAAACCGACCTGGGAGGCCGGTTGAGCTACACCTTCACGATGAACAAGAGCGAGCAAATCTACACGAACAAGGAGATGCAGCAGGAGGTGGACTACACGATGGGACGCCTCTCGGACAAAGAGCGCGACAATAAACTGCAACTGGAAACGACGTCGGAAAAGAACAACGGCATGGCCCTGCGCGTGACGGGTGGTGACCCCGTGTGGAACGAGACCATCAGAAGCGACATCAAGGGACTGGGACGCACGTCGCAGATTCCGCCCGACCACATCATGTCGTGGCTGGCCAGCATCACTTACGAGGAGAACCCCGGACGAAGCAACAAACTGGGCGTGGTGCACTTCGAACTGGAGCCGCTGTGGAACCTGGTGGACGAGTCGATGCGCGTGGACTTTATCAACGCCACGCTGCAACTCATGCAGCGCAGCGACTGCCAGCTGTCGGACCGCTTTCTGGGCACCGACCTCTACCGTATCGACTTGGACAGACTGGGCCTCACGGACTTCAACGGCGTAGACGACACGAAGTCGCTCGCCCGATTGCTCTACATCAAGAGCGACAATACCTCGACGCCCGTGCTCGAAGTGTGCAACGAATATGTGCCGCACATCCGAACCGACCAGCGCGTCACCGTGGTCTATCCCATTTTCAAAGGAAACATCAAGATGAACCGCGGCATCTTTCTGGGCGACGGTTCACACAAACCCGCCATTGTGGGTTTCTCAGAGGGAAACTGCCTCGTCACACCCATCGACACGCTGCTGCCAGGGCACGTTATCAGTACCCTCTACTACATCAACGGCAACCTTTACACCTCGCCCAATGGCATCAATATCAGTGCGCCGGCCGACGGCCGCTGCACCGTGGCCGACGACGAACTCATCTTCAACCTCATGGATGAGCTGACATCGCACCGCCACGCCGTGGTGAAAATAGGTTCGGCCTTCTGGACGCGCCACGACATGGACCACTCGATGCGCTTCACCTTCTACCCCAACGACGACAACGAGGATGACATACGCGAAACCTTCCACAACAACGTGCTCTTCACGCGCTTCCAAGCCGAAGTGGGCTACTGGTTCAACCAGCAGAACAAGTGGTGCTACGGCTACGCTCCCGTCACCTCCCTCAGCACCCAGCCCAACACGCTGTGGTACTTGCCCACCCCCAACCAAGTGAAGCAACTCTATGCCTACATCGGTTTCAACCCGAAAGCCCTCTACCGCGGACAGTGCTCGGGCTTCAACGCAGCGTTCAACGGCTACGTGGGCACGCAGGACATCCTGAACGGCAACGCCTCCTTCCCCGCCTCCGGCACCATGCAGCAGCACGAACAAGGCAGGCTGAACGTCATCAGTTCGAAGAGCACGAAGGACATGGCCGATGCCTGTCTGCTCGTGCTGGACGACCATTACACGCTCCGCGAAATCAACGACCAGACGGCCAACAAATACTGGCGACTGAACTACTACCCCGTTCGCTTGTGCCGCGGCGCATTCTACAACTATCCTACGCTCGAAACCATACAGAAGCACACACGCTGAAACGGCTGCATGCCTCTGGCATCATATCCTTTCGTACATCATGAAACTTCTACGCTCCCTCACATACCGCCTCGTCCTGCCGCTGGCAGCCGCCTGCATGCTCAGTCTAAGCCATGCCTGCAGCGACGACGACAATGCCCCCACACCCTCTGGCAAGGAGGACTCGGGCTTCGACGACATACCCGCCTCCGAACGCCTTGCGCTGCAGCAATACAGTGCCACGCGCTCCATCATGCAGCGCCTCACGGGGCTGAAGCAGTTTGACTCCGACTTCGACAGCCACACCTACGCACCTCACTGCGGCGACACGCTCGACGTAAGCCAGCCCGGCGTACAGTCGGTGCTGAGCGAAACGCCTGCACGCGCCGAGCAATACTTCAAAGTCCTCGTGGGCGACACCACGCTGCTCATCCCCACGCCCGACGGCTTCACCCTCACGCTCACCGGCATGCAGCTGTGGAAGGAGAGCGACAAGCGCTACGACCTGGGCACGCTCACCTATCACCGCGACGACGGCAAGGCACGCTGCGGCTACATTGAGGTGGACATTCCCCTCATTCCCGGCCTGCAACGCATCGACCTGCTGCCCGAGGCGGCATGGCCGAACAATGCGAAGGACATCTCGGCCTATAAGGTGGGCATGCTGCTCAGCCTCACCTCGACGGGTGGCAGCGTGGAGCGCTCGGGCAGCCACTCGTGCTCCTACACCCGCTACACTGGCCACCCCGCGGGCTACTACCTCTGCGTGCGCTCCTGCACCAGCGGCGCCTCGCCCGGCCTGCTCGTACACTTTGAGTATAAGGACGGCGGCGCCCACAACCTGGACGACGACGACGACGGCTGCTGGTACCCGCTCAGCCCCGGCACGGTGCAGGACTTCATGGACTACGTCAACTTCATGCAGACCAAGCAGCAGCTGAAAAAGAACCTGACGAAGGTGACCATAGGCAACAGCATTTTCCCTGGCACTTTCTATAAGACGGGTGTTATCTGCGACGGCTCGCGGGAGCATCTCTTCGTCATCGACTCCGACTTCGGCGCCTACCGCGTGGTGCCGGCCTACTATTGGCGCGAATGCACCTACGTGAAAGGTCCCAGGAAGTCGCTCATAGGCGAGGGCTTCAGCCAAGGCTTCCTGCGCTACACGGCCAACAGCGAATGGGACAACCTGGTGAAGAACCGCGATGTGTACACCATGAACGTCATCTACTTCTACAGCCAGCCCATCGATGGCGCCGTCATCAAGTACAACCCCTCGGAGGACGTGCCCGAGGACGACCCCTTCATCTGAGCCCTCCCCACACCACTCCTTATTTATATATAGCACACGCATCATGACCACACGCCACCACATACTGCTCCGCCTCGCTGCCGCGCTCTTTGCGCTGGCGGCTTTCGGCGCGTGCTCCGACGACCTGACGGAGGAGGTGCAGCTCGTGGCGGAGCCGCAGACGGGCACCTTTGAGTGGGTGAAGGCGGCCGACGTGTCAACGCGCACGGCCTTTCTGCGCAACTTCGGCGTGGGCTTCAGTTACGACGCGGTGCACGGCAGCTTCTGCAACTGGAAGGACATACGCTGCCAAATCATCAACCGCAAGCAACTGGACTGGGTGGAACAACTGACGGGCACACAATACTGGTTTACGAGCACGTTGGAGTATGCCTCGCAGAAGTCGGAGTTCCGCTTCAACCAGCGCGACTACGTAGCCGCCATCCAGATTAACACTGCGACCGCCATTGACCTCGGCCTCTACAACCACGAAAAGCGTACGCGCCAGGATGTGCTGGAAGACGGCGTGCGCGAACAGTTCTACTACCTCACCGAGGAGCAATACCAGATGGGCGAACAGCGCCTGCAGGTGGCGCAAATCCTGAGCCGCGTGAGGTACGGCGACTTCGACCTCTTCACCCGCAGTTTCCAGAACGCCATCCAACACCTTGCCGAAGTGGGTTGCAACGCCTACGCAGTGGACTCCTTCCTCAACGTCTACGGCACGCATGTGGTGACAGATGCAAGGCTCGGAGGCAAACTGCGCATCGAGTTGAGCAACACGCTGTGGCGCTACAACGACAAGGTGAGCGAAACGGCATGGACCAAGGAACAGCTCTTCTGGGCCTACTCGCACAAGGAGGAGGCGCGGCAGAAAGAGGAATACAAATGGATGGAGGACTCGCGCATTAACCTCTCGGCCACGGGCGGCGACCAGAGCATGCTCACGCCACTGCTGGGGCCGGCCAACTTCGAGGGTAAACGCCAATTCTCCATTGAGCCCGTGCTGCAATGGGCACGCAGCATCACCTACGACCCCAATGACGAGACGAACTCAAACGCCGAAATGATAGGTATGAGCGTGCGCCCCATCTGGGACTTCATCGCGGCCATCGACGAGGATGTGGCCGAGGCCGTACACACGGCCGTGATGCAGGAGGTGGACTACCAGCAACGTCTGATTGGCGAGAAGAACTTCTTCAACGCCCGTTTCCCCGTGCAGCACCCCACGACGTCGTGCCGCTACCGCGGGTCATCGGAGCAGTATGAAAGCGCCCAGTTCGTCTCGTCCGAGGACACGTTGCTCAGCGTGGGCGTCAACGTGGTGCAGGACGGCAAGGTCATTGCCAACGTGTGCCACGAGTGCATCGACGACCTGTGGTACTGGGTGGCCTACCCCGTTTACGAGGGCTGCGTGCGCCAAACCAACGGTCTGGCCGTGCGGGACGGCAGTGCGTGGAACGTGCGCTACATCGACGGCCGTGCCACCCTCACACGGTTGCCCGCCGAAGAGGTGCCGCAAACCGAAACATTCTACATCAACGAGGGCGCGTTGAGCCTCACTCCCGTCGAAGGCTTCGTCTACCGCGACTGCCACGTCATGGCACAGGTGGAGCCCGACGGCGGCGTGCAAACGTCGGGCAGCGTGCGCTGCCAGCCCTGTCCCGTGGTGAAGCGCGGCGACCAGTTCATGATTTCCCCGCTCTACGCCACCACCACGCGCACCTTTGCCGGCTACACATGGAGCGACAAGTGGCACACGTGGTTGCGCAATGCCAACTATACCTATATATATAATCCCTCTGAGATAGACTACGAGCAGTAGTCGCAGGGCCGCGCCTCCCCGTTTGCTAAGAAAAGGCGCCTTTCACCCACATCACCCTCCCGTTGCCTGCACTGAGATGCTGGCGACACAAATCTCACATCATGCACATCACCCGATTTTCCCTGTCGCGCTGTGGACGAAGCCTGCTCTGCGGGCTGGCAGCACTCACTCTGGCGGCCTGCAGCGACGACGAGGCTACACAGCCACCCACCCCACAGCAAGCAGCACCCTTGCAGGTGTGCGTAGTCTTCGAACCCGACGAACTGGGCGACCAAGGCTACGCCGACAACGTGTTACGCGGCATTGAACAAGTGAACCGCATCGACCCCGCCACGGGCAAGGAGCGTCTCGACATGCGCCTCATGTCGCTGCCCACCACTGCCGAGACATCGCGCCAGCTGAACCTTTGGGTCAACGACCGCGCCAACTCCTTCTACCCCGAACAGAACTACGAGCGCCGCCTGCTGGTGCTCACCCACGTGTCGCTGCTCGAGGGCATCGACTTCTCCACCTTCCCCGAGCAGGACGAACTGCTCCTGCTCGACGCCGACCCCAACCTGGCACACAGCCAGACGCTGCAGGGACTGGGCAAGCGGGTGCACTTCGTCAACATCTCGGCTGCCGACGCCGCCCGCCGCTACTACCGCCAATGCTCGGAGTGGGCTGACCTGAACGACGAGGACATCTTCCGCAACGTGTGCACCATTCGCTGGTACAAAGGCATTTCCTACCAAGACAGCGTGGACATTGCCATACAGGAGATGTTCGACGCAGGCGTGGCCGAGGGGCGCATCGATACCATGACCGTGGTGGAGACGGAGGAGGACCTCAAGGAATATGACAACACAAACCTGCGGCAGTTCGGCTACACCTTCGCCACGTTCATCGACATGCTTCACGAAACGATGAACTTCGGCTCCGTCATCTGCGACATGGGTCGCGCCTCCTCGGGCTTCGACACTTACATCTTTGCCCATTCTCCCGAGTTCATCACGCTGCTCATCGATGCCGAGAGCTGCCTGAGCAAGCAGCGCTACGCCGTGCAGCGCCAGTTTGGCCGAGCCACAGCCCAGTGGATTTCCCGCTGGCTCGATGCCGAACCACAGAGCATGCCCACGCTGCAATGGCACGGCCGCTGGGACGGCTACTGCACCGACGACATACCCTGGACTGGCTCCGAGGATGACGAAACCGACGATGGAGAATAAGTCATTTTTCCTAAGAATCATCACATCACCCCACATCACCCCACCCCATGAAACCGCTTCCACTCATCCGCCTGTTGCTCCTCATCCTGCTGCCCACGGCCCTGTGGTCGTGTAGCGATGAGGCCGACACCGCTGCCTCCAGCAAGGTGCAGACCGTCACGCTCAACGTCGACGTCATAGCACCCGCCAACATCTACAGCCAGTGGTCGAACGCCGTGCACATGGCCCTCGACAACCTGCAGCGGGCGCAAGTTTCCCAGCGCAAGCAAGTGAAGATTAACCTGCGCTTCCACGACGAAGATACCGAGAACCTCGAACAGCTGGCCTACGCCTTGACACACCCCAAGGAGGGCGCCGACAGTTGCCACGCCATCATCGGCCCTTATCACAGCGACAACGCCCGCACCATTCTCAACTATGCCGCAGCCTCCCGTCTGCCCGTCATCATGCCCACCTGCACAGGCGGCGAACTGCAACGCATCGAAACGCGCAGCACCAACTCGTGGTTTCTCACCGAGAGCGACATCTCGCAGTGCGAGGTCATGCTCTCCATGTGCCACACCTTAGGCTCCAACCAGGTGGCGCTGCTCTACGGCAAGGGCACTTACGGCGACACCTTTAACAAATGGTTCGCCTACTACGCCACGGAGTATCGCATACGCATAGCCAACGGTGGCGTGCAGCAGTACACCGGCCGCGAAGCCCTGCGCACCTACCTCAAGCAGTTGCGCCAGCCCGGCAGCGACACCTATCTGTGCCTCGCGCTGGCCTCCGACCAGGACTATCTCGACGTGATGCAGGAAATTGGCGAACCTTACGACGCTGCAACCAACTCGTACATCAATATCGTTTGCACCGACATGGCCACCACCGAGCGCGTGCTGCAAAGTGCCTACAGCTTCACCGCCCTGCAGCCCGTGGCCTCGCCCGCATCGGGCTTCAGCAGCATCTATCAGTCGCGCTTCGGCCGTCTGGCCTACAACGGCGAGGCACAAATCTACGACGCCCTCTGCCTGCTGGCCTACGGTGCCGCCAAGCGCATGTGGGCCGACAACCCCAACTACCTGGAAATCGACGGCAAGCCCGTAGAGTATGACTACAAACCCTACGGCCCCACCCTGACCGACTGGATGCGTGCCGCCGTGGCCGACGCCGAGGGCACTTGCACCGACTGGACAGCGCAGGGCATGGCCTCAGCCTTCCAATCCTACGCCAAACAGGAGCACTGCGCACTGTCGGGAGCCATGGGTGCACTGGAGTTCGACGCCACCTCGCACACCAAAATCCTCAACACCCGCTATGCCCTGCTGCGCAAAAGCCAGGACAACGTGGAACTGCTCTGCTACATCGGCACGGGCAGCGGCACCGACGCCAACTCTACGCGCCCCATGTGGGAGATGGACAAACTCATGTTCCAGGACTTCGACCCTTCGCTCGTTGTGGACCACAACCTGCCCGAGATGAAGGACCGCTGGGCGGTGGTCATTTCGCCCTCCACCACCTGGTCCAACTACCGCCACCAGGCCGACGCCTTTGCCATGTACCAGTTGCTGCGCCACTTCGGCTACGACGACGACCACATCGTGCTCATTGTCGAGGACAACCTCGCCTACAACGACAAGAACGTCTTCCCTGGCGAAATCTACGTGCTCAGCGGTGGCGACAACGTGCGCAAGCATGCCGTGGTCGACTACAAGTTCAGCAACCTCACGCGTGAAGACCTGTGCGACATCTTCCTCGGCAAGCAAAGCGAACATCTGCCCCACGTCATCCACTCCACGGACCAGAGCAACGTGTTCTTCTTCTGGAGCGGGCACGGCAGCTCGCAAAGCGGTCCGCTCTGGGGCAACGAAGACGCGCGCTTCGGCTTCGGCGTGGAGCGCTTGCAGAATCTGGTGCAGACCATGTATAATGAAAAGAAATACCGCCGCTTCATGCTGGCCATCGAGACTTGCTACAGCGGGCTCTGGGGCGAGGCCATCACCGGCATCCCCGACGTGATTGCCATCACCGCTGCCAACGCCTACGAGCCCTCCAAGGCCGACGTGCACGACCGCCAGCTCGGCGTCTTCCTCTCCAACGCCTTTGCCCGCGCCTTCCGCGAGGCCATCAATGCCAACCCGCAAATCTCCATACACGACCTCTACACGCGACTTGCCAACTCCACCACAGGCTCGCACGTGACACTCTACAACGAGCAGAACTACGGATCGGTCTACAGCAACGACATGGGCGACTACGCCACCCGCGGGTTCTGACGCCGCGCTACCGCTATCCTCTGAATTTAACCACAAACAAATTACTCAAGTTATGTTGAAACATGTATTCCGCACCTCGGCCCTGTGCCTTGCCATGCTGTTGGGCTTGGGCTGCGTCGCTTCATGCAGCGACAACGAAACAGGCTCCGACAACCCCAGCCAGGAGGAACTGCTCGACGAGGCCAAGAACAGTGCCAAAGGGCAACGCATGCTCTCCATCCTCTCACTCACGGCCGATGTGAGCGAATTGCCCGACAACTGGCAGGACGCCTCCTTCAAGCTCGAATCCGTGACCATCGGTAAGAGCCTCGACCCCGCCGCTCCCTTTGTGCGCACCATGAGCGCTGAGAGCGACAAGGACGCACGCCGCTACTACACCGCCCTCACGGGTCGCGAGCTCAACGAAAACGCCACCACCGACTCTTGGTCGATGGAGGGCATCGGCACCATTGCCTACCGTCAGGGCGAAGAGGGCAGCCAAAACCTCGGTTCCATCGAGTTCCAGGTGCCCGCCCTGCCGCTCAGCCGCCTCGACTTCATTCCCGTCTCGCTCTTCCCCGACAACGGCAGCGACGTAGCCTGGGAGCCTTACTACCGCCCTGGCGACATCGTCTACAACTCCAAGGAACAGTCCTACTGGATTTGCGCCCGCCCCGCCCGCTATCCCGACAAGGAGAAGACACACTGGTTCTCATTCCAACTGGTGGAAAAGAACCACTTCAAGACCTACACCAAAGGCAAGAAATATGCTGAAACCGTAACCCTGCCCAAGGACCTCGGCGAGGGCGATGCCTATCTCGACCAGTTCATGCAGATGCTCTATTTGCTGGCCAACCCCGAGAAGGCTGCCAAACTCTTCCAGAAGGGCGCTTACCTGGAGGACGGCCTGAGCGGCCTCGGCACGGAATACACCTACGAGGACGTCGAAGCCATTGCACGCGACTGGGACAGCAAGGGCATCTGGAACAACAAATCCATTATGCCCGTCGACAAGTCGTTCTTCACGTCTGAAAACAGCCGCTACATTTCCGTCATCTACAAGGGTCACGAACTCAACTCGTTCTTCGAGCCCAAGGGCTTCAACGTGTTCTGCCGCCGCTACAATCTCGAAACGGCCTGCGCCAGCACCGAAAAGGGCGACATCAACTGGCTGCCCACCAAGCCCTACAAGTTCGACGCACGCGTCTACACCACCATGGCCGGCCAGGGAAACCAGAATACCGTTGGCCCCGAGCTGGCGCTCATCGTGCGTTACAAGTCGGGCAAGGAAATCAACAACAACACCTTCAGCCAACCTGACCCCGGAAAGGCCTTCGACCAGAAGTCCATCAGCACCACCCATCACTACGTGCGCAACAGCAGCGGCACGGGCGGCGGCACCACGCCGAGCACCGACCCGCTGGGCCGCCACTTCTACCCCGGCGACATCATCCGCGACAAGAGCACAAGCGCCCTGTGGTTATGCCTTTCTGGCTCGGGCGACACGCAGACAAAGTCCACGCAGGCCACCTTCATCAGCCTCGACAGCCGCGCCATGTTCTTCGGATCTGACAACAGGACGCTCACCAACGCCGTAGCCGAAAAGTATGCCGCACGCGTGCCCTTCCTCGTGTCCTACCTGCTCAACAACGAGTCGAAGTTCAGCACCACCGTGGCCACCCTCCGCAACAGCGGCAAAACAAATCTGGCCGAAATCGTACTGCAGCGCGACAGCACCGTGAGCGGCACGAAGAAGGCCTGCCGCGTCGGCGCCCTCGTCTACGCCCCCACCAGCAGTTCGCAGACCAACATCATCCGCTTCGTGCTCGACAAAACGGCCTCGCAAACCAAACTGCAGCTCTTCAAGAAATACCTCGCCGCCGACAAGGCCAACATGCAGTGGGCCGACGTCACTGACAAAGCCAAGGTGACGAAGTATGCCAAGGACGCATGGAGCGTGCTTAACTTCACGGGCAACGCAGGCACCGACCCCTACCGCACCGACACCGAGAACACCTCCATCACGCTCAAGAGCTATCTGTGGGATATCAACAGCGAAACCCTGGCCAACGCCCAAGTGAAGTCGATGTTCAATGAGCCCGTGCTCGTATGCACCTTCAAGCTCATCACCGACAGCGGCACCCTGCCCACGGGCTACGAACTGGTGAAGAAGAACAGCGACTCCTACTGGAACAACAACAACCGCGCCGAACCGCTCAACGAATACTTCAAGATGAAGGGGCACATCACCCTCGACGGCACCAGCTACACGCCCGCCGACATGAAGTAAAAGCCCCATCGCACCCACTTCACGGGTGGCCGTCAACACAACGGGCGGCAAACCATTCACATAACACATTATTCACTTTTCAAAATCATTTACACACATGAAAACCTTCAAGTATCTTCTCTCCATCCTCTTCATGGCCGGCGCTACGCTCGGCTTCACAGCCTGCGGCGACGACGACAGCGACCCCGCCAGCGGCAGCACGGGCAAGGACGTCAGCGCCGTCTACACCATACAGGTTGAAGTCAGCGAAGACATGCTCGACGTGATGGACCTCACGCTGCACCACACCTATGCCGACGGCCGTGTGGAGGACGTGCCCCTCACCGGCACCACCTACAGCACCACCATCCAGGCCACGCAGTTCCCCGCGGTGGTAGGCAGCACCCTCACCGCCACGCCCAAGCACGAACCCGTGGCCAAGGAGAAGTACAACCTGACCTGCAAGTTCGAGGCCTCGATGCAGGCCGTCGACAGCAAGGGCAACAAGCGCGGCATCGGTGCCGCCTCCAGCGTCACCAAGCAGACCAACGGCGTGAAGAGCGAAAAACTGCAAACCTGGCTTGACAGCAACCTGCCCAAGCTGAACGCCTTCAACGCCATGTACACGCTGACCAAGGAGAACGGCACGATCGTAGCCACCAAGTAAAGCGCGCCGCAGAGGGCACGCCCCGCACATGCGCCCCACCCTATTCAAGGGGGAGACTGCCATCACCCGGCAGCCTCCCCCTTTCTGCATGCCCTTACCACCCGTGCCCGGCATGTAGCAGGCGAAAAGCCGCTCTCCGATTTTATCTATGGGTGTCCGGTAAACTTGTATGAGCGTCCCCAGAAAAGACGGGTGCTCGGTAAACGCATTGAAGGCGTTGCCTCCGACGGGATGCCGTGGAAGAAAAATCCCACGCCGTGGAAGAAAGTTCCCACGGCGTGGAAGAAAGTTCCCACGGCGGTCTGTTCCGACGGCGCGCCGCCCCGCCAAAAATAGATGCTACGTAAAAAAGTTTACGAACGACGTGATATTTTTTACGTACGACGTAAAATTCTTTACGTAGCATCCCGTTTAT
>SFEP01000082.1 GCA_004557185.1 Bacteroidales bacterium
GATTTTTTTGCGAAATTTGCGGTCGCATTTATTACAAGAAACATGAATAAGAAGATTTTCGTACCGGTATGCCTTGCCGGTTGCCTGATGTGGACGGGATGCACCACCACAAGCGGTTCACAAGGCACGCAGTCGGCGCTGGCAGGCGCTTTGTTGCAGGGCGCTGCACAGCAGACTACCAGCAATGCAAGTAGCACGCAGGGCAGCGGTTTGGCTGCACTGCTCAGCAGCGTGCTTGGCGGTAGCCTCACACTCAGTGAGCAGAGCATTCGGGGCACCTGGAACTATGTGGGTGCTGACTGTGTGTTCGAAAGCGAAAACTGGCTGATGAAGGCTGGCGGCGAGGTGGCTGCCACTCGCATTGAGAAAGAACTTAACTCCACCTTCGCCAAAATCGGTATCAAGCAGGGCGCATGCTCCTACACCTTCAATGCCGACAGAACCTACACTGCCGTCATCGGTGGACGCACCATTCAGGGTACGTACACGCTGAACGCGCAGAACAAGACCATCGAACTCACCTATCTGGCCGGCTTGAAGAAGGTGACTGCACACGTGGCCATGCAGGGCGGCAAGTTGAGCCTGCTGGTGGACAGCAGCAAACTCCTCGCCGTGCTTAAGGCCGTGTCGGCTCTCTCGTCGGGCAGCACGATGCAGACGGCCTCTTCGCTCCTCAGCCAGTATGACGGCATGCTGATTGGCATGCAGATGAGCAAGTAAGAGCCATTCACCACGTCCCTCAGGTACACCGCTGTGCTGAGGAGGACATGAAAACAGGCGGAGATGCTTCCCCTCGATGGAGGAGGCATCTCCGCCTGTGTTGCGTAGTGCGGCGGGCGCTATGAATGCCGGTCGGTGTGCGCTTTACCCGTCAAGGTACCGTTTCAGCACAGCGACTTGATGGCAAAGAAGAGTATGGGCATGATCAGGGCGGGCATCAGGTTGATGGTTTTGCAGTCCTTAATGTTCAAAATGCCTAAGCCAGAGGCGGCAATGAGGATGCCGCCCACCAGCGACACCTCAGAGATAAGTTCCTCGGAGATGAACGACTGCGAGAGTTTGGCAATGCCGTAGATGGACGACATCCAAATGAAGACCACGACGGCAGTGACGGCTGTGCCGAAACCATAGGACGAGGAGATGACGATCATCGTGACGAGGTTCAGCGTGGCGGCCGTCATGAGGTAGGTGTTGTCATCGTAGAGTGCGCTCATCACGGGCCCCATCATGGCCAGCGTACCCACGCAGCACATCAGGATGGCGGTGGTGATGCCCTCCGCCAGGTTGGAGGTCGACATGCTGCGGGTGGCGTTCTCCATGTGCTGGTCGAGGCGCAGCAACGTGCCGAGCAAACCGCCCAGCGAGAGGCAGAAGATAAAGAGCACGGGGTAGTGCGTTTTCTGCATGCTGGCCATGGCTACATTGCAGCCCAGCACGAGGGCGCAGAGGCCCATGGCCGTGTTCAGCACGTTGATGTATTTCTGCCGAATACCCTTGCGGGCAACAGCGCCGATAGCACTACCAATGATGATGGCTGCTGCGTTGATAAAAATGGCAATCACGGTGTGGAAGGTGGGGGGATGATGTGTAAAGGCGTGGTGGCAGGCGCTACGTTTCGTGGCCTGCGCTTGTGCCTGCTTATTTGGCCATGTGCACCGACCCCTGGCCAATCATCTGCCCGTCGGCAAAGATGTGGGCCGTGTAGGTGCCGGCGCTGAGAAATTCGCTGATGGGTACGTAGATGGTGAGGTGCGTGTCCTGCCCGTTGTATTCCACGGCGCGGCAGGCCGAGTAGCCTATGTGCCGGTTTTCGTAGGCAAAGGTTCCGCTCTCGGCCGCAATCTGCTGGTTGGGCTTGAGCAGACGCACGTAGACGGTGCGCTGTCCGGCCTGGGCCGTCACGTTGCGGGCAATGGTGAAGTTCACGGCGAAGCGTTTGATGTCTTTGCTCTTTTTGGCAGCCTTACCGTTGCTCTTGAGTGCGCTGATGGTGATGCCCGTAGCGTTCAGTTGGGCGGCAATGGCCACCTTCTCGTTGAGGGCGCTGTTTTGGGCGTGAATGTTCACGTTCTCCTCGCGGGTCCGCTGGGCGTCGGCCAAAGCCTGGTCGCGCTCGCCGCGCAGTTCTTGGTTAAGGCGTTGCAGCGAGTCCACTTGGTGAATGTAGTCGCGCAGCACGGCACGTACGGTGGCGAGTTCCTTTTTCAGACGCAGAATTTCGGCCGAACTGCTCGACTTCAGGTTTTTCAGTTCCTTGAGCAACTGTTCGGCGCGTGCCTGCTCGGCCTCGAGTTTGGCCACGAGCGAGTCGTTCTGCACGTTTTTCTTGAGTTCGCCGTATTGGCTGGCAAATTCGGCATACTGGTTCTCCATCTCCTTCTTGTCGAGTTCGGCAAGTTGGCGGAGTTCTTCGAGTTCGCGCTCCTTGTCGGCAAGTTTCTTCGAGTCGGAGTTGCAGCCAGCCATGAAGCACGGCAGCGCCAGGGCAGCAGCGAACAGGGTGGGGAGGATACGTGAGTATTTCATGGTGAAACTGAGGGTGGGGTAGAAATGCTTGTAAATGGGACTTTGGCGAAAAAGCAGCGCATCGGCCATGCATGTCCTCCTTGCGGTGGGGCGGTGCATTGCCGGTGCGCTGTGTGTGGTTTTACAGGGTGGCCTGCTGGGGTGCTTCGGCAGCCTGCTGTGCTTCGAAGTCGGCGCGGGCGTCCTCATAGAAGGCTGCGAATGCCGACTGCATGTAGGGAGTGAGCCACAGTACGCCGATGCCGCAGGTGAGTATGGCCAAGAGACCCCAGCCGATGAAACTCAGGTAGAGGCAGAACAGATGCCAGCGGCGACCCTTCATCATGGCGCTGCTCTTGGCCAGCACCTCGCGGGCGCCGAGGGTGGGCTCGTCTTTCAGGATAAAGGGAGCCATGGCATACGAAAAGGCTTTCAGAATGCCGGGGACGATGAGCAGGAGCATCCAGAGGAAGATGAAGATGTACATCAGCAGATAAGTGCGCAGAATGCGGGTGTAGCGGCCACCCGTAAAGCCTTCGAACAGCCCGTCGAAACTGATGGTGCCCCCGCGGTGCAGGTCGAGGAACATGGTGCTGATGCCCCACTGCATGGGCAGGAAGATGATGGAGAGCACCAGTGTCGTGCTGCTCAGCAGCGTGAGCAGACTCGGTTCAACGCCGGGCTGTAACTTCAGGAAGTCAGCTGCTTGCGACGGTATTCCCAAGACACAGCAGATGAGCATATAGACCAACATGATGGCAGCGGCTGTGCCCCAGTTGTCGGAGAGGGCCTGGCGGCCAGCGGCGCGGAGTTCTTTGCAGGATAACATAATGTAAATGGTTTGATGGATGAACAATACTAAAGCGCTACACGTGCCGTGCTACTCAGGAGGCTTTTATTTTCAATGTTTTGCCAGATTGTTTTGCCAGAGGATTTGAATAGCGCATACTCCTTTACGCAATCACCGTGACCCAGCCGTGTTTGTCGGGCTCGATGCCATATTGTATGTCGCGCAGCAGTTTATAGAGTTTGGCCGACCACGGACCGGGCTCGCCGTTCTTTGCTATGACGTAGCTCTTGCCGTTTTCCAAGTCGTCGATTTTGCGGATGGGACTGATGACGGCCGCCGTGCCGCAGGCTCCCGCCTCTTCGAAGGTAGAGAGTTCCTCCTCGGGGATGGGGCGCACCTCTACCTGAAGCCCCAGGTCGAGGGCCAACTGCTGCAGGCTGCGGTTGGTGATGGAGGGGAGGATGGACGAGGATTTCGGCGTGATGTACTTCCCCTCCTTGATGCCGAAGAAGTTGGCAGCGCCGCATTCGTCGATGTACTTCTTCTCACGGGCGTCGAGGTAGAACTCCGACGCGTAGCCTGCCTCGTGGGCTATCTGGTTGGCCTTGAGGCTGGCTGCGTAGTTTCCGCCCACCTTGTAGCGGCCCGTGCCAAGCGGTGCGGCGCGGTCGTATTCGCGTATGATAACGTAGTCGTTGGTGGCAAAACCGCCCTTGAAGTAAGGACCTACGGGCGTCACGAATATCATGAACAGGTATTCGTCGGTGGGATGAACGCCCACCTGCGCCCCAGTGCCGATGAGCAGCGGACGGATGTAGAGCGAAGCACCGCTCTCGTAGGGCGGAATGAAACGCTCGTTGAGCATCACCACCTTGCGCACCATCTCCTCGAAGCGTTCGGTAGGCAGTTCGGGCATCATGATGCCGCGGCAGGTGCTCTGCAGGCGCTCGGCGTTGTCCTTGATGCGGAAGGCACGCACGTGGCCGTCGGGGCAGCGAAAGGCTTTCAGCCCCTCAAACGCCTCCTGGCCGTAGTGCAGGCAGGTGGCAGCCATGTGTATGTTGATGATTTCGGATGACGAAACCTCTATCTCACCCCATTGGCCGTTGCGGTAGTAGCAACGCACGTTGTAGTCGGTCTTCAGGTAGCCGAACTTCAAGTTAGCCCAATCAATCTGTTCCATAGTGCTGATGATAAAGAAATGCTGTGTACCAGATGCCATGCCTGCACACACTAAGCGCAAGCCGTGCGGGGCGCAACGGCAGGCATTACAATCTGTTCTGGCTGGCAAAAATACACATTATCTCCCAAAGGTTGCCCTTTTTTGCCTGGATTTCATCCCACCTTTCTCGCCCAGGTCATGATGGAGCGCGCTCCTCACGGCTCATTCGGCTTCGCTGAAAGGCTAATTCCCACCTCTGCTTCCTTTGCCCTGCACTTTCCTCCGAATGGCGATGCGCCGCTTCCCTCAGAGCCACCACTCCTTATATATAATATGGAGAAGACTTGCCCCTCCACAGCACCTTTATTATTATATAAGGAGTGGGGCTTGTAACAAACTTGCGAAATGCCATCAGAAATGAAAAAAATAGGCATGTTGGATAGGGCCGGTTTTCATTTTAATATATATCTTTGCCCCGACGATATAGGCAAAAGAAGAAACGAACGTAAACAAACATTTGAGAACCAAGTAAAAACCAAAAATTCCAATCAATTAATTATTTAAAACAATGGCAACAACAAATGCTACCGCACCCAAGGGTGCAACCAAGAAACAATCCGCAGGTTTCACCGGCATCAAGTCGGGTCTCTCCGTGATTATCGCATGCGGCATTATCGCAGTCTGCATCTACCTGTTCGGATTCGGTCACATGTCCAACTTCAAGGGTGCTGAAAACGCTTCGGCCGCTTTCTCCTTCCTTGCTGATGGCGAGTATGAGCCTAATGGTCTCGTAGGTACGGTTTACAAAGGCGGTTTCGTGGTGCCTATCATCTGGACGCTGTGTCTCACCGTTGTAGCCCTCGCCATTGAGCGTTTCTTCGCTATCCGCAACGCTTACGGCCGCACTTCTCTCACCAAGTTCGTGACCGAAATCAAGGCTGCTCTCGCTGCCAACGACCTCGTAAAAGCTCAGCAGCTCTGCGACAAGCAGCGTGGTTCTGTGGCTAACGTAGTAAGCTCTACCTTGAAGAAGTACAAGGAAATGGAAGAGAACACCCAGCTCACCAAGGAGCAGAAGATCATCGCCATTCAGAAGGAACTCGAAGAAGCTACCGCTCTCGAAATGCCTATGATGCAGGAGAACCTCCCCATCATCGGTACCATCGTTACCCTCGGTACGCTGACCGGTCTGTTCGGTACGGTGCTCGGTATGATTAAGTCGTTCTCCGCAATGGCCAGCGGCGATGGCGGTGCCGACTCTTCTGCCCTCTCTACCGGTATCTCTGAGGCACTTGTAAACACCGCCTCTGGTATCGCCACCGGTGCTCTCGCCGTTATCGCTTACAACTACTACACCAACAAGATTGACCGTCTCACCTTCTCTCTCGACGAGGTAGGCTTCACCATTGTCGAAACTTTCTCGGCTACTCACTAATACATAAATAAGGTATTAAGACATGGGACGTTTTAAAGTAAAAAAACAAGATACGTTCATAGACATGACGCCTATGAGCGATGTCATGGTCCTGCTGCTTACCTTCTTTATGTTGACTGCCACTTTCGTCAAGGAAGAACCCATTAAGGTCAATGCCCCTGGCTCTGTCTCCGAGATTAAGATTCCTGAAAGCAACCTGCTCACTATCTTCGTTGAGAAAAACGGCAAAGTGTTCATGACCATGGACTCGCCCGAAAGCCTCACGAAGTTGGCCAACGGCATGGTGGAAGGCGATCACCTCAATCTCGATGCTGCCGAAATCAAGGAATTCGCAATGGCGCCCACATTCGGCACACCGCTGAACACCATGAAAGGCTGGCTGGCTTCTGATTCCAAGAACGAAATCCTGACCAAAAACCAGGAAGCAGGCATTCCCTGTGATAGTCTGAACAATGAGTTGAAGATTTGGGTAAGCACAGCCCGTGAAGCGTGTGGCGAAGGTATGCGTATTGCCATCAAGGCCGACAAGAATACTTCCTACGCCGTAATCAAACGAGTAATGGACTCTCTGCGTGAGATTGACGAAAACCGTTACAATCTCATCACCTCCCTCAAGGGAGCAGAGCAATAAAACACACTGACAATTATGGCTAAGAAAGGTGGAAGTAAACAAAAGAAGATGAACTCCCGCGTGGACTTCACGCCCATGGTGGATATGATCATGCTTCTGGTTACGTTCTTTATGCTCTGTACAACACTCCTCAAGCCCCAGACCATGGAAATCTCCATGCCTTCGGATAAGGACAATATTCAGGACGAGAACCGTAGCCAGGTAGCGGCCTCAAAGGCTATCACCATCCTGCTGGACGAGAACAACACCATCTACTACTTCAAGGGTAAGCCCACCGGCGGCACCGACGTGCCCGACGAAGGTAAACTCTTTGCCACTACCTACGGCAAGGACGGCATCCGCAAGGTGCTCCTCCAGAGCAACCCCAAGGCCGTCGCTGAAGTCAAGAAACTCAAGGAGGAGTTCGCCAACAAGGCTACTGCCAATGTGCAGAAAGAGCAAGTCATTAAGGAAGAGTATAAAAAGCGTCTGAGCGACATCAAGAATGCCGACTACACGCCCAGCGTCGTTATCAAGGCTTCTGACAAGGCTACTTACGACAACCTTATACAGGTACTCGATGAAATGCAACTCTGCAACATCGGACGCTATGTGATTGATAAATTCGCTGGGGGCGACCAGGCTAAGATTGATGCCTACAAGCAGAATCCCGGCGCGCAGTAATAACAATAAGTGAAGTAACGAACAATTATGTCTAAAATCGATCTGGCATCAAAAGATTGGTGCGAACTGGTGTTCGAGGGGCGTAACAAGGAGTACGGAGCTTATCGTAACCGCGCCAATAAGGGTAAGTTCCAGCTCCGTGCCATCATCATCGTGCTCATCGCACTCGCCATCATCCTCGTCGGCGTTTTCGCCAAGGTGGCCGTGCAGAAGGCACTCGATGCACAAAAGTCGCTCGAAGGCGATGAAGTCACCGAACTTGCTACCCTGAAAAAGGACGAACCCAAGAAAGAAGAAAAGAAGAAGGAACCCGAACTCAAGTACGACGAACCCAAAGTCGAACAGGTGAAGGTGAAGTCCTCTATCCAGTTTACAGTGCCCAAAATCGTGGACGACGACAAGGTAGACCACGCCAAGGAACTCAAAACACAGGAAGAAGTGATGAAGAGCAAATTTGCTGTGGCATCACAGGACTACGTCAATGAGAACGGTGCCGGTGGTATCAACATCGACGACCTGAAGGAAAACCAGCGAGCAGGCGGTACCACCGTCCCCGCCAAGGAGCCCGAAATCGCCGATAACGCCCTCGTTGAGCAGGAAGCGCACTACCCTGGTGGCGAAGCAGCCCTGCTGGCTTTCGTGTCGCAGAACCTCGTATATCCCTCCATCGCTCAGGAGCAAGAACTCCAGGGTACGGTAATCGTTCGCTTCGTGGTGAAGCAGGACGGTAGCGTAGGCGATGTACGCATACAGAAGAGCCTCTCGCGTGAGTGCGACCAGGCTGCAGTCGATGTGGTGAAGAAGCTCAAGCGATTCACCCCCGCCAAGCAGAATGGTAAGCCCGTGCCCGTATGGTTCCGTCTGCCCATCCGTTTCCGTATTCAGTAAGCACACGCCCAAGGGTACGCCTCAAGCTCCCACAGGTTAACACAAATGCATCAGGACCGCCCGCACATCGCGAGGCGGTCCTTTTGCATACACGCGACAAGGGTAACCATCCGAAACAAGCCGACTTTTACATGACGTTTTTGCTTGTGAACTTTGCAGTCAAAAAACGCCATGTTTAATTTGAATGAAAACAATCGCTTT
>SFEP01000015.1 GCA_004557185.1 Bacteroidales bacterium
TAATTCATTGGTAGAGGTATGAATAATAGCATTGCAATCTTCTCTTGAATCATATACTGGATTAGCCGCATCCACCACCATGCGTTCAAGGCTGCTGCACCACCCGAAGCAGTTTTCTCCCAAACTCGTGACGGAGTTGGGAATGGTGATGGCGGTCAAACTGCTGCAACCCCAGAAGCAGTCATCTCCCACACTCGTGACGGAATATGTGATGCCATTATAAGTCACTGTTTCAGGAATCACTACGTCACCGGAGTATTCATTATCATATGAGTCAAAATAGTCTCCCTTAAAAGTGACTGTAGCCGTCTTTTTGTATGAATTCAGATAGTAGAAAATTCCATCTACCTCTGCGTCATGAGCCCGGGCAGAAAGGGAAAGACATAAAAGGGTAAGGAGTAAAAAGTAATTTTTCATGAGAATAAAAAATAGGCGTGCAACCATTCAATTGCTTGTCTATTTTCAGGCTACCGCCAAGTGGCCTAACGACTAACAAGCGCAGAATGGCTCACGCCTTAGAGCGTGAACCTTCTTACTGCTTGTTCTCAGTCGTTGAATGATTGGCGGTATTCGAAAATAGAGAACAAGAGCAAAAGCTCTATAAGATGTATTTCCTAAGTCAAGTCAATAGGAACGGGCGCGCACCGTGTTGGACTATAGGGAGGCACAAGACCTCTTTTTTTAATCTCTTTTGCCTTGCCGTCGCGTGATGGGCAGACGATGCGAAGGCTTGTGCGTGCGTTGTAAAGTGTCTGTTTCGTAGAGGCGATGCTGCTTGCTTTAGGGCTGCGACAGCATGGCGAAGTATATTTTATGGTAAAACATAGCATTCTCTCAGGTGGTAACCGGAAACGGATGAATGCGTGTCCGCCACCGATTCCGTCAAAATGCTTCTACGCATTCTAACCTGTTGCAAAAATAGAGTAAAATCATCATACAAACAAAAAGAAGGAGGGGGGAAAAGCATAGCGACTTGCAAAGCCCCAAGCCGCTGCCCCCTGAGGCCCGTGTAAAACGTGATTTGCACCGCCTTGAAACGAAAAGCATAGCGAGGCGCGGCGTTCACAGAAATAAGTTTTACCTTTGCGCCAAAGCGCGTGCGCCGAGGGCTGGCTAAGGCATTTCACACCCCCTCAGAAACGCATCCGCATGACTGTAAACCAAGCGGGACAAGGCATCCCGCACAAAACCATACATTGCATGAAAAACGTGAAAAGTATGATGCTTGCCCTGGCTGCCACCTTTGTGCTCGGAAGCAGCGCGCCCACCCAGGCACAAGAGGCACAACTCACCCTGCCCGACGTGGTGAACGGTGCGTATTATCCTTCGTACGTCTACGGCGTGAACCCCTTGAACGACGGCGAAAGCTACACCCAACTGGCCGACGGAGGCCGGCGCATCGTGCGCCACTCCTTCAAGACGGGTGCGGAGGTAGGAACCCTCTTCGACGTGGAGAATGTGAAGGGGAAGGTGAAGTTGCAGAGCATCGACGGCTACGTGATGTCGCCCGATGAAAAGCGCATCCTGGTGCGTACGAACACGAAAATGATTTACCGCCGTTCCTATACCGCCACTTATTATATATATGAGGTGGACAACCGCACGCTCACCCCGCTGAGCGACGGTGGTGCGCAGCAGGCGCCGCGCTTCTCGCCCGACGGCACGCTCATTGCCTTTGCCCGCGACAATAACCTCTTCATTGTGAAACTGCTCTACGGCAATGCCGAGACGCAGGTGACCAAGGACGGTAAGCGCAACGAGGTGCTGAACGGCATTCCCGACTGGGTGAACGAGGAGGAGTTTTCCACCAACTGCTCGTTCGACTTCACGGCCGACAGCCGCGTGCTGGCCTGGGTGCGCTACGACGAGAGCGACGTGCCTGAGTACACCATTCCCATGTATAAGGGAGCCAGCCCCACGTATGCCGACAACGACGAATATCCTGGTGCCTTCCGCTACAAGTATCCCGTGGCCGGCGCGCAGAACAGCCGCGTGACGGTGCTGACCTACGACGTGAAGGACCGCGTGACGCGTACGCTCAAACTGCCTTTGGACGCCGATGGCTATGTGCCCCGCATTTTTGCCACTGACGACCCCACGAAACTCGCCGTCGTCACCCTCAACCGCCACCAGAACCGCATGGACATCTACATGGCCAACCCGCTCAGCACCGAGTGCAAGCTTGCCGTGCGTGAGGAGAACGAGCGCTATGTGCCCGAAACAGCCTATGGAAGCCTCAAGTTCTACGGCGACCACTTTGCCTATATCTCCGACCGCGACGGCTATAAGCACATCTATTGGTACACCCTCGGCGGCCAGTTAGAACGCCAGGTGACCAAGGGCAACTATGATGTGGCTGACTTCTACGGTTACGATGCCAAGTCGGGCGCCTTCTACTATGCCGCCCACAAGGAGAGCCCCCTGCGCACCGCCGTCTACGTAACCGACCGTAAGGGTCGCCAGCAGAAACTCGGCAGCGAGGTGGGCACCCACAGCGCTTTGTTCAGCAAGTCGATGAAGTATTACCTCAACATCTACTCCTCGGCCCAGCAGCCCCCCGTCACCACGCTGCGGCAGGCCGAAGGCGGCAAGGTGCTCGCCACGCTCGAGGACAACGCTTCCCTGAAGAGCCGCGTGGATGCTGTGCGCGGCCAAACGGAGTTCTTCACCTTCACCACGGCCGACGGCGTGGCGCTCAACGGCTGGATGGTGAAACCGCGTGACTTTGACCCAGCCCGCAAGTACCCTGTCATCATGTACCAGTATTCCGGTCCTGGTTCGCAGGAGGTGAAGGATGCTTGGAACTACGGCTTCTTCGGTGGCGGCCTCTTCGAGAGCTACATGGCGCAGCAGGGCTTCATCTACGTCTGTGTGGACGGCCGCGGCACAGGCTGCCGTGGTGCCGAATTTGAGAAGTGCACCTACCTGCGACTGGGTGAAAAGGAATCGCACGACCAGGTGGAGGCAGCCACCTATCTCGGCACGCTGCCCTACGTGGACAAGGCGCACATCGCCATTTGGGGATGGAGCTTCGGCGGTTTCAACACCCTCATGTCCATGAGCGAGGGCCGTCCCGTATTCTGCGCCGGCGTGGCCGTGGCAGCCCCCACCAACTGGAAGTATTACGACACCGTCTACACCGAGCGCTACATGCGTACCCCCAAGGAGAATGCCGACGGTTATGCCGTTAACCCCATTCAGCGCGCTGGCCAGTTGCATGGCGACCTGCTCCTCATCCACGGTACGGCCGACGACAACGTGCACTTCCGCAACTTCACCGAAGTGAGCGAGGCTTACGTACAGCAGGGTACGCTCTTCCGCCAGCAGGTCTACACCAACCGCAACCACTTCATCAACGGCGGTGGTACGCGCCTGCAGCTCTTCCGCACCCTCGAAGCCTATTTCAATGAAAAACTGAAGTAAGCGCAAGCTGCTTCTTCATGCCCATCGGGGACGGCCTCTTCGTAGAGCGCCGCCCCCGATGGGCTTTTGTATGCCGCTTTTCTACACTTCTGCAAGCAAAGTGTGCAAGGAATAGGGAGAAATGCGGTTTTTCCCAATATTTCATAACAAAAAGACGGCTTGTGTTGAATAAATGCTTACATTTGCAAAATCTGATGCCCCTTGGTGCGCTGTGCACACTTTGCAGCGTCCATTAGGCACAGGGAAAGACTGACTAAACCTTTTAGAGCGCGCGGCAAGCATCAACCCATGTCCCGCGCGTTTGACATAATCGATATTTATGAGCATGAAAATACCCTTACGTAGCGCGTTCAGCACCGAAGGCCGCCGCATGGCCGGCGCCCGTGCCCTGTGGATGGCCACAGGCATGAAGCGCGAGCAATTTGGCAAACCCATCATCGCCATCGCCAACTCCTTTACACAGTTTGTTCCCGGCCACACCCACTTGCACGAGGTGGGGCAAATGGTGCGCAGCGAAATTGAGAAGTTGGGATGCTACGCCGCCGAGTTCAACACCATCGCCATTGACGACGGCATCGCCATGGGCCACGACGGTATGCTCTACTCCCTGCCTTCACGCGACATGATTGCCGACTCGGTGGAGTATATGGTGAACGCCCACAAGGCCGATGCGCTGGTGTGCATCTCGAACTGCGACAAAATTACGCCGGGCATGCTCATGGCCGCCATGCGCCTCAACATTCCCACCGTCTTTGTGAGCGGCGGCCCGATGGAGGCTGGCCGTTACAAGGGCGAGAACGTGGACCTCATCACGGCCATGGTGAAAGGTGCCGACGCTACCGTAGACGATGCCGAACTGGCGGAGGTGGAAGCCCGCGCCTGTCCTGGCTGCGGCTCCTGCTCGGGCATGTTCACAGCCAACTCCATGAATTGCCTCACCGAGGCTCTCGGTCTGTCGCTCCCCGGCAACGGCACGATTGTGGCCACGCACGAGGGGCGCACGCAGCTCTTTCGCGATGCAGCAGCGCTGGTGGTGAAAAACGCCATGCGCTACTACGGTGAGGGCGACGCCTCCGTGCTGCCCCGCAGCATAGCCACGCGTCAGGCTTTCATGAACGCCATGACCCTCGACATTGCTATGGGCGGCAGCACCAACACCGTGCTGCACCTGCTGGCGGTGGCCCACGAGGCGGGCGTAGACTTCAAGATGCAGGACATCGACGCCCTGAGCCGCCGCGTGCCCTGCTTGTGCAAACTCTCGCCCAACACCACGCGCTACTCCGTGCAGGAGTGCAACCGTGCCGGTGGCGTCATGGGTATCCTCGGCGAACTGGCCAAGGGCAACCTGCTCGACCTCACGGCTTACCGCGTGAACGGCGCCACGCTGGGCGACGACTTGCAGAAATACAGCATCACGGGTGCCGCGGTCAATCCCGAAGCCCAGCGCATTTACAGTTGCGCCCCTGCGGGAAAATTCAGCACGCAGATGGGTTCGCAGAGCGCCACCTGGCCCACGCTCGACACCGACCGCGCTGAGGGCTGCATCCGCGATTTGGAGCATGCCTACACCCGCGACGGCGGTTTGGCCGTGCTCTTCGGCAACATTGCAGCCGACGGTTGCGTGGTCAAGACGGCGGGCGTCGACGAGAGCCTGTGGCATTTCGAAGGGCCGGCCCGCGTCTACGACTCGCAAGATGCAGCCTGCGAAGGCATACTGGGCGGCGAAGTGCAGGCCGGCGACGTGGTGGTCATCACCCACGAGGGGCCCAAGGGCGGGCCGGGCATGCAGGAAATGCTCTATCCCACCTCCTACATCAAGAGCCGCCATCTGGGCAAGGCCTGCGCCCTGATAACCGACGGCCGTTTCTCAGGCGGCACTTCGGGTCTGAGCATCGGCCACATCTCGCCCGAGGCCGCGTCGGGCGGTGCCATCGGCAAAATTGTGGACGGCGACATCATCGTCATCGACATACCCTCGCGCAGCATCAGCGTCAAGCTGACGGATGCCGAACTGGCTGCGCGCCCCATGCGCCCCCTGCAGCGAAAGCGCGAGGTGTCGAAGGCTCTGCGCGCCTACGCCTCCATGGTGGCCAGCGCCGACAAGGGCGGTGTGCGTATCATCGACTGACCACGCCGCGCCACCTCCTTCTACGTACGTATATATATATAAGGAGTGCGCCTCAACAAATAAGGTATAATAAGGAAGGCTGCCAGCGGCCACCGCATGGCTCTTTTCCAGCTTCACATCCCGCTATCACAACTTGTATGCAACAAATCACAGGAGCAGAAATATTGATGCGTGCCTTGCTCGATGAGGGCGTAGACACGATTTTCGGATACCCCGGCGGTGCCATCATGCCCGTTTATGATGCCCTCTACGACTACCGCGACCGCCTCAACCACATATTGGTGCGCCACGAGCAGGCCGCAGCCCATGCTGCCGAGGGTTATGCCCGCGTCAGCGGCCGCACGGGTGCCTGCATCGTTACCAGCGGCCCCGGTGCCACCAACACCATCACGGGCATAGCCGACGCCATGATGGACAGCACCCCCATCGTTGTCATCTGCGGCCAGGTGGGCGCACAAATGCTCGGCTCCGATGCCTTTCAGGAGTGCGATGTGGTAGACATCACACAGCCCATCAGTAAGTGGTCCTACCAGATACGCTCGGCCAAGGACGTGGCCTGGGCCGTTCACCGCGCCTTCTACATTGCGGGCAGCGGCCGCCCCGGTCCCGTGGTGCTCGACTTTACGAAAAATGCCCAGCTCGAAATGGCTGAATACGTGCCCGGCACCATCGACTTCATTCGCAGTTACGTGCCCGTGCCGGCTACGCCCAAGGGCGCTGTGGAAAAGGCCGCCGCACTCATCAACAAGGCCAAGCGCCCCCTCGTGCTCGTGGGGCAGGGCGTGGAGTTGGGACACGCGCAGCAGGAGTTGCAGGCATTTGTGGAAAAAGCGGGACTGCCCGTTGGCCGCACCTTGCTCGGCCTCTCGGCACTGCCCTCCGACCACCCGCTCAACGTGGGCATGCTCGGCATGCACGGCGCGCTGGGTGCCAACAAGAAGACACAGGAGTGCGACCTCCTCATTGCCGTGGGCATGCGCTTCGACGACCGCATCACGGGAAAACTCGATACCTACGCCCGGCAGGCTGTCAAGATTCATTTTGAAATTGATCCCTCTGAAATAGATAAGAATGTGCACGTCGACCTTGCCGTCCTCGGCGACTGCAAGCAGACGTTGCCCGCCGTCACAGCCCTGCTGGAGGAGCGCGACCACAGCGAGTGGCGCGAGAGTTTCCGCACGTGGGACGAGCAGGAGCGCGACCTGGTCATCGAGCCGCAGATACACCCCGCCAGCGGTCCGCTGCGCATGGGCGAGGTGGTGCGTTGCGTGAGCGAGCACAGCGGCCACAAGGCCATCCTCGTCACCGACGTGGGGCAGAACCAGATGATGGCTGCCCGCTACTTCAAGTTCACCGAACCGCGCAGCGTGGTCACCTCGGGTGGCATGGGCACCATGGGCTACGGTCTGCCCGCAGCCATTGGTGCCACCTTCGGCGCCCCTGAGCGCACCGTGTGCCTCTTCTTGGGCGACGGCGGTCTGCAAATGACCATCGAGGAACTGGGCACTATCATGGAGCAGCAGTCGCCTGTCAAAATCATCCTGCTCAACAACAACTACCTGGGCAACGTGCGCCAGTGGCAGCAACTCTTCTTCCGCAAGCGCTACTCGTTCACCCCCATGCTCAATCCCGACTACGAACTCATAGCCAAGGCCTACCGCATCCCCGTGCGCACCGTCACCGAGCACGCCGACCTCTCAGCCGCTGTGGCCGAGATGCTGGCCACCCCCGGCCCCTATCTGCTGCAGGCCGCCGTCATGGAGGAGGACAACGTGCTCCCCATGTGCTGCCCCGGCCACGACGTCGACGACATGATGCTCACCTGCTGACCTCCTCCCGCCGCAGGCCTTCCGCCTCTCCCATCCACCCTTCTATCAAAGCTTTTAGCCACCAAGCCCATGCTTTATACCATCATCGTATTCTCTGAAAACCTGGCCGGCGTGCTCAACACCGTCACCAACGTCTTCACGCGCCGCCAGCTCAACATAGAAAGCCTCAACGTGTCGCCCTCGGGCATCGAGCACGTTCACCGCTACACCATCACCACCTGCACCGACGAGGCCACCATCCGCACGGTGGTCAAGCAGATAGAAAAGAAAATCGACGTCATACAGGCCAAATTCTTTACCTCCGACGAAATCTACGTCATGGACCAGGCGCTCTACAAAATCGCCACGGGCCGCCTCGTCCAAAATCGCGAGATTTCGAAGGCCATCCGCCTCTACGACGGGAAAATCGTGGAAGTGAACGCCACCTACGCCATCGTGTCGAAGGAGGGCCTGCCCACCGAGACGCTCGAACTCTACCACAAGCTTAAGGGCTTCGGCTGCCTCCTGCAGTACGTCAGTTCGGGCCCCGTGGCCGTCACCAAGAGCCGGCGCGAAGAACTGATGGAATTCCTCGAATTGAGGCAGGAGGAAAAACGCGCCGGCGAGCAACCCCTCGACCTCTGAACAATCAAACATTCACAATACAACAACTAACACATTTCCCACATGGCACAATTAAATTTTGGCGGCGTAATCGAAGAAGTGATGACCCGCGAAGAGTTCCCCTTGGAAAAAGCGCGTGAAGTGCTCAAAAACGAAACCATCGCCGTGCTCGGCTACGGCGTGCAGGGGCCGGGCCAGGCCTGCAACCTGCGCGACAACGGCTTCAACGTCATCGTAGGCCAGCGTCAGGGTAAAACCTACGAAAAGGCTGTGGCCGACGGTTGGGTACCTGGTGAAACGCTCTTCTCCCTCGAGGAAGCCGCCGAAAAGGGCACCATCGTGTGCATGCTCCTCTCCGACGCTGCACAAATGCAGCTCTGGCCCAGCATCAAGCCCCACCTCACCGCGGGCAAAACGCTCTACTTCTCGCACGGCTTCGCCATCACCTGGAACGACCGCACGGGGGTTGTGCCCCCCGCCGACATCGACGTCATCATGGTAGCCCCCAAGGGCTCAGGCACCTCGCTCCGCACCATGTTCCTCGAGGGCCGCGGCCTCAACTCCTCCTACGCTGTTTATCAAGACCACTCGGGCAACGCCACCGACAAGGTGCTCGCTCTGGGCGTAGGCATCGGCTCGGGCTACCTCTTCAAAACCGACTTCAAACGCGAGGCCACCAGCGACCTCACCGGTGAGCGCGGTTCGCTCATGGGAGCCGTGCAGGGCCTCTTCCTTGCCCAGTACGAAACACTACGCGAGCACGGCCACACCCCCTCTGAGGCTTTCAACGAAACCGTGGAGGAATTCACCCAGTCGCTCATCCCCATGATTGGTAAGAACGGTATGGACTGGATGTATGCCAACTGCTCCACCACCGCCCAGCGCGGCGCGCTCGACTGGATGGGTCCCTTCCACGACGCCATCAAGCCCGTCATGGAGCGTCTCTACCAGAGCGTGGCATCGGGTAACGAAGCACAAATCAGCATCGACAGCAACTCCAAGCCCGACTACCGTGTAGGTCTTGAGGCCGAACTCAAGGCGCTGCGCGAGAGCGAAATGTGGCGCGCTGGCGAAACCGTGCGCAAGCTTCGCCCCGAAAACAACTAATCCTCTCGACAGGCCACATCGCCGCACCGCGCGGCCAACCTATACACCGCCCCGTCACTTCGCATCCGAAGCGACGGGGCGGTGATTTTGTGTAAAGCGTCGCGTTACTACCTGCGTAAAGCGCCGTGCCTCGTATCCACCCCTCTTCGCCACCCATGCCCGCATCGTTTACGCACTACGCGCCCCAAGCGATGCAGCGCCCTGACGAGAAGGCACCTTGCCGATTTTGCAAGCCACTTTCCCATTCTTCAAAGGCCGAAAATGGTTTGCCACGCCGGCGCGGCAGACGTGCCATGCCGGCGTGGCAAACGTGCCGTGCCGGCGTGGCAGACGTGCCGTGCCGGCGTGGCAAACACTTAGGCCGCATGTTGTCACGAAAAGGTGCTTCTCGGAAATGGCTAAATGCTTTATACAGTTTACTTTACGCGTTTTCGCATTTTGTCAATCATTTTCTCCGCCCTTCGGCCCGCTCTTCGCCTGTTTCACGCGTCTTCCTTAAAATTCTTCTCATAGCTTTGCCCAGCCCTACGCTATCGTCAGAAGCCTTGGAGCAAAGATGCACTCCAGTGGGACAGAATGAAGCAGGAGGGAAGCCCGAAGCCTTTCCCTCCTGCGTGTTTTGAAGGCCGCACATGCTTGGTGCACTGCTTTTTGTGCGGGTCTCAGTCCTCTGCTGCGGCTGTGTGCCCCATGGTTTCAGAGGGGGTGTGGCCATATTCCGCACGGTAGCATTTGCTGAAATAGGATGGGGTGGAGAAGCCTGTGGCGTAGGCCACCTCGGCGGGTGCCATGCCGCGGAGCAGCAGGTCGTGGGCGCGGCTTAATCGGGCCTTGCGCATGATTTCGAGGGGCGAGAGCCCTGTGAGGTCC
The DNA here is from genome assembly GCA_004557185.1 of Bacteroidales bacterium. GTDB lineage: Bacteria > Bacteroidota > Bacteroidia > Bacteroidales > Bacteroidaceae > Alloprevotella. The sequence continues at coordinate 9,961 of SFEP01000015.1, forward strand.
TTCACCTTGCGGTAGAGCTGCGTGCGGCTGTAAGCCATGTCGCGTGCCATCTGTTCCACGCCGTATTCTGTGTCGGCCAGGTGCTGCTCCATGCATTGGCGCAGTTGGTTGGCAAAGTGCTTGTCGGTGTCGGGCACGGCCAGTTGTGGCGGCAGTCCAGTGCCTTGCGACAGCAGGGCGCGCAGTCGGCGCCGGTTTTCGCAGATGCCCAGCAAGCGGGCACGTAGCACGGCGCAACTGAAGGGCTTGGCTATGTAGGCATCGGCGCCGCCCTCGTAGCCCGCCACGCGTTCCTCGTCGAGGGCGCAGGCAGTGAGCATCACCACGGGCGTGCCCGCCGTGTCGTCGTCGGCCTTGAGGGCGCGCAGGCAGGCCATGCCGTCCATCACGGGCATCATCATGTCGCACACTATCACGTCGGGGTGGTGCTTGCGTGCGGCGGCCAGTCCCGCGGCCCCGTCGGCGGCGGTGATGACGCGGAAGTCGTTTTGCAGCATGCGCTGCAGGTAAGAGCGTATGTCGGCGTTGTCGTCGATGACGAGCAGCAGTGGGCGTGCCTCCTGCGGCGTGCCCTCGGCTGCGGCAGGCTGCGGCGTGTGGGGGTCAGTGGCTGGGTGTATGGCGGGCATCACCTCGACGGGGTTAATGTGCAGGGCACCTTGTCCTGCAGCTTGCTCCTGCCCGTCGACGGGAGCGGGCTGCTCGTGCAGGGTAACGACGAAGGTGGAGCCTTGCCCCGCGCCGTGGCTCTGCACGGCGATGTCGCCGCCATGCAACTGCGCAAAGCTGCGTGCCACCGAGAGCCCGATGCCCGAGCCGCCGTGGCAGTCGTCCGACTGGTAGAAGCGCTGGAAGACGCATTGCGCCTCGTGCTCCGTGAGGCCGCGTCCCGAGTCGGCTACGCTCAGGGTGAGGCAGTGGCCGCTGGTGGTGATGCTGATGGAGGCACTGACGCTGATGTGGCCGCCCTCGGGTGTAAACTTAAAGGCGTTGCTCAGCAGGTTGAAGAGGATGCGTTCCACCTTTTCCTCGTCGAGCCACAGGGTTTGGGGCATGCCCTCGCAGCCCTCGGTGCTGGTGGTCAGGGTGATGCTGTGTGCCGCGGCCATGGGCTGGAAGTTGCCTGTCCACTCCTGCACCCTTTGCGCCACTGACACGCGGCTCAGATGCATGGGCATGCGGCCCGACTCGATGCGGCGGATGTCTAAAATCTGTCCTACGAGGCGCAGCATGACGGCCACGTTGCGCTGTGCCGTGAGCAGCAGGTCGCGCTCTTGCGAGTCGGGGGGCGTTGCGGCCAGTAACTGCTCGATGGGGCTGGCAATGAGGGTGAGCGGCGTGCGGAAGTCGTGCGACACGTTGGTGAAGAAGTTTAGCTTCGACTGCGTGGCCTGCTCCACCTGGCGTGACATGCGCACCAGTTCGTCGCGCTGCTGAGCGAGCAGTTTGTTCTGCGCTTCGAGCCGCCGTGTCCATTTTATTTTCTGCCAATAAGCACGCAGCGCCATGGCAAAGAGTGCCAGCACGAGCAGAATGGCGCCCAGCACGGCGAAGAGCAGGAGCCGCTGCGTGTGATACTGGCTGAGCGTGGTGTCGAGTTGTTGTGCCAGCGCATCGATGCGGGCTTCGCGTTCCACCATTTCACGCGCTTGGCGGCGGAACAGGGCCACGTTGTCCTTGGTCACCAGTGCCGTGCTCAGAGGTTCGGTGTGGGCGTAGGGTTTGCCGTCAAGCAGTCGCAGGGCGAGGTCCATCACGCGGTCGCCGGCGGTGGGGTAGTACATGGTGGCCTCCAGCCGTCCGTCCTGTATGAGGTCGAGGCCCAGGCCATTGCCGTCGAGCGCGTCTACACCGATGATGGCGGGGTGCAGCCCGTGCTCTGCCATGACCTTATGCACGGCAGCCGCCATGGGGTCGTTTTGCGCAAAGATGAAGTCGGGCCGCACGCCCGAGGCCAGCAGCTGGCGCGCCGCCTGGGCCGCCTTGTCAGGCTTCCATCCGCCGTCGGCAGCAGGCAGCAGTGTGAACTGCGGGTGGCGGGCCATTTCGTCGGCAAACCCGCGAGTACGTTCGGCCGCCGGCGTGCTGCTGCTCAGGCCTGTCACCTGCCACACGGTGCCGCCCTGCGGGTGCTGCGCGGCCAGACACTGCGCTGCCTCGCGGCCCACCTGCAGGTTGTCGGCACCCACGTAGGCCGTGAAGTGCGGGGTGCTCACCTGGCGGTCCACCACGATGACGGGTATGTCAGCATGCCATGCCCGCTCCACAGCGGGACTCACGGCTTCGGCCTCGTTGGGGGCAAGAATGATGAGGTCGACGCCCTCGGCAATGAAACTGTCGATTTGCGCCACCTGCAGGCTGCTGTTGTCGTGAGCGTGCCTGAAGTGCAGCGTCACGTCGTGGCGTGTGGCAGCCACGGTGCGCATTTCGCTGTTCATTTTGTGCCGCCAAGAGTCATCGCTGCATTGCGCCACGCCGATACGCAGCGTGGGCGACTGCCGCTGGCAACCGCAAGCAAGCCACAGGCAGCACAGCAGTGCGGGCAACCAGAAAGGTCGGAGGGGGAGGGTGGGGAATGAAGACATAAGGTGAACAAGAGGCCGTGAAGGCGTGTTAATGGGGGCAAATGTAAGAATGTTTCATGAAAAATCGTCCCCCAAGGCCTTGTATAGGCAACAAATGATGCATTTCCTGTCAATTCTGTTGCATTGCAACATGTTTACAAGCCTTTGGAACATGCGTTTTGCACGTTGCGGCCAGCCCGCTCTACTTTTGCACCGTTCACACAGCCCTCTGTGCTGCCCTGTTCCTTGTGGGACGATGCGACACGGTGGCTGCTGATGCGAGAAAGTCCATTTCATCTTTTATTTTTTATCCATTCTTTTACTATGAAAAACCGGACAACCACTCCGATGTGGCCGCACGGTGCCTGGCCCCTGCTGGCCTGCGCCCTCATGGCCCTGCCTTGCGAGGCACAAAGTGAAAAGAGCGACACGCTGCAATCACGTGCCACCGAAGAAAGCGGCCGCAACGTGATGCTCAACGCCGCCAGCGCCAACGGACCGCGCGAAATATCCATCGGTCTGCCGGGCGGCGACGTCAACGTACTCGAAAACGGCCTGCCCGTAGTCTACAACTCCAACCCCCACAACATCAACACCCACTGGCGCGGCGACGGCAGCCTGCAGCACACGGGACTGCTCAAGATTTCAGAAACCGCCATCACTACGGGCAACATTGGCTATGCCGTGAACTCGTGGGGACAGCTCGGCACTGACGCCAAGCGCCCCTTCGCCGGCTCGGTGAACTACAACACCAACCACTTCGGCAAGCAGCAGTTCGACGTGAATGCCTACGGCGCGCTGGGGCGCGGCTGGTATTACAGCGGCAGCGCTTACCAGAACTTTGACCCCGGCACCTTCAAATTGCGTTTCGCACAATATCAGGACCGCACCGAGATTTATAAATTTGCCCTCACCAAGGACTATGCTAAGGGCCGTGGCCGCCTCTCTGCCATCTATCATTACAGCAACAGCCACTGGCTCTCGAACGCCACCACGGGCGCACCCTTCATCTACGTGGGCGACGGTTCGGTGAAGGAGATACCCGGCTTCTCCTTAGGCACAACCTCCTACCTGCCCAACCAGTCGAAGATACTTTATATGGATATGCGCGACGGCCAGGTGAAGGAAATCAGCCTCTATGACGCCACAGCCAGTCGCGGCAACCAGATTACGCTGCTCAACACCTACCGCTGGAAGAACGGGCTGGAGTGGAACACACGCCTGAAGTATGACCACGCCCTCGGCTCCTACCTTTATCAGACGCCCATGGCCATGTCGGAGGTCGATGCTTCGGCAGGCTATATGCTCAAACAAGCCGACGGCAGTTTAACCCCCTACGCTGGCCACGTGCAGAGCCGCATGTCGTGCTTCAACCGCGGCCGCATCGACGAAACCTTCCTCACCACCGAACTGCAGCGCCAAAGCCAGCGCCACTCGTGGCGTGTGGGCTTGAACCAGTGGCACTACAACGCGGACTACGCTTCGTGCACCACCATGTACGACCACACCGTGGAGGCCATGCCCCGCATGCTCTACGGCACCTCCACCGACAAGACGCACTACTACGGCAACACCCCTTACTACAACTTCAACCAGAACGCCTCGGAGTATTACAAGGGCCACGAAAACAAACTCGCCCTCTACGCCACGCACGACTGGAACATCACGCCCAAGTGGAACGTTTACTACGGCGCACGCTTGGAATGGCAACACAGTGAGGGCGAAAATGCCGCCGTGCGCAACGCCGATGGTAAATACGTAGGCCGCTTCGCCGGCTACCACCTGGGCGCCACCGCTCCCGACGGCACCACCATTGCCCCCACGCCTTTCAGCTTCGACTGGCTGAACATGGCCTTCACCGCCGCGCTGACCTTTAAGGTGAACGAGCACTTCGGCCTGACGGGCGACTTTACCTACAACACCCAGCGCCCCAAACTCAATGAGTTCTCACCCGCCGAAATGCCCAACACCGGCCGCATCAGCATCCCCTTGGGCCGCGCAGGCATTTACTACAACAACAAGTGGCTGAGCCTTACCTCGCTCGTTTCCTACATCGGAAAGACCAACAACAACTCCACGCTCAACCTCATCAACCCCAACGATGACCACGATGTGAAAGCCTCGGCCTTGACCTACGACATACAGACCATTGGCTGGACCACCGACGCCGTGCTCAAACCCTTCAAGGGCTTCGACCTCCACCTGCTCTTCACCTACCAGATGCCCAAGTACAAGAAGTACGAAACGAGTGTCACCTTCAGCGACGGCACTGTGAGCGGCATCAACGCTACGGGCAACATCGTGACCGAAATTCCCAAGGTGCTCATCGAGATTGACCCAAGCTACACCTTCCTGGGCGATGCGCTGCGTGTGTGGGCTTCCTTCCGCTATTTCTCGAAAACCTACGCCAACATCAAGAACGCCTACTACTTCAACGGACGCTGGGAAACCTTCGGCGGTGTGGAGTGGAAAGCCAACAAGCACTGCACGCTGGGCGCCACCGTCATCAACTTCCTCAACCAGACGGGTGCCAAGGGCAGCATAGCCGGTGCCGAACTGGTGGACAAGGCCGACGCTGCGCAGTACAACGGCGCCTGGATGGCTGGCAGCTACATCCGTCCGTTCACCGTGGAGTTCTCTGCCAAAATCAACTTCTAAATCTCTCCTTGGGTCGGGCGGCCGTCAGCACTGTCCGCCGCCCGCTCCCTCTCCTTTATATATATATTATGAAAACCATTTCACTTGAAAATACCATGAAACGCATCACTTCGCACACCCTCGCAACTGGCTTCGTAGCCGCCGTCGCCTTCACCCTCAGCGCCTGCTCCGAGCAGGGCGAGGCCATACGTCTCACACATCAAGGCGACACCCTCACGGTGGCCCACATCGACAGCAAGGCCCGCTACCTGCTGCTCCCCATCGAGGAACGCCAGTCGGAGGCACAGGTCATGCTGGGCGACGTGCCCATGGACGTGCGTCTGGCCGTGGATAAGGTCGACTACACCGTGCCCTTCCCCCTGAGCGGCCAGGGCGGCGACTCCATCGTCATTCGCGGTTTGGCGCAGCAGGCACTGGCTTGGCAGCACCTCGAACTGGCCGACACCTTCGACGTAACCAACCGCGAGGTGTTCCGCCCCGTCTACCACCACACGCCCGCCTACGGCTGGATGAACGACGCCAACGGCCTGGTGTATAAGGACGGCGAGTACCACCTCTACTTCCAGTACAATCCCTACGGCTCCGTGTGGGGCAACATGCACTGGGGGCACTCCGTGAGCCGCGACCTCGTGCACTGGCAACACTTGCCCGCCGCCATTGCCCGCGACACCATGGGCCACATCTTCAGCGGTTCGTGCATCGTCGACAGCCGCAACTCGGCCGGCACAGGGCGCGACAACATCATCGCCTTCTACACCTCGCACCGCAACACCACGCCGGGCCACCAGCGCCAGCAGCAGTGCATGGCCTACAGCACCGACAACGGCCGCACCTTCACCAAGTATGAGGGTAACCCCATCGTCACGCCCTTCGACGGCCTCGAGGACTTCCGCGACCCCAAGGTTTTCTGGTACGCTCCCCAGGAAAAGTGGGTCATGATCGTCAGCGCCGACAAGAACATGCGCTTTTACGAGAGCCGCGACCTCAAGCACTGGGACTACATGAGCGAGTGGGGCGCTGGCTACGGCCCGCAGCCCAACCAGTTTGAGTGCCCCGACTTCATTCAGTTGCCCGTCGACGGCAACAAGCAGCACATGAAGTGGGTTATGATTGTCAACATCAACCCCGGCTTTGTCTTTGGCGGCAGCGGCACCATGTACTTTGTGGGCGACTTCGACGGCCACCGCTTCACCTGCGACACCAAGCCCAACTGCGTAAAATGGCTCGACTGGGGCAAGGACCACTATGCCACCGTGTGCTACTCCAACACCGGCGACCGCACCATTGCCATGCCCTGGATGAGCAACTGGCAGTATGCTAACCTCACACCCTCCAAGGGCCAGTTCCGTTCGGCCAACGCCCTGCCGCGCGAACTCACGCTCTACACCGCCGCCGACGGCCAGTTGCTGCTCAGCGCCGCACCCGTCAAGGAACTCGACGCCCTGCGTGGCACGAAGTTGGATTTAGGCAACTTCAAGTTGGGTGAAAAGAACGTAGAAAATGTGGCCGACAACGGCGCCTTCGAGCTCAACTTCACCATGCAGCCCGCAGCCAAGGGGCGCAGCGGCGTGGAACTGAGCAATGCCGGGGGTGAGAAAACGCTCATCTACTTCGACGCCGAGAACAGCCGCGTGGTGATGGACCGCGCCGAGAGCGGCATCGTCGATTTCGGCAAGGACATACAGCCGCACCAGTTGGAAACCGATGCCACCCGCCGCGCCTGCATCGACGGTCTGCTGCACTACGTCAACGACTTTGCCCACGCCACCTGGGCTCCCGTGCCCGATGTGAACAAGGCACACGCCGTGCGCATCTTTGCCGACCGCAGTTCACTCGAACTCTTTGTCGACGGCGGCCGCGTGGCCATGACGAACCTCGTCTTCCCCACCAAGCCCTACGACCGCGTGCGCTTCTTCAGCGACGCCGAGGCACAAGTCACGGGTGCAGCCGTCTATCCCCTGCAGTCTTCCGAGCCTCAGGCCAAATAGAACCAACACAATTGATATAGATAAGTTAGGATAGCAAGCCGAAGCCTGCCAGTCGTGGCCACTTGACGCATACGCACAGACAGGTGAAACATTAAGGTAAAAAGTTTTGTGATTAGGATTAACACACCTGTGTCACGGTCCGGCAGCTTCGCTTGCTTTTAAGTTTTCCCTGACTCATCTTTCCACCCGCTTTTCATTTCTTGAACAATATAACGCTTTATGGCTACACAAAATAAAATGCGCCTGCTGCCCGTCATGCTCTGCTTCTTTGCCATGGGTTTTGTCGACCTCGTGGGCATAGCCGCCAACTACGTGCAACGCGACCTCAGCCTTTCCGATGCGCAGGCCAATCTCTTCCCCTCGCTCGTCTTCTTCTGGTTCCTGCTCTTCTCCGTGCCCACAGGCATCCTCATGAGCCGCATTGGGCGCAAACGCACCGTGCTGCTCTCGCTCGTGGTGACGCTCGCAGCCCTCGTGCTGCCCCTCACCGGCAGTAGCTATGCCCTCATGCTCGTGGCCTTCTCGCTGCTGGGCATCGGCAACACGCTCATGCAAACATCGCTCAATCCCCTCGTGTCCGACATCGTGACGGGCCGCCAACTCACCCCCACGCTCACCTTCGGCCAGTTTGTCAAAGCCATTGCCTCGTTCGTAGCTCCGCTCCTCGCAGCCTGGGGTGCCACGGGCGGTCTGCCCATGCTGGGCCTCGACTGGCGCATCCTCTTCCTCGTGTATGGCTTTGTGGCCGTGCTGGCTGTGCTGGTGCTCTCGGCCACACCCATCGATGAGCGTCCGTCGGCCACAAGCGTCGGCGTGGGTTCCACCCTGGCTCTGCTGCGCAACCCCTTCATTCTGCTGGCCTTCTGCGGCATCATGTGCCACGTGGGCATCGATGTGGGCACCAACACCACCGCTCCGCGTCTGCTCATGCACTATGCCGGTTTGAGCCTCGCCGCCGCGAGCTTCGCCACCAGCGTCTACTTTGTGTGCCGCACGGCCGGCTGCCTGCTGGGCAGCGTGGTGATGCAGCGCTTCGCACCCCGCCGTGTGCTGGTGGTGAGCAGCGTGCTCATGCTGGCCGCATTGGGCTGCATGATGGTGGTGCGCAACGAAATGGCGCTCTACGTTTGCATCGGCCTCATCGGACTGGGCAACAGCAACGTGTTTCCCATTATCTTTGCAGCCGCCTTGCAGCATGAGGAGCGGCAGGCCAACGCTGTGAGTGCCCTCATGATTATGGGCCTCTTTGGCGGCACCGTATTCCCCCTCATCATGGGGCTCGCCTCCGATGCCATCGGGCAGCAGGGAGCCGTGATTGTGATGGCCGTGGCAGCATGTTACCTTGTGCTGCTCGCTGTCAAGTTGAAGTCAAATCGTTAAACCTTATATGTGCACACTGAAAAATACATCTGCCATGAACAAACCTCTTGTAATAGGTATGGGCGAAGCACTCTGGGACGTGCTGCCCGAAGGCCGTAAAATAGGCGGCGCACCCGCCAACTTTGCTTTTCACGCTGGCCAAGCCGGCATGGATGCCCGCGTAGTGAGCGCCGTGGGGCGCGATGCCCTGGGCGACGAAACCCTGCTGACCCTGCAGCAAAAGGGCCTCAATACCGACGCCGTGGCCCGCGTCGACTTCCCCACGGGCGTGGTGCAGGTCACCCTGAGCGAGGGGGGCATTCCGCAGTACGACATTTGCGAAGGCGTGGCTTGGGACAACATTCCCTTTACGCCCGCTCTCGACGAACTGGCCCGCAACGCGCAGGCCGTGTGCTGGGGTTCGCTGGCCCAGCGCAGCGAGGTGTCGCGCAACTGCATCTACCGCTTTCTCGACGCCATGCCCTCAGAACAGGGTCGCCTCAAAGTGTTCGACATCAACCTGCGCCAGCACTTCTACTCAATCGACGTGATTGAAGCCTCGTGCCAGCGTGCCAACGTGCTCAAGATTAACGAAGAGGAACTGGTCATTGTGAGCGAACTGCTGCGTCTCGGCACGCCGCTGGTGGAGCAGCAGTGCCGCCTCCTCATGGAGCGCTTCAGCCTCGACATGCTGGTGCTCACCTGCGGCAGCAACGGCAGCTACATCTTCACGCCCGTCGAAACGTCGTTCCGCGTCACGCCGCTGGTGCAGGTGGCCGACACCGTGGGCGCGGGCGACAGCTTCACCGCCACCTTAGTGGCCGACTTGCTGAAAGGCGCACCCGTTGGCGTGGCACACGAACATGCCGTGCAGTTGGCGGCCTACGTGTGCACGCAGCAAGGAGCCATGGCCGAGTGGCCCGAGGCGTTGCGCCTGTAACACGGAAACACGTGTTGAGAATAAATACTGAAAACAGGAGGTGCCCCCATCGCAGGGTCGCCTCCTGTTTTCGTTGGTCGAGGCACGTACGCGGCTCATGCGTGTCAAGGTGATGCGGCACGTGCACCCAAAATCTGGGGCGTAATGAGTTCGCCCAAAGCCGGAAGGCCTTGATCGATGCCATGGCGAAAAAAGGTCGAATGAATTTCAGCCTTGCCATTCCGCCTCTATGGCGCCTTGTTTGCCCTACATTTTTTCAAAATAAATGGGCAATGCTGGAAAAATTTTTTCCAACGCTTGAAAAAGTTTTTTCAACGCTTGAAAAAATTTTTTCAAGGCATGGAAAAAAATTTTCAAGCGTTTCCGTTTTTCTTGAAAATATTCCCGCCTCCGCAGCACGGTATTCCGTTACAACAATGCGTGATGAAAGACGTGGAAAAAAGGCGGTTGACGGATGATTACGCCTTGTTGGGCCGCGCGCAGTCCGATACAGCACAGGAGGCAGCCCGTGGGAATGGGACTGCCTCCTGAGACAGGATGCCGGAGATGCGGCGGGGATGGGGTGTGTGCGGGGCACGGCGCCTCACCAGCCGGTGGACGAGAAGCCGCAGGCGGCGTACCATGCGGTGGACTGGAAAGCCTGGTTGAGGTCGCCATACCCACACCGGGCGGCCTGGGTGGTGTAGATGCTTTGCGGCACAAACATGCTCACGGCGGCATAGTGGCCGGCGGCGGTGTCGATGTGTGCAAATTGCCAGTCGTGCGGCCCTATCCAGCATGCCTCTGTGGCTCCGCGCCACACCATGGCGTCGTCGAGGCAGGCCAGCACGGCCGTTTGCTGCGCTGCCGGCAGCAGGGTGCTGAGGGCCTGGCGGGCGTCGTAGCTGTGCGGGCGGTAGCCGTAGCTCGGGCTGTAGGTCAGGTAGTGCAGCACGTTAGTCATGTCGGCCTCGGTGTGCCCCGCCAGGGTGGCGTGGGGCAGGGCGGCATGCAGGGCGGCGGCCAAGGCGTCGAGGCGGTCGGTGCGCAGACACGAAATGACCAGGCCGAAGTCGCCGTAGTTGGTCTGCTGCGCCTCGTCCTGCACGTCGGCCAGGTAGGTGCGCGCCATGGCGGTGGGGTCGTCGGCCAGCAGCCCGTTGCGCAACTGGTGCTCGTAGTTGGCGCCGCTGCCGGGTATGGGGGCGGGCGAGGCCGTGATGTAGTCGCACACCTGGCGCAGGGCGTAGGCCGTTTCGAGCGTCTGCATCAGGCAGCAGTCCATGAAGATGTAGCGCAGGTGCAGCCCCGCCCCGTGCACGGCGCGGGCTATGTCGTCCACCGCCATTTCAGCCCCGGTGTTACTCATATTGCCGTCGGGGCCGCTGTCAATGCCAAAGCTCTGCGGGCGGTGTGTGGTGGCCAAAGGCGAGCCGTAGCCGCCGTAGTCGGTGCTGGTGGGCGGCAGCCAGCCGTCGGCGTGCGACCACAGCACGAGGCCGTATTGCTGGGCGGGAAATGCCTGCCCCGCCAGCGTCAGCACCTCGCGCAGCGTGGCGGGGTCGGTGCTGCAGGCATCGTGCGTCCAGTGGCGCAGCAGTTGCGGCTTGTCGTGCTCGCGGTCGATGCTGTAGAGCCGCGGCGCTGCCTCATCGTCAATGAAGAGGAGCACGCGGTCGTGCGGGTGCAGGTAGCGGCGGCCGGCCATGATTTCGGTAGAGTCCTCCACGTGCTGACGCAGTGCGCCGAGCGAATTTTGCGCAGCCATGTAGACCACCACCACGCGGCGCAACGAGCCGGTGGCGGGCGCGTCGGCGTCGTGGTGGCAGGCGGCGAGCACCGCAGCACCGCAGGCCACGGCCAGCAGGCGCAGCACACCATTATATATAGAGGAGGCAATAAGGAGACGGCGTGTCATTTCTTAAACGTGATGTGGCATTGGCTGTAGCCCAAGGCCTGGAAAATTTGCGTGAACTGCCTGCGGGCGTTCTCCTCGGCGTCGTGCAGGTGGCGGGCACTGAGGCCGCGCTGCCGCATGCGCTGCTGGGCCGTGTGGTAGAGGCGTTCGAGGGTGTCGGGCGGGCAAGTGCCCTTTTCGTAGAAGGTGCGTGTGCGAGCCTCGTCGATGAAGTTCTCGTCGAGCAGACCTACGGGCGGCAACGTGAGGTGGGCTATGCTGTCGCCTTCGGCACGGAACCAGTCGGGGCGCAACTGGCGGGTGTCGAAGCCCAGCCGCAGCCGGCCTTGGTAGATGCGCACCATGTGGTCGTTGCCGAAGGTGCGGCTGCGGTGCCACTCCACCATTTCCTCCGTGCTCACGGTGAGAAATTCCCATTGCCCTATTTCGCGCAGACGGGTGATTTCCTCAGCCGTTACGTCGATGTGGGTGGTGCGCTGCACGCCGACGGCTACGGGCGGCGAGGTGCGCACTTCGCGCAGCAGCCAGGCCGTGCCCAGCAGGGCGATGAGGGCGGCCCACACCCACCAGTAGCGCACAAGGTGTTTGAAGAATGAAAGCATGCGTGGTGTCATGGTCGTGTCAATGTCGGATGATGAAGCTCCGCAGTTCGGCCTCACTGAAACGTTTGCGGAAGCGCACGGTGATTTGCTCCTCGCTGTAACCCATGCGGCGCAGCATGGGTACGAGGGTGGTGGTGGCACTGCGTTCGGCCAGCGGTTGCAGACCGAAGAGGGGCGTGTGCTGCACAATGGAGTCGACTCCCTGCCGGGCAAGCGCCGAGAGTTCGGCCTCGCTGAAGCGGTTGCGCAGGCCGTCGATGTACTGGCGCGTGCCGCGGTGGTCCACCTTGCTCGCCGTGGCCACGATGACGGGGTCGGGCAGCGTGATGACGATGGACGAGTCGGTGCGCTCCACCTGTTCGGCACCGAAATGCGTGAAGTCGACGTAGGCTTGCAGTGTCACGTCGAGCGGAATGGCCACCTTGCGGTTGCCCAGGCGGGCCGGCACCTTGAAGGGCACATGCAGCACGTGGCCCTCAAGCGTGGGGTCGTCGGAGTAGGTCACGATTTTGTGCACGTGGGCCTCGTAGGTGTAGAGCCGGGCATGGCGTGCTACCTGGTTGACGAGCGGTTGCAGACCGGGCTGTGCCACATTGTCGGCGGGCGTGGCGACTGTTTCGGACTGCGCACTGCGGCGGCACGCAGTGGCCGCAAGCAGCAGCCACAGCAGCGTCAGCAGGAGGGTGAAAGGCATTTTCTGGAACATCATCTAAGCAATTTCATGCGTGCAAAGGTATTCAAAAAGGCATCGGCCTGCCACTCTTTGTATTCCTTTCTTGCCCACCTGCACAAGTTTTTGTTATTTTGCCGTCTCAAAAAAAATGCACGGCAAGGCATGCAGCACGTGCGGCATGCGGCCTGTGCTCCATTCTCAATGTTTATGCGTAAAATAGCTTTCACAGCCACCATGACCCTGGCAGCACTTTCATTGTGCTGCTCCTGCGGCAGCAAAACCGACCACGCTGCGTCCGCCGCCGACACCACCGCCTCCAGCCAGAGCAACGCGCCCTATGCTGAGGCCGCGCTGACCAACACTTACACCGCCACGCTGGCGGGCAAGCACTTCGAGATAACCGTGAAGCGTGAAGCCGACCAGCAACTGCCCGTGGTGACCGACGAGGTGGGCAAACAGTACTACGACAACCGTGTGCAGGTGGACATTACTGCCGACGGCAAACCTTTCTACTCCCATGCTTTCACCCGTGAGGCTTTCGCAGGTTTCGCCACCGAACAGGAAACGGTGGGCTGCGTGCTACTGGGTATGGCCTTCGACAGCGAGCGCAGCGATGCCCACGCCCTGCGCCTCGGCGCCCAGATAGGGCAGGTGGGCATTGAGGAAGGTCCGGCCTTCATTGTCGAAATCCCCCTCGACGGCGGTGCTGCCAGCATTGTGCGCGACAAGCAGCAGGACACCACGGGCGACGACGGCATGAGCGAGTAACTCCCCTTAGCCCTTGGCCTATGCGTTTGAAAACGTGGCTCGACAGTCTGCTGCAAGTGCTCGTGCCCCGCACCTGCACGGTGTGCGGTACGGTGCTCTCACCCGGCGAGCAGTGGCTGTGTGGCGTGTGTCTCAGCCACCTGCCCCGCACGGGATGGAAGGGCGCAAGGAACAACGTGCTTGAGCGCCACTTTGCCGAGGTGAAGCCGGGGGTGCACGAGGCGCCGGCCGTGTGCCGCGCCCATGCTCTGATGTACTATGAAGCCGCCTCGGCCTACAGTCGCATGCTGCTCGCCATCAAGTATTACGATAAGCCCAAGGTGGCCGTAGCCTGGGGACGCATGCTGGCCGCCGACCTGCAGGGCACCGACTTTTTCAGCGGCGCCGACATGCTGCTGCCCGTCCCCCTTTCGCCGCAGCGACTCCACCAGCGTGGCTACAACCAGAGCGAACGCCTGGCGGAGGGCATCGCGCAACTGACGGGGCTGCCCGTCAACACCACGGCGGTGGTGCGTGTGCGCCACAACCCCTCGCAAACGCACCTCTCGCAGCAGGAGCGGCACGCGAACGTGCAGCAGCTGTTTGCTGTGCGCCATCCCGAGCAACTGCAGGGCCGCCACCTGGTGCTCGTCGACGACGTCATCACCTACGGCTACACCCTCAAGTCGTGCATGCAGGCCATCCTTGCCGTGTGCCCCGATGTGCGCTTCAGCGTGCTCTCACTCGCGGCGAGCAGCGCCTACCGCCTCAAGATGGCGCCCCGCCACGTGCATGCCTGGGACTGACGGCAAGGTGGCCAGACGTTGTTTATACTTTCCTTCACCAAGTATTTCTACAAACCCGTGCAACTTCGCACGATGGCCGACATCACCGCCGACATCAAGGACATTGAGCCAAAGTGCTCACCCACGATTTTGGCAGTGGCTTCTCGGCAAGATACCTTCGTTCTTTCCGCAAATTCTACCTCTTGATACCCGACATTGAGATTTGGAAATCGCGATTTCCAAATCTGCTTTGGACGCATATCTACCGCAACTTATCCGCACCGAAGCGAGCGACTACTATATAGACCTTGTGTTCTATAATGTAGTGCTCAAATGCTATGTGCTCATAGACCTCAAAATCGGCAAAATCACGCATCAGGATGTGGGGCAGATGGATATGTATCGCCGTATGTTCGACGAGTTGAAACTCACCGAAGGCGACAACCCCACCATTGGCATCGTGCTGTGCTCCGAAACAGACAAGGATATTGCCCGCTACTCCATTCTCCACGGCAGCGAGCAGTTGTTTGCCGCCAAATACAAAACCTGTATGCCGACCAATGAGGACCTGCGCAAGGAGATTGAGCACCAAAAGGAACTCTACCTCCTGCAAAACAAAAACGACCCAAGCGAATGAGGCGTTACGCTACATATAATGACAGCGGCATCCAATGGATCGGCCAAGTGGTTAATGCGCAGTATAGAGATTTATAGTAATATATAGGTATTACGTTATTTCCCTTTCTTGTTTTTCCCTCCCTTCGCGTCGAAGTTGTAAGTGAAGGAGAGGCGCAGCCAGTGGTGCTGGTAGTCGGTGGAGGTCTCCGTACGCTCGGTGGCCGACTGCGAGGACCAATACCAGCGCTGGCGGTTCAGTATGTCGTCGGCCTGCAGGGCCACGTCGCCCTTGCCGTGCAGCACCTTGCAGTGAAGGGTGACCGACCAATCGGGGCGTGCACGGTTCATGTCCGAGGCCGAGTAGCCCTTGTGCCCTTCCAGTGCCAAGTTCGTTTCAGCCGTCCATATCTTCCACTTGTAGCGGGCGGTGAAGTCGAGGCTGTAGTCCGTCAGTTCCTGGTTGCTCACCGTCTGCGGGGCATAGCGCAGGCTGCTGAACAGGTAAGATGCCTCCAACTCCACAAACAGGTTTTCCTTTTCGAACGACAGGGCGGGGCACTCCTTCACAAAGGTGCGCTTGCGGCGGTTGGCCTCGGCCGTGGTGGCCTCGTAGGGGGCTGTGAGGAAACCGTGGCTGCGCTGGTAGCCAGCTTCCAGCCTGTTCTGCAGACGCACATAGTCGCCTAACGCCTGCTCATAGTTGGCGGAGCCCTTCCACTCTGTGCTGCCGCCCGTGTTCGCCATCATGCGGCGGTAGGCACCCGTCAGGTCGTTATAGAAATACATGGCGCCCAGCGGGTGCAACAGGCGTTTGAAGTCCAGTCCGAACGACATGACACGCTGGTGCTTCATGATGTTGGCGTAATAGCGCAGCCCAGCGCTGTGGGTGAGCGTGCGGCGTAGCAGCGGGTTACCCTGCATCACAAAGAGCGGGTTGGTGTTGTCCACATAAGGCACGGTTTCCAGCAAATCGGGCAGACTGGTGCGCAGGGCGTAGTCGGACTCCACCGATTGCCCGCGCTTTACCTTCCAGCGCAGCGTCATTTGCGGCAGCCACAGGCTTTCGTGGCGCTGCTTGTCAACATCGAGCAAGCCACGCACATAGGTCAGACGCTCGCGCTGGTGCTGCAGCTGCACCTGGGGGATGAGGCTCACTGCCCCCAGGTTGAGCGTGGCGGCGAGCGTGCCCTGGTGCTGGTCGGTGGTGTGGCGGTGGTTGTAACTGTTGGGGTCGGGAGCCGTTGCCGAGGCGGCGTCGGCTGGAGCGGCGTCGTGGTCGGTCACGTGGTGCTCCTGACGGTCGTGGCTGCGCGTGTGGCTAAATTCGTAGCCCGTCTTGAGCAGCAGCCGTTTGCCCAGCCACACCTGGTAGTTGGCGTGGGTTGTGGCTTGTAGGGAATGTTCGGGGCGGTGGTCTGTTTCGTAGCGCAGCACGTTGGCCGTGGGGTCGATGCGGTAGCGCAGGTCGCGCTCGCCCAGGGCGTCGGCCTTGCTGTCGGTGTAGTGCAGCGAGCCGCCCACGCTCAACTGCCCGTTGCTGCGCAGCATGCGCTGTGCACCCACGTTGACATGGCCCACCATCTTGTCCTGCCACGTGTTGGTGCGGTAGAGGGAGCGCGAGGTGGGCGTGCCCTCGGCCTCAAGCAGGTTGTCGGTGGCAAAAGCCTGGTCGAGTGGGTGGCGCGTGGCGGTGTAGGGGTCGGCGTCGTACACGGCATTGCGCTGCGTCTGCGTGGTCTGCGATTTTTCATACGACCACCCGCCGCGCACCGTAATCCACGTCACACTGTCGGGCATGAACTGGCCGTAGAACGACACCTCGGGCTTCGCCAGATGCGCGTATTTGCGCGTCTCCGTCAGACTGAAAGTGCGGTCAGCCCCAGGCATGAAGGTCTCGCGGTTTTCGCGGCTCGTGCCCCAGCCGTCGGTGTGCTGCCCTTCGGCATTGACGGAGAAGAAATTCTTCAGCGTAGCCTTGCCATTTTTCCTTTGCCACTGGTGCTTGTAGCCCACGGAGCCGAACTGCTGCTTGCCGTAGGCGTCGCGCGAGCCTGAACTGCTGCCGCCGAAGGTCTTGCTGAATATCTGGCGGTTGATGTTGTTGATGTTGCCGTATGCCATCAGCGGGTTGGCATCGGAGAGGTACATGGCGTCGAGCCGTGCCAGGTAGCCCTTGGGTGTTTGATACGCCCCCTGAGCCGTGCCATACCATTTGTCAAGAAATCCCGGCTTCACCTGTATGTCGAGCACGTGGTCTTCCTCGCCGTCGTCGCGCCCCGTGTGCACCTTCTGCTTGCTTGCCTTGTTGTAGGCCTTGATGCGGTCCACCGCCTCGGCTGGCAAACGTTCCTGCAGCAGGGTGTTGTCGGCAAACATTTCCTCGCCGTTCACCAGTATGCGCACGGGCTTGCCCATCCAGTAGAGCTTGCCGTCCTGCTGCGTCACGCCTGGCAACTGCTTGATGAGTTCGTCGAGACGCGCCCCCTCGCTCAGGTTGAAGGCGGCGGGGTTGAACACCACCGTGTCGCCCCGCATCACAAAGCGGCGTGCCTTGGCGCTGGCCACGGCGGTGCGCAGCAGCACCTCCGAGGGCTTGAGGGCAATGTCGCCCAGGTTGAGCGTGTCGGTGCCCTCCATGGCGGCAAAGCTAATCTTGCGCGGGTGGTAGCCCACGAAGGTGGCTTCAAGTCGGCAGTTGGACCCCGCTATGTTGCGGGCAAAGTGCCCCGTGCTGTCGCAATGGAACTGGTAGAACCCCGTGGCGTTTTCGTGAATGTTGAGTATGGTGACTTCTGCACCGGGCAGCGCTTCACCCGTTTGGGCATCGACAATGCGCCCCGTCACCACGTCGGCTGCGGCGCTGAGGCTGCCGATCAACACAAGGAGGAGGAAGAGAAGAGGGTGTTTCATGGTACATGCAAAAAAGGAATAGGGCAAATGCCGTAGCCAGCGCCGCGCTCGTGGCGGCGGTGAGGCCGACTGGGCGGGAGGCATCTCGCCGTATCTGGCTGCAAAGGTAGAACGGATGGGGTGGTTGAGGAAGCGTTTTGCGTGTTTTATTCCTATATAATACGACCACACGCTGCCGTGCCTTGCCCTGACTGCTGCGGGCGAATGCCTCGCTGACGGCTGTGGGTGGCCGGCGGCTGTTCGAAAGGGTGTCGCGCGTGGCCTTTACGTTCACGCCGTGCGCCATGACGGGAACGGGCTTCGGTCGTTGTCATCGGGCGTGGACAACGTTGACCTCGGGCGTGGACAACGTTGCCCTTGGCCGTGGACAACGTAGCCCTCGGCCGTGGACAACGAACAAACCCGCTTTTTGTCATGGCAGCAAGCCTGCGCGTGACGCTTTGGTGTCGTGCAGAAACGGATTCAAGGTGGTGAAAAACAACGGCATAGGTCGTGCTTCAACCTATGCCGTGGGTGTTTTCAATACCAACCAAACAGATTCTCATCAGACCACCACATGCTGCTGGCGTAGTTGTTCGATATGTCGCATTCGCAGTTGTGCACTGCACGTACTGCTGAGGGAACTATTTTACAACCCCTCGCGCAGCAGCAGGGTGCGCCCTGTGGCGTCGAGCACGCGCAGGGTGAGGCCCTTGGGGCTGCGTTCGAGCACCAGCAGCGTGGCCTCTTGCAGGTCGTAGCCACCGCCCACCACCAAGGGGTAAGGGTTGCCGGCGGCCTGCGCTTCGTGAAAGGCGTAGCGGTGCGTGTGGGCGCACACTTCGAGGTTGAAGGGCGCGCGCCGCAGTGTTTCGCCCCACAGCTTGAGGCAGGGGTTGTACTCGTCGGTGTCGCCGCCCCAGATGGGTATGTGGTGAATGAGCAGGCGGCACTTGGCGCGGCGGAAGTCGCGGCTCTTCAGTTCCTCTTGCAGAAAGCGGAGTTGTTCTTGGCGGAAGCGGCTGAAGTCGTTCAAGCCGTAGTACACCCAGTGGCTGTCGGGCTTGTCCTCGCCGCAGTCGAGGAGCACAAAGCGCGTGTCGCCCCAGGTGAAGGCGCCGTAGGTGCGGTTGCCCTGCAGGTCGAGCATGGGCAGCAGGCCGTCGGCGTAGGCATTCCTTATTTCATGGTTGCCGCGCACCACCACCATGGGCACCTCGGCAGCGCGGAAGGCCTGCGTCAGCTGCTGCAGTTTGTGCAGGGCATCGGCAGGTGATGCGGGTTCGGAGAGGCAGTCGCCGTTGACAATGGTAAAGTCGGGCTGCAGGCTGTCGGCCAGCGCGGCCATGGCGTCCACGGTTTGCTGCACGTTATGCAGGTCGTTCACCACCACGGCTCTCCAAGTGTGCGCCCCGCTTTGTGGCAGACGCGAGGTGTAGAAGCGGGTGCGGGCCGTGCGACCGAAGCGTTTGCTGTAAGCTTGGTTCTGCGTAATCTCGGTGGCGCAGACGCGGTAGACGAAGGGCTGGCCCGCGGTCAGACTGTCGAGGCGTACGGCGTGCAGCATCGACGACGTGACCTCCTGCCCCCCGTCGAGCTGGCGGGCGCGGTGCAGGTGGAGCGAGTCGGTGCCATATTCCACCCAGGTGTGGCAACTTCTGCGGGTGTGAAACATGACCGTCACGCCCTGGTGCGACATGCGCAGCAGGTAGGGCGTGCCGTGGAACAGGGAATCGGAGGGGCAGGTGGCGTGGGCTTGTGCCAGACCCGTAGCGGGTGTGAAGCCAGTGGCAAGCAGGCAGGCCGCGGCAAGCAGACCTCGGGCAGCGAGCAGGAGGCTGTGGCGCAGGGTGTGTTTCATAGCAAGTCGTAGAGTGTAAGTAAGGTAACATAAAAAAAACCTGCGGAACACGGTCCCACAGGTCTCAGTTTCTCTCGTTGTTCGCGAGTTTCGCATAAGCCGCGAGGCAGCTCATGCTTCAGGCTCTCAAGCCTGAGCGGCGCTGTCGGTAGCGGCGCTATCAGCAACTACGCTGTCAGCAGCGGCGCTGTCAACAACTGCGCTGTCAGCAGCTACGCTGTCGGTAGCAGGAGCTTCAGAAGTTTTGTTGCCGCAAGAAGCGAAAGAGATAGCAGCGAAAGCTACGAACATGAAAACTAACTTTTTCATTGTGTCTTGAAATTTTTTAAGTAAAACAATCAATTGCCTTTCTAAAACGCTGCAAAGGTACGGACTTTTTATGTCCATCCAAATGTTTGCCTCTTTTTTTTTACATTTACCCCTGTTTTTTTTACCTCGTTGTATGATAATGCTTTTGAATGGAAAGTGTGGATAACAAAAAGCCGTGTGCGCTTGTCGGTAGGCCTGCGTTCGCGCCGTGGGCAAGGCGTGGGCTGGGCGGGCTATATATATAAAGGAGTGTATATATAAAGGAGTGTGAGGCGTGCTGGGCGTGGTAAAAGAAATGAGCGCGTTTCTTTGCCCTGCACGCTCTTTGCTGTACTTTTGCAACACTTTGCCGCAGGCCAGCAGCTGTAAGCGAGGCGGAGCGGCGGTATGACAACGATAAAGGTGGGTTACATGCATTCGCTTTGTCGTATTCCCGATTTGCTTCTGCACCAGAGAGAAGCGGAAGGATGACAAGACGTGACCCCAGAATCTCTAAACATTCAACGGTGGGTAATAATAGAACCCACCTAACACAAGACCATGCTGAAGAACAAGACTGCGGCGTACCACACGCTGGGGTGCAAACTCAACTTTGCCGAGACCTCCTCGCTGCGCGACCAACTGGAACGCGCTGGCGTGCGCACCGCCGCCAAGGGCGAACGCGCCGACATCTGCATAGTGAACACCTGCTCGGTGACCGACGTGGCCGATGCCAAATGCCGCCAGGCCATACACCGCCTGACGCGTGAGCATCCCGGGGCCTACGTGGTGGTGATGGGATGCTACGCACAGCTGCAGGCGGGGCAGATAGCCGCCTTCCCCGGTGTGGACCTCGTGCTGGGACAGGAGCAGAAAGGCGACGTGCTGCGCTACATGGAGCAGGGCATGGCACAGAAACTCACCCTGGCCAAGGGCGACGCCTGCCACCAGGCCTTTGCCGTGCCCACGGCCGACATTCGCACCTTTGTGCCCTCGTGCTCCTGCGGCGACCGCACCCGTTACTTCCTGAAAGTGCAGGATGGCTGCAACTATTATTGCACCTACTGCACCATTCCCATAGCCCGCGGACGTTCGCGCAACGGCTCCATAGCCTCGCTCGTGGAGCAGGCACAGCAGGTGGCGGAGCAGGGCGGACGTGAAATTGTGATTACGGGCGTGAACACGGGCGACTTTGGGCGAACAACGGGCGAAAGCTTCATCAATCTGCTGCGTGCCCTCGACGGCGTGCAGGGCATCGAACGCTACCGCATTTCGAGCATCGAACCAAACCTGCTGACCGACGAGATTCTGGACTTCTGCGCCGCGTCGCGCGCCTTCATGCCCCACTTCCACCTGCCCCTGCAGTGCGGCTCGGATGCGGTGCTGCGCCTGATGCACCGCCACTACGACACGGCGCTCTTTGCCAGCAAGGTTGAGGCCATACGCCGCCGCTTGCCCGATGCCTTTATCGGCGTCGACGTGATAGTGGGCATGCGGGGCGAGGAAGATGCGTACTTCGAGGAATCGTACCGCTTCATTGAGAGCCTCGACATTTCGCAACTACACGTGTTTGCCTACAGCGAGCGGCCGGGCACCAAGGCGCTCAGTATACCGCACCGCGTGGATGCCGCCACGAAGCATGCCCGCAGCCAGCGCTTGCTGGCCCTTTCGGAGCAGAAGCGCCGCGCTTTCTACGCCCGCTTTGTAGGCACAAGCCGCCCTGTGCTCTGGGAGCATGCCCGCGAAGGCGAACCGCTCCAGGGCTTCACCGACAACTACCTGCGCTGCGTGCAGCCCGAGGGCGTAGCCGTGGCCGACAACACCATCAGCACGGTGACACTGAGCGGCCTGACCGAAAACGGCGAATGCCTCACGACGAAAGCGTAGCGCCGCGTCTCAAAACAGGTATTCTGAGCCAGAAACATAATTTGTATCATGCTAAAAGGTGTGACGGTGGAAATACCCAGAAGCCGCCTTCACCCTTTCCCTTCTCCTTATATATATGTCAACAGCCAACACACCCATGCTGCGCACCGACAAGGTGGCGGTAGTCATATTGAACTGGAACGGCCTCGACATGCTGCGCCGCTTCTTGCCCTCGGTGGTGCAGGGCAGCGGCGCCGACGGCCTGGTGGTAGTGGCCGACAACGGCTCCACCGACGGTTCGCTGGCCATGCTCGCGAGCGAGTTCCCCACTGTGGAGCGTCTGCCGCTTGACCGCAACTATGGTTTTGCCGAAGGCTACAACCGCGCCCTCGCCCAAATTGACGCGCCCTACTACCTGCTGCTCAACAGCGATGTGCGAGTGGATGACGGTTGGCTGCGTCCGCTTGTGCACTACATGGAGGCGCACCCCGAGGTGGCAGCCTGCCAGCCCAAACTGCTCAGCGAGCGCGAGCCGCAGATGTTTGAGTATGCCGGCGGCGCGGGCGGCTACCTTGACCGCTACGGCTACCCCTTTTGCCGCGGCCGCGTGTTTGGCACGGTCGAGCGCGACGAGGGGCAGTATGACGAAGTGTGCCCCGTGCTGTGGGCCACGGGCGCGGCCCTCATGGTGCGGCAGGCCGACTGGCAGGCCTCGGGCGGCCTCGACGCGGCCTTCTTTGCCCACATGGAGGAGATTGACCTGTGCTGGCGGTTGCGCATGAGGGGCCGAAAACTCGTGTGCGTGCCACAGAGCCGCGCCTACCACGTGGGGGGCGGCACACTCGACGCCGGCAACCCGCGTAAAACGTACCTCAACTTCCGCAACAACCTGCTCATGCTCTACAAAAACCTGCCGGCCGACGAACTGCGTCCCGTGATGCGCACCCGCCGCTGGCTGGACTACCTGGCCGCCCTGCAGTTTCTGCTGAAAGCCGATGTGCCCAACCTGCGTGCCGTGCTGCGTGCCCGCCGCGACTACCACCGCATGCGGCCACAGTTCGAAGCCGCCCGCCAGCAAAACCTGCAGTTGGCCGTGCAGGGCGGGCACCACATTCCCGAGAGGGTGGACATGAGCCTGCTGTGGCAATATTACGCCCGCGGCCGACGCACATTCAGCGCCATTGTGAAGGGGTAAACCATCCAAGCCTGACACGTTTCACCCGCCACGCTCCACTCCTTATATATATACACCGCCAAACCACTACCCTATGGCCAGCCTTTACCTCATACCCGTTACGCTGGGCGACACGCCCCACGACCATGTGCTGCCTGCTTACAACCGCGAAGTGATACTCCACCTGCGCCACTTCATTGTGGAGGAGGTGCGCACCGCCCGCCGTTTCCTGAAACAGGTGGAGCGGAGCATCGACATCGACGCGCTGACCTTCTACCCCATGGGCAAGCATGCCGACGAAGCCCGCTTTGAGCAATACCTCGAACCGCTTCGCCGCGGCGAGTCGGTGGGTGTCATCAGCGAGGCAGGTTGCCCCGCGGTGGCCGACCCCGGTGCTGACATCGTGGCACTGGCACAGCGCGAGGGAATGAACGTGGTGCCCCTCGTAGGTCCGTCGAGCATCCTGCTGGCTGTGATGGGCTCGGGCTTCAACGGGCAGAGCTTCGCTTTTCACGGCTACCTGCCCATCGATGCCGCCCAGCGCGCCAAACGCCTCAAACGTTTGGAAAGCATCAGTGCGCAGGAAAAGCAGACGCAGCTCTTCATCGAGACGCCCTATCGGAATGCACGCATCATAGCCGACATCATGGCCGCTTGCAGTCCGCGCACCCGCCTCTGCATAGCCGCAGGCCTCACCACCGAGGCGCAGTATTTGCGAAGCATGACGCTGCAGGAATGGAAACGCGCCCAACTGCCCGACCTGGCCAAGACGCCAGCCATCTTTGCCATCTATGCAGGCTGAGGCGTGAAGGAAAGTGAGGGAAACGAAAGGCGGGGTTGACAAAGCCGCTTCTTGTGCAAAAAGTTGACGGAAAAAGCACGCATTTCGTGCAGAAAATTTTGTGCAACACACTGATTAACCGTACCTTTGCATCAGAAAAAAGGGTTGGAAGGCAATATCCGCCGAACCGCTTTGCGGCTTGCCCGTAAGGTAAAAAGATTGGTATTAGGTAACATTTAGGATGACGGTATTCCAAGCGAATACCAAAGGGTCGGGGCCAATCCCCCCGATCCGCGGCGGAGGAAGGGCGCAAGCCCTTTTTTTATGCCCTTACGTGAACAGAATTGGGCGCAGATTCCTTCCGCAATGCTGATTTTCAGAGCATGCCTAAAATCTTTTCCCTGCAGTCAACGACTTCTCCGGCGCACATTGTTCAACCGAGAAAGCACCCCAGCGCCCCGCTGTTATTTTCAGAAAAAGTGCCAAGGCAGGAAAAATTTTTCAAGCGTTGCCGTTTTTCTTGAAAATAATATAGGATTACCAACTCCCTATGTGTGGCCCTCTCCCAGCGGTGTGTGGCGGAGGGCGGCCTTTATTCGTGACCTACGATCAAGGGAGGGTCGGCACTGCCCGTCACGAAGTAGCACATGGTGGCGGCAAGGCCGTACCAGCAACCGTAGGCACCCGTCACGTTGCCAGGCAGGTTGGTCGGACTGGCAACAAAGGCGTTGCCGCTCTCGGCCTGCATGGTGCAGTAGGCGTCCCAGAATCTGAAGGCCTCGGCATCGACCTGTGTCACCTTGATGGCTACCGAGTCGCCGCGCACAAAGTAGGGCGTGTAGTTGCGCCCCGTACCCAAGCGGCGGCCCTGGTAGACGGGCACCTCGCTTACCTCGGCCATCACCTCGTCGGAGAGGCTGCCCTGATAGGCGGCCAGGAACTGCTGCGAGGTGGAGCCTGTGCGGGTGAAGAGTTGGTAGAAGTTGCGCTGCGTGGGGTCGTCGTGCAGTCGCACCTTGGCCAGGAAGAGTGAGTCGTTGCCCTGCACGGGCTGCACGCTGCAGGCCTCCACTTGTGCTACGGGCGGCACGGTGGTGGTGGCGGTGGCATGAAAGTCATCTACGTCGACCGTCAGCGTGTAGGTTTGCCCCGAGCGGCCCCGCATGCGTCCCGTGGTGTAGACGTAGGGCGGAAAGTAGCCCTTGTCGTAGCGCCCCGTGAGCGTCACGGTGTCGCTGCCGTCGCTGATGCGTACCGTGGCCCAGCGCAGCAGGTAGTTGGCCAGGCTGTCGGGATGCTGGTAGTGCTGGTTTACGGGCAAGGTGTGGGTGAGCATCACTACGGGGAACTCGCCGTGGCCTATCCATCCTTCCACCACCAGTTCGCTGCGCCCTTCGCTCAGCATGTCTGTTTCGCAGGCAGTGAGCAGGCCGCAGAACACAAGCAGGGTGGGCAGAAGTGTCGTTTTCATCATTCAAAACTTAAAGAGGTAACTCAGCGAGGGCAGGGGTAGGGAGAAAAACGTCTGCGGCTTGAAGGCGAACGAGCCGTCGCGCCGGGTGCGCAGACTGTAGAAGAGTTCGTTGCTGCGGCCCGAGGCGTTGTAGACAGAGAGGTTCAGCGCATGCTGCCGCAGCCCCTTGCCCTGCCTGCGTGCCGGCCATTGCAGTGTGGCCGCCAGGTCGAGGCGTACGTAGGGATGCAACCTTCCGCCGTTGTGCTGACCGTAGATGGCGATGACGTTGCCGTTGATGACGGCGATGCTCTGCGGGGCAGTGAACGGCGTGCCCGAGGCGTAGACAAAGGTGGCGCCCACCTGCCAGCGGCGGCCCAGAGCCAGGCTGAGCAGCGCGTCCACCTCGTGTGGCCGTTCGTGGCTGGCCGGCGTGCTGCCCTCAGTCAGGGCGGCAAAGTGGCGGCGGGCATGGGTGTAGGTGTAGTTCACCCAGCCCGTGAGGCGGCCTCGGGTGCGCTGTGCCATGAGGCCCACGCCGCAATTTGTGCCACGGCCGTGCAGCAGGGAGGAGAGTGGGTCGTAAGCCTTGTTCAGGTAGTCGAGCATGCTGCCGTGATATTCCAACTGGTGGAAGAGGCGGTAATAGAAGGCGTCGGCCGACAGGCGCAGCCCCATTTCGGAAAACGTGTAACCCAGCCCTGCGCTGAGGTGGTGTGCGTACTGCGGAGGGCACGCACCGCCTGCTGCCAGCCAGAACTCGGTGGGCAGACCCGCGTCGGTGAAGCCCGTCTGGTGCAGGTACTGGTGGCGTAGGGCATAGCCAGCATGCACGTGCAGGGCGTGGACGCGGGCCTCGATTCGCACGGAAGGGTCGGCTGCGGCATAGCAAGTGCCGCTATGTGCGAAGAGTGTGCTGCGCAAGGCCAAGCGCAGCGCCAGGTGCTGCCCCAGCGGCTGGCAGTAGTCGCCCCACAGCACGGCCTCTGTGGCATGCTGCGTGGGCAGGCGGCCGTCGGAGGTGTTATACGAGCCCTCCGTGAGCAACGACTGGGGCTTCACCGTGTGCGCATCGACCTTGGCTCCCACGCTGAGGCGCGGGCTCAGCGTGGCGTCGAGGCGGTAGCCCACGTCGGTAATGCCCGAGGGAAGGCGGTAATTCACCTCGGGCAGGGCCATACGCAGACGATTGGCATAGGACGTGACGTAGACCATCTGGCGGCATGTGGCGCGCGGCCCGCTGTAGGTCCAGCCCAGCGAACCCAGCGTGTTGCCCCACCTCACGCGGGCATCGGCCTGGTAGTAGCCCTCGCCCAGCGAGCCTCGGTCAGCGCCTGTGTAGCACTCTGCCGTGAGCAGGTGGCGGGGCGTAAGCTGCACGCGGAGCGAGGCGTTGGCATCGTAGAAGGCGTAGCGCAGATTAGCGTGGCCGCTCGAAATCCAATGGCTGTAAAGCAGGTTTACGTACGACCCCCGCCCCGACAGTGTGAGGGATGCTCGCGGTCCCAACGGCAGGCGCACCGTGCCCTGCGAGGCTATCAGTCCGGCCGACACCTCGCCCGTGGCATGCTGGGGCTGCACGTCGTGTGGACGCAGACTGAGGCGCGCACCGAGCCGGCCGCCGGCATCGGCTCCGAGGGGAGAGCGGTCGAGCAGCATGGTGTGGAAGTGCGAGGCGTTGAAGGTGGAGAAAATACCCAGCAGGTGGCTCACGTTGTAGAGGCATACGCCGTCAATGTCCGTCAGGTTGTGACTGTTTTCGCAGCCCTCCACGTGCAGGCCGCTCTGGTATTCGCCGCCCGTCTGCACGCCGGGCAGCATCTGGGTGTAGCGCACGGGGTCGGCGCTGCCCAGCATCTGCGGCATGGTTTCGAGTGCTCTCAGATTCCACTGCACCGCACCGCCCTGCGCCACCGTCACGCCGGCACCGCGCCGCCGTGCCACCACCTCGGCTCCTCGGCCTATAAGGCTGTCGCGCCGTGGGCCGCTATCATGCACAATCTGCCTCCTCGGTGCGTTCTGGGCCGCAAGGCGCAGGGGCAGAGCACTGAGGAGGCAGAGCAAAAGGGTGAAACGGCAGACTGTGCACATCATGTCACGCTGCAAGGGGGACTTACCAGTCAATTTCCTCGTTCACCAGACCGGCATATTTATCAGCCAATGCCTTGAAGGTGTTGATGACCGTCTTGAAGTCCTTGTCGTTGAAGAAGGCTGAGAACGTGCTGTACGATGAGCCGTCGGCAAAGTAGATGACGGGTTCGGCCGTCCAGTAGCCGTAGTTGCCCCAGTAGTTTTCGTAGAAGGGCTCCCACTTCACGCTGGCCTGGCGCACGTTGCTGTTGTCGTAAAACACGTGGATGTCGCTCAGCCCGTTGGCCTGGTTGATGTACGACTTGAAGGAGGCCTCGTTCTCGTCGTTGCGGTCGGCCTCGTCCAGGTATTCGGCATACTTGCGCACGTCGCTGACGGTGCCCTGTATCTGCATGCGGCCCATGATGTCGAGTTTGATGAAAGCGTTCTTGGCGCCGGCATTATCGAATTTGTAGTCGTCGTCGTCGAAGGTGGGGTCGGTGAATGCACTCACGTTGCAGGCCGGCAGGTCGTGCACGTCGGCGGCCACGGCCATGGTGGCGAGTGTGGTGTTGCTCTTGCTCAGCTTGCACGTGGTGGAAGCCTTGGTGTTGCCCGTGTAGGCCACGTCGTTCACGTCAATGGTGTAGCCGTTGTTCAGTTCCACTTTCACCTTGGCCGTTACGTTGCTGCTGCTGATGTCAAACTCCTCGTTTTTCACGCCGCTCAGGTTTACGTTCACCGTTGTCTTTACCACGGTGGCGCCGGCTTGGGTGAGGGTGACTTCGATGGTTTCGGGCACGCCGATGGTGCAGTGAATGAGGTCGATGTAGTCGGTGTAGTGGGAGAAGCCGTCTTTGTATTCATAGTCGTAGTCAATCCAATCCTCCAGTTCGGCAGCGTGCACCTTGGTCACCTTGCCTGAGGTCTTTACGGCCAGCACGCAGGTTTTGCCATTCTGGTCGTTGAACTCAAACTGCAGGTCGTTGGCTTTGGTGAGCGTCCACTTGCCACCCGCAGCCTTGAAGTGGCCGGTGAAGTTGCTGGCCAGCAACAGGGCGTTGTAGTGGGTGTAGATGTAAGTTTGCAAGTAGGAGTAGCCTTCTTCCTTCTCGGTAGTGGTTAGGCCCGTGGCCTCCTTGGCGGCTTCGTAGGCGCGGCTGGCCCAGTCTTCCACTTCGTCCCATTCATAGTAGCCATCTACGTAGGTGTCATTGATGTGCTTCGACAGGGTCGCCAGGTTTTCAAAGTCGCTGGCGGGCGTCAACTTCATGAAGTCGAGTGCCACGGCCTCCATCTTCTCTTTCTGCTGGGTGGGCGTGAGAGCCTCCTTGTCCGAGGGTTCTTCGGGTTTCACAGGTTCTTCGGGCGTGTTGCCTGAGGGTTCAGCGGGGTCATCGTCGCCGCACGACACGGCGAGCATGCTGGCAAAAAGCAGTGCTAGACAAGCGGGAGCTAATCTCTTGAAGTTCATGGTTCAAAAAAGTTTGGTAAAACAAAATAGAGTTAACGCTGCAAATGTAGACATTTATTTTTACCCATATGAGCCTGCCCAAGAAATAATAAGGCGTGGGATGTAGGGGATTCCCTCTCGCCTTGCACTACTTTGAATAAGATAGGCTGCGGCTCGGGATGAAAAATGCAAATCTTGCAGCTTTGCATTTTGTCCTCCTCTCGCCTTGC
>SFEP01000083.1 GCA_004557185.1 Bacteroidales bacterium
GTCGAGCAGCACATACCCCTCCATGAGCAAGTGCAGGCAAGCTTCTTCTTCGCCGAGGCGGCCGAGTGCTATGTGTGAGGCGGTGGGCATGGGGTGGGGGGATAAGGTAGGTTGGAAACAGTGCGACGGTCTCACCCTTGGAGCATTGCGTGCTGGGTGTGGTGTGAATGGATGAAACTCTTGATGGATGTGAAGCCTGCGCTTACCTTTTCTTCTTGAAAAAATCCTTCATCAGTTGGGCACATTCGTCCTCCAGAACGCCGGTGGTGACCTGCGTCTTGGGGTGCAGCACGTGGGGAGCGTAGGTGCTGTAGCCGCGTTTGGGGTCGGCTGCGCCATACACGATGCGGCCTATCTGCGCCCAGCCCAAGGCACCGGCACACATGGGGCAGGGCTCCACGGTGACGTAGAGGGTGCACACGTCCAGGTATTTGCCGCCCAGGGCATCGGCTGCCGCGGTGATGGCCTGCATTTCGGCGTGGGCGGTCACGTCGTGCAGCGTTTCGGTCAGGTTGTGGGCGCGGGCTATGATGCGGTCGCGGCACACCACTACGGCGCCCACGGGCACCTCGTCGCGGTCGGCGGCCATACGGGCCTGTTCGAGTGCGCGGCGCATGTAGTCTTCGTCGGTCATGAGGAGGGGAGTTGTGTTAGGGGAAGAAAAGGGTGCAGGCATGCGATGCGCCTTTCAGAGCGGATGCAGGCAGAAGTACTTCCAGAGCGGGGCTGCCATGAGGCTCTGCTTGATGGCGTCGTCGGCAAGGAGCTGGCGCACTTCGTCGGGCTGCATCAGGCACACGTCGATGTCCTCGGTAGGCTCAAGGTGGGGCGCATCGATGCGTTCCACGCCTACGGCCACAAAGGTGAAGTTGAGGTTGGTCATGGCGCTGGGGTTGGCCGAGAGGGTGGCAAACGGTTGCCACGTGCCGCCGCCAAAGCCTGTTTCCTCCAGCAGTTCGCGCTGTGCCGCGTGCAGGGGCGAGGCATCCTCGGGGTCGACAACGCCCGCCGGCAGTTCGTAGCACGTGAGGCCCAGTCCGTGGCGGTACTGGCGTATCATGACAAACTCGCCCTGCACGGTGCGCGCTATCACGTTGCACCAGTTGGGATATTCCAGAATGTAGAACTCATCATTTTCGTGGCCGTTAGGCAGGCGTACGTGGTCGCGCCGTGCGGTGAGCCAGGGGCGGCGAAAGAGGTATTCCGACTTCAGTACGGTCCATTTCTTAGGGTCATCCATGCGTAGGGTGTGTTGTTTTCCCTTGCAAAGGTATGCAGAGATGGCGGATGGGCAAAATGCGCTGCCGGCCTTTTGCGCAGCATGCGCTCTCGGCTGCATTGGCAAGCGTCTTTCGCGCGGGGGCAGCGGCCGTTGGCAGTACGCCGGCGATTTTCCATCCCACATCATCCCACCGCCAAGGCACGCCCGAGCACCGATATTATTTTCAAGAAATTTTCCAAGGCATGAAAATTTTTTGCCAACGCTTGAAAAAATTTTTTCAACGCTTGAAAAAACTTTTTCAAGGCAGGGAAAAAAATTTTCAAGCGTGGGCCTTTTTTCTGAAAATATCGCCGTTCCGTTTTCTTCCTATGTGCGTTCTGCAGTGTCGCATGGAAGGGGGCGGAGGTCTGGTGATTTTTCGATACGCTTACGCCGCAGGTGGGGAGTGATATGTGCTTAATGCTCTATGAATGAATGGCTTCAGTTTGTTGGCTCTGCCTGATGCTCTCCTCCTGTTGGCTTTGTTGTGCCGCGGCGGGGCTGTGGCGTGTGGGCAAACGGCAAACCCAGGGCAAGCGCGGGTGGCGGCTTGCCCTGGGTTGGGACAGGTGTGTGGATGCGAAGGTGTCAGGCCTTGTGCAGGCGGGCTACGGCCTCCTTGATGCGGCGGAGGGCTTCGACGATGTTTTCATCGCTCGTGGCGTAGCTCATGCGGAAGCACTCGGGCGACCCGAAGGCGTCGCCGCCTACGGTGGCCACGTGGCCCACTTCGAGCAGGTAGAGGGCGAAGTCCATGGAGTTTTGTATGGTGCGCTCGCCGTCGGTCATGCCGAAGTAGTGGCTGCATTTGGGGAAGAGGTAGAAGGCGCCGTGAGGGTCGTTCACCTCGAAGCCCGGCACTTCCTTGGCCAGACGTACGATGAGCTGCTTGCGGCGCTCAAAGGCCTGGCGCATGGTTTCAACGCAGTCCTGCGGACCGGCGAAAGCCTCGGTGGCGGCCACCTGGCTCACGGAGCAGGGGCCGCTGGTGTACTGGCCCTGCAACTTGGAGCAGGCTTTGGCCAGGGCGGCGGGTGCGGCCAGGAAACCGATGCGCCAGCCCGTCATGGCGTAGGCTTTCGACACGCCGTTGATCACGATGGTGCGCTCCTTCATGCCGGGGCATGCAGCGATGGAGGCGTGAGCACCCACGTAGTTGATGTGCTCGTAGATTTCGTCGCTGATGACGATGACCTGCTCGTGGCGGCGCAGCACGGCAGCCAGTGCTTCGAGTTCGGCAGCCGAGTAAACAGAGCCAGTGGGGTTGCTGGGCGAGCACAGAATGATGGCCCGTGTGCGCGGCGTGATGGCGGCTTCGAGCTGCTCGGGCGTGATTTTGAAATCCTGCTCAATGCCTGCCTCCACGAAGACGGGGCGGCCGTTGGCCATCAGTACCATCTGCGGATAGGACACCCAGTAGGGGGCGGGAATGATGACCTCCTCGCCCTCCGACACGACGGCCATCACGGCGTTGCACACGCACTGCTTGGCGCCGTTCGACACCACGATTTGCTGGGCGTCGTAGTCCAGACCGTTTTCCTGTTTCAGTTTGGCCACGATGGCCTGGCGCAGCGCGGGGTAGCCGGCTACGGGTGAGTAGCGCGAATAGTTTTCGTCGATGGCGCGGTGGGCTGCAGCCTTGATGTGGTCGGGCGTGTTGAAGTCAGGTTCACCCACCGAGAGGTTGATGATGTCGACGCCCTGCGCCTTGAGCTCGGCGCTCTTTTGCGACATGGCGAGTGTGGCCGATGGGGCCAAACGGTTGACGAGTGCTGATAACATGAGTGTTGGTGTTAAGTAGTGGAATATCTTACGACCTTTTCTTGCCATGGCATCGCCCAAATTCTCTCGGCTTTGGCGGTGCGCATTGTGTTAAACGAAAGGAGGGCTTGCGGGCAATGTGTGCGGCCTACTTGCGGTCGCCGAAGAAGCGCAGCAGATAGAGGAAGAGGTTGATGAAGTCGAGGTAGAGCTCGAGGCTGCACAGCAGCGAAACCTTCAGGGCGTCGGTCTGCTTCATCTGCTCGGCCTGTTGCAGCACGTCCTTCATTTTCTGCGTGTCGTAGGCCGTGAGGCCGCTGAAGATGATGACGCCGGCCATGCTGCAAATCCACATGAGAGCCGTGCTCTGCAGGAAGAGGTTGACAAGGGTGGCAATGATGAGGCCGATGAGCATCATAAAGAAGAATCGGCCCATGCCCGTGAGGTCGCGCTTGCTGAAGAGGCCGATGAGCGACATGCTGCCGAAGGTGCCCGCCGTGACGAGGAAGGTGGTGGCAATGCTCTCGCTGGTGTAGAGAAACAGGATGGCCGAGAACGTCATGCCGTTGAGCATCGAGTAGAGGGCGAACAGGAGGCCCGACACGGGGAACGACAGGCGGTGGATCTCCGATGAGAGCACGGTGACCAGCAGCAGTTCGCCGCCAAAGAGGCCCCACATGATGAGTTTCGACGAGAAGATGGCGTAGAAGAGACCCTCGTTCTGCATGGTAACGTAGGCCGTGAGGGCGGTGATGGCCAGGGCAAGGGTCATCCAGGTGTAAACCTTCTGCATGAGGGCAGGGAAGGCGATGCGCGGGGCGGCGTCGGAGCGCGCAGGGTCGTAGCCGTAGATGTTTTCAGACATAGTGGTAGGATGCTTTTTTGTGAATAGAGATGTGGGTTCTGTTGTGACAAGGTGGTTCTGTCTATTCTCTTTGTCAGATTTTGGAATCCTCCTTACAAATGCAAGTTGTGCCCCATGCGTTCCTTTTTGGTTTCAAGGTAGCGCTTGTTGTACTGGTTGGGCTGTACCTCGATGGGCACGTTTTCGGTGATTTCGAGGCCGTAAGCTTCGAGGCCCACGCGCTTCACGGGGTTGTTGGTGAGCAGGCGCATTTTGCGTACGCCGATGAGGTTCAGAATTTGTGCGCCCACGCCGTAGTCGCGTTCGTCGGGGTCGTAGCCCAGGTGAATGTTGGCGTCGACGGTGTCGTAGCCCTGCTCCTGCAGTTTGTAGGCCGCAATTTTGGCCATGAGGCCAATGCCGCGTCCCTCCTGGTTGAGGTAGAGCACCACGCCTTTGCCTTCCTGCTCAATCATGCGCATGGCCTTGTGCAGCTGTTCGCCGCAGTCGCAGCGTGCGGAGCCGAAGATGTCGCCCGTGACGCATGAGGAGTGTACGCGCACCATGATGGGTTCGTCGGGCTCCCACGTGCCCTTGATGAGGGCCACGTGCTCCAGGCGGTTGCTCTTCTGGCGGAAGGGAATGAGGCGGAAGTGGCCGTACTCGGTGGGCATGTCCACCTCGTCGCCCTGCTCCACCAGGCACTCGTGCTGCAGGCGGTAGGCTATGAGGTCCTTGATGGAGATGATGTGCAGCCCCTCGCGCTTGGCAAATTCCTGCAACTGGGGCATGCGTGCCATGGTGCCGTCTTCATTCAGTATCTCGATGAGGCAGGCTGCGGGCTGCATGCCGGCCAGACGTGCTAGGTCGACAGCGGCCTCGGTGTGTCCGGCGCGTGCCAGCACGCCGCGGTCCTGGGCATAGAGCGGATTGATGTGACCGGGGCGGCCGAAGGTTTCGGGCCGGCTCTCGGGGTCGGCCAGGGCGCGTATGGTGGCGGCGCGGTCGTGGCAACTCACGCCCGTGGTGCAGCCCTCGAGTTTGTCGATGGTCACCGTGAAGGGCGTGCCCAGCATGCTGGTGTTGTCCTGCACCTGGTGCGGCAGACCGAGCTGCTGGCAGCGCTCTATGGTGACGGGGGCGCACAGCACGCCGCGGCCGTTGCGCAGCATGAAGTTGACGTGTTCGGGCGTAACAAGTTCGGCTGCCATGATGAGGTCGCCTTCGTTTTCGCGGTCCTCGTCGTCGACTACGATGACGAATTGACCGTGCTTGAAGTCCTCAATGGCTTGTTCGATGGTGTCGAGTTTGAATGCTTCCATAATGTGAAACGGGAGAGGGTTACTCCTTTTATATATATAGAGGAGGGTTAGGGTTCGCAGGGGAGGAGCGGCGGGGATGGGGGAGGAGCGGCGTCGGTTTATTTCAACCTCACTTCCTCTAAGGCTCACTGCTTGGGCACGCCCGGTGCCTGGGCTGGCAGCGTGAGGGTGCGGGGTGCGGGGCCGAGGTTGGGTGTGGCGGCGGGTGCGGCCTGCTCGGTGCGCTCGGGTGTGGCGGCGCGGCGCGGACGCTTCTGCCAACTGGTGATGCCGATGCGCACCAACAGGGCGAGGATGACAACGAGCAACGCCCACTTCACCATGCGGCGGCGCCGGCGGCGTTTCTCGTTGTCGGCGGCCTCTTCAACCTCAGCGCCGCTGCCGCCTGAGTCGGTTGAGGCCGTGCCGTCCATCACCTGCATCAGACGGTCGCAGGTGCGCACCGTGATGCGGAGGTCGCGCAGCAAACGAAGGCGGAAACGCCAGATGCGGAACCACAACACAATGCCCAGCGGGAAGAAGATGCCCGCCAGCTTGTTGTAACGCGCCTGGTGGAAAGGCGAGGTGTGCGCCGTGGTGTAGAGATAGGGAAATTCATTGACCACGCCCAGCACCTTGTAGTCGCGGCTGTTCGAGAGTTCCTCCACCAGAGCCTCCATTTGCTCGCTGATGTGCTCCACTTCGGTGTCGGGCTCATAGCGGAAGAAAGTCTGCACATAGCCCGGCGCCTTGATGAGGCGGTGCTGGGTGTTGTAGGCCACGCAGGCTGCCCGCAGTTGTTCAAGCCCCATGCGCACCACGTGGGGCCGCACCTCGTCGATAATGACCTCCTTGGCAAAGAGGTGGCGCTTGGTGGGTATGCCCAGCAGGCGGCGCATGAAGTGCAGGTAGGCGTCGAGGTTGAACACGGTGGAGTCGCCGTTTGACTTGTACGTAATGAACACCGCAAAGGGCGTGATGATCATGGTGCTCACCCACATGCCGAAGAACATGGAGATGTTGCCGTCGCGCGCCATCTTCATGCTGGAGGTGTTGATGACGTACCACACAATGAAGATGATGACCGAAATGACGGTGGGCAGGCCCAGACCGCCCTTGCGGATGATGGCACCGAGCGGCGCGCCGATGAAGAAGAAGAGCAGGCAGGCCAGCGAGAGCGTCATCTTCTGGTGCCACTCCACCCAGTGGCGGCGTATGGAATTGTCGGTTTCGAGCGTCGACATGCCCTTCCATTCCAACTCCGAACGCAGGGCGCGCACCTGAGCCGAAGCCGCGGCGGTAGCTGCTTGCAGCCGTACCACGTCGGCGCGGGCCAGCAGTGAGTCGAAGGGCACGGGGTGGCTCTTGAGCTGCTTTATGAGGCGCACGCTGTCGGCCTGCGGCAAGGTGGCGGCGCGAAAGTAGAGGCGGCGCGCATCGGCATAGTAGAGGCGGCCTATGGAGTCCTGCTCGTGCTCCATGGAGTCAACGCTATGCTCGATTTGGCGCATCGACTTGGCTGCGGGCATGTTGCTGAGCAAGTCCTTGTCGAGCATGTTGAAGTTGGCGTCGAAGTCGATAATGAACTGCTTGTAGCGGAAGGTTTCGCGGTCGAAGGGCTGGTGCGCGTCGTTGGCCATCATCTGCGTGCCACCCGTCTTCTGCAGGTTTTCGCATTGCTCACCGTTCCACAGGTGTAGCACGAGGTGCAGCTTGTCGTTGGTCATCACCATTTTCCCCGAGTCGGCCAGCACAATCTGTGCGCGGTCGAAGCCTTGGTCCGTTTTGTAGATGATGAGCTGGTAGAGCATGCCCGTTTCGGCATTCTTCTTCTGCACGAAAAGGTTGATGTTGGGCACGCCGTTGTAGAACACGCCCTCGGGAATCTCGACCGCAGGCGACTGCTGCTTCATGCTGATGAGCAGCGTGCGCAGACTCTTTTGGGCCTGCGGCGAGGTGAAATTCTGAAAGTAAAAGGATACGCCCGTCATCAACAACGCTACGAGCATCAACGGGCGCATGATGCGGAAGAGCGGAATGCCGGCAGCCTTCATGGCCAGCAGTTCGAAGGTTTCGCCCAAGTTGCCGAAGGTGATGAGCGAAGCCAGCAGCAAGCCCAGCGGCAGTGCCTGCGGCACGAGCGTGATGCCCATATACCAGAAAAACTGCGCCAGAATGTCGACCGACAGGCCCTTGCCAATCAGTTCGTCCACATAACGCCACGTAAACTGCATCATGAAGACGAAGAGGCAAATGAAGAAAGCCCCTGCAAAGACGAGCAGGAACTTCTTCAGCAAGTATAGGTCTAATCGTTTGATAATTCGCATAGAGAGGGAGGGTGGGCACGCAGCGATAGGCAGCGCAGGCATACCCCTTGGTGCTTGTGGCGTGCAGTGGGCTGCCACATGCGTTTACAGCGAGCAAAATTACAATTTATTTTCTATATGGGACGATTACGTGGTAAATGTGGTAAAACTCTGGGCATATGCCGTGCTCCGCTAGCTTCTGGAATAGACCCTTCTCGGTCAGCCCCGCCCGCTCCGTCCTGCGCCCGCCATCCCCGCGGCAAAAGTCCCATCGCCTGGTTCACTTTGCTTCAGTCAGTGCCCAATATCCTTCCGCCAGAGCCCATTATAAATAAGGAGTCCTCCATAGGCATTGGGTCTACTTCCCTTCCTTCTCTCCGAAATGACGCCGCCCTTTTTCGTTCTTTCTAAGGACAAATCCGTTTCCAGAACAGGCCTCGTGCGTTGCCACGGCGGCGTGGCAACGTTGTTATGGGGGCGTGGCAACGTTGTTATGGGGGCGTGGCAACGTTGTTACGGGGGCGTGGCAACGTTGTTATGGGGGCGTGGCAATGTTGTTACGGGGGCGTGGCAACCCGTTGGCCCGCATCTCGCAGGGAAAACGCACGAAATATTTATTGGGTTCAGCCTTCCGTTTTTCCGAAATGCGAGATGAACAGATGAATGATTTTTTCGAGGAATTTCGG
>SFEP01000016.1 GCA_004557185.1 Bacteroidales bacterium
TCAGAGAGATGTTGCCTTATTACTACAAGAAATCGCAAGGATAATCCCCTGCGATTTCTTTTTTCGGCCATGTCAAGCCGGCTTGTTTCGGATGGTTACTCTGAAGCGGCGTGTGCCAACAGGCTGCCTATGGCTGAAACAAGAATGCCGCAAGCACGGGGCGGCTTGCGGCATTCGTTAAGAGAAATCTGCTTGCAGGGCTAATTTGAGCGCTGCGCAGACGGGGTTAGGCTTGATTACTCACCTTTTTCCATCTTGGCCTTCAGAGCGGCGAGGTCAGCGATGTCGCCGAGGCTCGTTGAAGCAGCCTGGTTCTGGATGGTAGCGGTAGCCTCCTCCTTACGGGGAGCAGCCTTGCGGGCAGCCTTGCGCTCTGCGCGGGCTTCGCTTCGCTGTGCATCCTCGAAGGTGCGGCTGTGAGAAAGGATGATGCGCTTGAGCTCCTTGTTGAACTCAATCACCTTGAAGGGAAGTTTTTCGCCTTCCTTGGCGTGCGAGTGATCCTCCTTCACGAGGTGCTTGGGAGTGGCGAAACCTTCTACGCCATACTCAAGCTGCACTACGGCACCCTTGTCCATGAGTTCGATGATAGTACCCTCGTGTACGCTGCCTTCAGTGAATACAGTGGCAAATACGTCCCAAGGATTCTCCTCGAGCTGCTTGTGACCGAGAGAGAGACGACGGTTGACCGTGTCGATGTCGAGTACAACAACCTCGATGTTGGCACCAATCTGAGTAAATTCAGAGGGGTGCTTGATCTTCTTGGTCCAAGAGAGGTCTGAGATGTGGATAAGGCCGTCTACACCCTCTTCAAGTTCTACGAATACGCCGAAGCTGGTGAAGTTGCGCACCTTGGCTTGGTGGCGTGAACCTACAGGGTACTTCACTTCGATGTCCTTCCAGGGGTCGTCCTTGAGCTGCTTGATGCCGAGTGACATCTTGCGGTCTTCACGGTTCAGGTTGATGATGACAGCCTCAACCTCGTCGCCTACCTTCAGGAAGTCCTGAGCAGAACGCAGGTGCAGGCTCCAGCTCATTTCGCTCACGTGGATGAGACCTTCAACGCCGGGAGCAATCTCAACGAATGCGCCGTAGTCAGCCATGACAACAACCTTACCCTTTACCTTATCGCCCACCTTGAGGTTAGGATCGAGGGCATCCCAAGGATGCGGGGTGAGCTGCTTCAGACCAAGAGCGATGCGCTTCTTTTCTTCATCGAAGTCGAGGATAACCACGTTGAGCTTTTGGTCAAGCTGTACGATTTCGCGGGGATCATTTACGCGGCCCCAAGACAGGTCGGTGATGTGGATGAGACCATCTACGCCACCCAGGTCGATAAATACGCCGTAGGAAGTGATGTTCTTGACAGTACCTTCGAGCACCTGGCCCTTCTCGAGCTTCGAAATGATTTCCTGCTTCTGGGCTTCGAGTTCGGCCTCGATGAGTGCCTTGTGCGACACTACCACATTCTTGTACTCCTGGTTGATCTTGACTACCTGGAACTCCATCGTCTTGCCTACGAATACGTCGTAGTCGCGGATGGGCTTCACGTCAATCTGCGAACCGGGCAAGAAGGCCTCGATGCCGAAGATGTCTACAATCATACCGCCCTTCGTGCGGCACTTGATGTAACCCTTGATGACTTCCTTGCTCTCAAGGGCTGCATTGACACGCTCCCAAGACTTGCTGGCACGAGCCTTCTTGTGCGAGAGTACGAGCTGGCCACGCTTGTCTTCCTGATTGTCAACGTAAACTTCAACCACGTCACCCACCTTCAGTTCGGGGTTGTAGCGGAATTCGCTTACGGGGATGATGCCATCGCTCTTGTAGCCGATGTTTACAACAACCTCGCGCTTGTTGATAGAGATAACCGTACCTTCCACAACCTCGTTCTCGTTGACACGGCCAAGGGTGCTGTCGTAGGCTTTCTCTTGTTCTTCCTTGCTGTCGGTTGAGGTAACGGTACCGTTTTCGAATGCGTCCCAGTCGAAATCAGACAGCGGTTCAATGTGCTTTAAGTTCTCCATTTAAAAAGTTAATATAAAATGATTAGTACTAAGAGCAGGTTTCAGCAGGTCTTTGCCCGAAGGGACGGGGTGGGCGCACGGCCCTAAATGGAGAGATTGCCCGAACGGGGAGTGCCGGCCTTTACCAAACTCGCGTGCAAAGGTACTGTTTTTCCACTACATACGCTGCCGCGCCGCTTGTTTTTTACATTTACCTCCCATTATTATTTACTGTGTAGTGGTTGACGCTCTCGCGGCGGGGCTCGAGGGATGACCGTGCTGGCTCTCATTGCCACCGCATTTAAGGCAATAATTGTAAAAGGCACATTACGTTTTACGCGTTTAGCGTTGAAAACCATGCACTTTTCCAAGGTTTCTTTTGTCAAAATGTTGTTAATCAGCGTAGAACCCCTAACTTTGCATCGTATTTCAAGCGTTGCGATGTGCAGCGCGCTATGTAGAACCTTTTACAAACAAATTATGTTGCAGGAAAAAGCAGGCGAACTCGCCGGTAAAGTATGGGAGGTCCTTCACACCGAAGGCGAACTCTCTGGTAAGGATTTGAAGAAGGCTGTGAAGGCCAAGAGTGAAAAGGACCTTTATCTGGCACTCGGTTGGTTGCTCCGCGAGGACAAGCTCACCGTGGCTGAGGCCGAGAAGGACATCCTTGTTTCGCTGAAGTAAACACAACAAGACATTACCGCAAACAGCCGAGCGGCTGTTTTGCAAATAGAAGTAGAGAACATCCGATCACTTGGACGTTCTCTTTTCTTTTATCTGTCTATGGGTTCGATGGGGCTTTGTGAAAAGCGTACATGTGCACGCCATGCTTCCTTTATATATATGCCTTACAGGAAGCAGCGCAGAATGTTACCGACGTTGGCAGTGCGAAGCAGGGCAAGGCCCTTTTCGCGGATTTGGCGAACCCGTTCGCGGCTGAGGTGCATGCGGCGTGCTATTTCCTCGATGCAGAGCTCGGGAGCCTTGATGCCGTACGACATGCGTAGTATCATCTCCTCGCGGGTGGGCAGGGAGTGTAAGGCGCGGTCTACCTCGGCCACGAGCGATTCGGCCGACATTTCGGGGTCGCTCTGTGTGCTGTCGTGGTTGGGCAGGAGGTCGAGCAGGCAGGTGTTGTCGTCTTCTGCCAGCGGGGCGTCCACCGACAGATGCTTGCCTTGCGTTTCCAGGGCAGCCACCACTTTGTCGGGGTCCATTTCGAGGGCTGTGGCTATTTCTTCTACTGATGGCCGGCGTTCGTGTTGTTGCACAAACTGGTTGCAAAAGCGGTTCACCTTGTTGGCATTGCTCACCTGGTTCTGTGGGAGGCGTACGATGCGGCTGTCTTCGGCCAAGGCTTGCAGAATGCTTTGGCGTATCCACCATACGGCGTAGGATATGAACTTGAAGCCGCGCGTTTCGTCGAACTTTTGTGCGGCCGTCAGCAGACCTACGTTGCCCTCGTTGATGAGGTCAATGAGGCTAAGCCCCTGGCCCTGGTACTGCTTGGCCACTGAAACGACAAACCGCAGATTGGCTTTTGTGAGTTTCTCAAGGGCTTCTTGGTCGCCTTTCTTGATGCGGCGGGCGAGTTCGGCCTCTTCTTCCACGCCGATCATGTCCTCCTTGCTGATTTCCTGCAAGTAGCGGTCAAGCGACTCCCCTTCCCGGTTGGTAATAAGCTGTGTGATTTTTAGTTGACGCATCGTCTCGTAGTTTTTGGTTTATGACGGAGCCAAAAGTAGGGTAATTCGCTAAATATAAAAAACATGCTTTCGCGTATTCTTGTCAAATGTGTTGTAAAGCAGAAGCCGGCATTGCCTATCCCTTCGATTTGTCAACTCTACTTGTTCTTTTTTACGCTTCATTTGCTTTACTCTCTTAGTAATCACGATAGGGATGTTGGTTGGAAAAAGATGAAATGCGGGTAAATACCTTTGGCCAAAACTGAAAACCTGCGGTGTTTCGTTTTGTCCTTCTCTCGCCTTGCACTCACATTGGCTTCGCCGAAGTTAGGCTGCGGCTCGGAAGGCCAAAACTGAAAACCTGCGGTGTTTCGTTTTGTCCTTCACTCGCCTTGCACTACTTTGGCTTCGCCGAAGTTAGGCTGCGGCTCGGAAGGCCAAAACTGAAAACCTGCGGTGTTTCGTTTTGCCCTTCACTCGCCTTGCACTAACTTTGCGCCATTCTTTTTCTGTAAAATTTATCATACAACGATGAAATACGTAGCTTATTGGCCCAGCCTGCTTCTTTCTATTATATTATTATGGAGTGTTGCTCTGCCTGTTGGGGCGCAGCATCATAAATCGAGTCAGTCGGATGCACGTGTTAGGTTGTATCAGACGCAGGCCGCTGGCGTGGCGCGACGTTATGCCGCTGTGCTCGACAGCATGCGCACGCTTTATGCCAGTTGGCATTACACGGGAGCCGACACGCTGGCCAATCCTTATTATATATCGCTCTTCGGGCAGCCCTCGCTCCACTCGCATGTGCTGCAGCGTAGCTATGCCGTGGGGACGGGGCGTGAGGCTGTGCAGCCCTCCTGCGGCAGCATGTCGGAGCATGCCGACAACCTCGTGCAGTGGTCCGACGCGTTGCTGTTATCCATCTATGCCCGCCAGCCTTGGCTTGTGCCCGCTCAGGAGGCCGGCTCGGGTCTGCTCGATGTGTCGGATAAAATCAAGGAAGGGGTGAAGGCGCAGGAGAAACTGGCCGACAAGTATCAGAACGAGGCTGCCCCCGTGCCGCAAGAGCCCGTCATTACCGACGAGGATTTGGCCGTTGAGGTGCGCAAGCCCAACTTCTGGACTTTCAGCACCAACTTCAGTCTGCAGTTTACGCAGAGCTACATCTCCGACAACTGGTACCAGGGCGGTGAAAGCAACTATTCGCTGCTCGGTTCTACCACCATCAATGCCAACTACAACAACCAGCGCAAGTTCATATTTAATAACTGTCTGGAAATGCGTCTTGGTTTCCAGACGTCGCAAAACGATGATGAGCACAAGTTCCTCACCAATTCCGACCTCCTGCGTCTGACCAACAAACTCGGTCTGCGCGCCACCAAGCACTGGTACTACACCATGACACTGCAAAGCTGGACCCAGTTCTACAAGGGTTATAAGAAGAACGACCCCAAGGTTTATTCAGACTTCATGTCGCCCTTCGAGTCGCTCCTCTCGTTAGGTATGGACTACGAGGCTAAACTCAAGCGCTTCCAAATCTCTGCCTCGCTTTCGCCCATCGCCGTCAAGTTTAAGAGTGTGAGCCGTAAGGGGCTCGCCACATCGTTTGGCATCAACGAAGGCCATCGCACCGACTGGTCCTACGGTTCGAATATCACCGTCAAATACAGCTGGCAGATAGCCAAGAACATCAAATACGACGCTCGCATCTATTTCTTCTCCGACTATTCCAAAACGCAGATTGAGTGGGAAAACACCATCAACCTCAGCATCAACAAATACCTCTCCACCAAGCTCTTCTTCTATCCCCGCTTCGACGATGCTCGCCAGCGTAAGGAGGGTGAATCCTACTTCCAGTTCAAGGAACTTCTCAGTCTTGGCCTGAACATGAACTTCTGATGAGCGGCCGCCTTGGGCTCTCCTATGCTAAATGTGCCGAATGGACAATTATATGCCACGAGCCTCTTTAACAAATGCAAATTTCAGACGGAATGAAAACTAAAATGCTTGACGCGGTTTTCTTATGTCAAGCGTTGTTCTGATTTTTGCACTGTAAACGTTAGGAAATAAGCAGAACGGCTTACAAGTTGCAAGAACAGGACGCCGCGTGAAGCCCCTTGCGCAAGTCATCTGCCCCCTTCTCTGACAAGTATTATTCACCAAACACCTCAGCACTATGAAACGTTTTTTGCTCCTCCAACTTCTGCTGACAGTATGCGTTGTTCGTGCCGCAGCCATGAGTTACGACGAAGCACGCTCACGTGCCTGGTTCCTGACCGACAAGATGGCGTATGAGTTGAACCTCACTCCTGAGCAGTATGAATGCGCCTACGAAATCAACCTGACTTACCTCATGCACGTTCGCACTGAGAGCGACTGCTTTGGCGCCTATTACCGCTACCGCGATGCCGACCTGCGCTGCGTGCTCACCAAGTGGCAGTACGACCTTTACGCCACGCTGTCCTACTTCACCCTGCCTCTGCGCTGGTTGCGCGGCGCTTGGGTCTTCCCCATCTACAACCATTATGCTGTGGGCACTTGCTACTACGCACCGCCTTCCATCTACCACACCTTCCACGGTGCCAACTGGATTCGCCGTTCGCATCACGCGCCCAGCCCCTACAAGCACCGTCACTTCCACAGCCGTCCGCCCAAGCCCTCGCGTCCTCATGTAGGTCACGCTCC
This sequence comes from Bacteroidales bacterium, assembly GCA_004557185.1. Classification (GTDB taxonomy): domain Bacteria; phylum Bacteroidota; class Bacteroidia; order Bacteroidales; family Bacteroidaceae; genus Alloprevotella. Next base: position 6,377 of record SFEP01000016.1, read on the forward strand.
GCTGCCCTCGCGTCCTGCACCCGGACATTCCAGCGGTCATCACCGTCACGATAACGACAAGTTCCGTCCCGACAGAGGCAGCAGCACCCGTCCCGACAGAGGCAGCAGCACCCGTCCCGACAGAGGCAGCAGCACCCGTCCCGACAGAGGCAGCAGTACCCGTCCTGACAGAGGCAGCAGCATCCGCCCCGACAGAGGCAGCAGCACCCGTCCCAGCCGCAGTGCTTCACGTCAGACGGTGCAGAACAGCGGTAGAGGCGGACATGCCCGCCAAGCTTCAACCGCCCCGTCGCGTTCGGCCAGCAGCCGCTCGTTCGGTAACAGCCGCAATCACTAAACCAGCCGTAAAGGTTACCCAAAAACAACCCGGAGAATGACACACGTCGTGTCGTTCTCCGGGTTCTTTTTGGGTGGATGTGCAGGGCCGCGCCGCAGTCTTGTCGTGCGCCCTACGCTTTGCTTTCCGTCTGTTCGGCCAGCGAGTACAGGCGGTTGCGCGAGTTGCCGCCCTCAATCAGCAGCCCCTGCTGCACCAGTTGGTTGAGATGTCTGACGGCGTGGGTGCGTATGTAGCCCGTGATTTGCACAAACTCGCTGCGGCTGAACATGGGCAGGGGCTTGTTGGCCACATACTCGCGAATGCGCTCTACGACCACGTTGTCGGGCAGTTGCGGTATGGTGCGGTGTGGCCGTTGCGTGCGGTGAAAATCCACGTCCCACAGCTTCTCCATCAGTTCCTTTTTGGGGGTAAATGAAATGCCGCCGATGCTCAGGTGTCGGGCAGTTTGCGGGTCGTTCTTCTGCTTGATGAGCGAGTCGCTCACCAGTTGCGGACTGAAGGTGCCCAGTCCCGGCACGTCCACGCGGTAGCCCAAAGCCAGCTGCGTGGCCACGTAGTTGCTCAAGGCATCGAACATGCCTTTCATGTCCGCCGAACTGATGGTGCTCTGCTTCTCAATCACGCTCAGCATGGCGCGCTCGGTTGTACGTTTCTGGTCGGCCACTACGGGGAAGTAGCCTCTGCACACGCCATCTTTATCCACAGGAAGAGGGCGAAGGTCAAATGTGATAACTGACATGAATAGCGTTTTTAGCGTTATTAAAAAAGGTAAGTATCTCTCAATCACAAATTTATAAATAATGCCTGAAGCCGCAAGCAACAAGGCCAGTGTTTTTTGAAGGTAAATAATACAGGAAACGTTGGCGTCTGACGTATTTCTTTTTCTAAAATCTTTGTTATCAATACAATATAGCCGTTTCGATAAAGCACATTCTCGTTCCTATATGCAGTGTAATGGTTTTTACACGGCACCCCGTGCGTTGCCATGCCGGCATAACAACGTTGCCATGCCGGCATAACAACGTTGCCACGCCGGCATAACAACGTTGCCACGCCGGCATGATAACGTTGCCACGGGGCCGTGGCAACGCAGTGTCCTTGCTTTCGTATCGGCAACTCGGCATGTACGGACGGGTTCACAGCATCTGCAGTTGGGGAAATTACATGCTGGGTGTGGGGGATAATATAGATGCAGGAGGCAAAAGCTCGAGATGAGCATTTGCCTCCTGCGTGGTGTGTGGGCGGAGCGCGTGTGGCCGTGTGCGGCGGGGTAGGGGTTATCGGTTCAGACTGAACTTGAGACTGATGCCGAAGTCCTGCGTCACCGTGGGGTACGACGAGGTGGTGAGTAGCGGCTGCGAGCGCTGGCGGTCGTAGTAGGCCGTGAGGGTGAGCAGACGGCTGAGGGCGTAGTCGGCCGAGAAACTCGTCTGAATGGCCTTGTTGCCGCTTGTGGCCTGCGAGAGTTGCGTCAGTATGTCGCGGTTCAGCGCGCTCTGGTTACGGAAGGTGAAGTCGAGGCGCACGTTCAGGCTGTTGGCAAAGCCGCGGCTGTTCGTTTTCTGCTCGCCCGTAGCCTTGTTCTTGCCCTTCTGCTTCACGGTGCGCTTGGGGGTGAAGAGTTTGAGGTCGGCCACCTTGTAGCCCAGACCAATCACGTAGTCGTTGGAGCGCGTTTCGGTGAGTTGCTGCGAGGCCGTGCTGAGCGTGAGCACGCGGGTGCGGCGCACCTCCACCTTGGCCGTGATGTTGTTGAGGAAGGTCATGTCCACGCCGATGAGGGGCGAGAAGCTCTCGTTGATGCTCACGGTGCTCACGTCGTACATGCCGCTGGGAGTGGGTGCGCCCGTGGCCACATTGTTGATGAAACCGAGGCCGCCCATATACTCCATCCACGAGGCAAAGGTGCTGTAGGAACCCACGGAGTAGACACTCTTGTAGGCGTGGTTGAGGGTGAAACTCTTGAACACCTTCTTCATTTTGGGCAGTTTGGCCAGACCTGCATACTGTATGGTCCAGTTGGGCAACATGCGCAGCAGCGAGGGGAAGATGTCGAGCGAGGAGCCTGCGCCTGCTGTGTAGGTGCTCAGGAAGGCGGGTATCATGACTTCGGGAGCGTAGGGGCTCACCGTGCCGTTGGCGGGGTCGAAGGGCTGGCCTGCCAGCATGGTGCCTGCGGGGTAGGTGGCGCCGGCATACATGGCCTCGATGCGCTGGCGGTAGGTTTCGAGCTTCGACACGAAGCGGCTGAAGGCGGCGCTCTTGTAGCCCTTGTCGGGGTTGCCGAGCTTTTCGAAAGCTGTTCCTATCGAGATGGTCGTCATCTGGAACGACCCCGTCTGCGTGGTGGGCATGCCGTTGAACATGTACTGCACACTCTTGGCACAGGTGGAGGTGCGCGTGGCGTTGAGGTCAATCTTCACACCGGTGAAAGGCTCGAGCGTGGCGCGCAGCTGCCAACTCTCGTTCAGGTTGCTCGTGGCGGGGGTGGTGACGCTGTCGGCCATGAGCAGCCAGCCCTTGCGTGCGGCACGCTCAATGTAGCCGTCGTCGGTGAAGCCGAAGGCAAAGTCGAGGCCTGGCGCCAGCGAGCCGTTGCGGCCCTGGCCAAAGACGTCGCCCACGTTGGGCAGGAAGCCCGGCACGCTGAGGTTGTACTTGTTGCTGTAGTTCACACTCACGCTGCGCACCATCATCAGCACCCTCGAGGTTACTTGCAGTGCGCGATACCAGCCCTGCTCCTCGGTGCGGCGCTTGGGCGTGACGGTCACCTTGAGGCGGGCGGTGTCCTGCGAGAGAATGAGAATTTTGTTGTTGTCCACCACTTTGTAGCGCAGGGCGTAGCGCGAGCCGTCGGGGCGCAGGGCTGTTACCCTGAGGTTCTTGCTCTTCTGGTTGTGCTGCAGCACCTGTGTGGTGTCGGGTCGCAGTGTGATTTCTTTCTGGAAGTTCTTGGGCTCCTCCTTTTTCTTCTTCAAGTCAACTTGGGCAAACTTCTTGTTCGCTTTTTTCAGGAAGGGCCAGTGGTTGTAGAGCGTTTCGAGGTTGATGCGTCCGTTGGCGCCAATGTTGCGTGAGTTGCTCACGGTGTTGCCGTAGGTGCTGCCGTTGGCCAGTTCGGTGCCGCGTGCCCAGTTGTAGGTAGCGTTGTAGGTGGCATCGAGGGTGATCCAGTCGAAGAGGGGCAGCTTGTTGAGGGGCAGTTTCCACGACAGGTCGAAGTTCTGCTGGTAGGAGAGCGGGCGTCCCAGTTGCTTGATGCTGTGCCACACGGAGTCCTTCCAGGCCTTGTAGCGGTCGGGATAGAGGTCCTTGTTGACGGCCGTGTAGGGCTGCTCAATTTCGGCATTCGTGCCCGAGGAGAAGTTGGCGTGGAGCGCCTTGGTGAGGTCCCAGCGCAACTGGAAGGAGCGGTTCCACAGAAAGTCGCTCGACCACGTGAGGGGCAGGTTGCTGCCCGAGAGGTTCTCCATGTCGCGTTCCTGGAACTCGTAGTAGGAGCGTGTAATGTCGGAGTTGAAACCAATGTTCTGCGGGGCGTAGTTGAAGCTCTGGTCCTTGAGAATTTTGAACCACTTCGACTTGCGCTTCGACTTTTTGAACGGTTCGAAGGGCTTGAAGCCTGTGGTGTAGTTGTAGTTGAAGTTCCACTTCCAGTTGTCGTTGCGCTCCCAGGCTGTGGTTTCGCCCGTGGTGTAGCGTGCGCTGTGGGCATAGCCGAAGGTGAAGTTGGCGGGGTCGTAAGGCATGGGCATGCGCTTGGTGGCGATGTTGAAGCGTACGCCTGTGAGACTGAAGTTTTTGCTCGTCACCACCTTTTCGGCAATGTGTCGCAGCGAGTCGCGCTCTTTGTCGGTGGCCAGGGCGTCGAGGGCGTCGCTCAGTTCCATGTCGGTGTCGAGGGGGTTGTAGCGCGGTGAGGTGCGCTGCTTGGAGTAGGCGTAGTAGACGGGTGCGTTGAGTTTCACCTTTTCGGGCAGGAGTTTGCCGCCTTGCAGGTTGGTGGTGACGGCATATTCGTAGAGGTTGTCCTGGCGGCGCTGGCTTACGCTCTCCTCGAGGCCGCCGAAGCCGTCGGTCTCGATGTGGCCTGTGAAGTTGACGCTGGCCAGGTCGGAGAGCTGCACGTTGAGCTGCGTGCGGGCTGCCCAACCGCCGTTGTTGGCAAACTCCTGTAGGCGGAGCTCGTTGGCCCACACCTCGACGTGCTGCACTTCACGCGAATTGTTGCGCACGCCAATCATGATGGTGCGCACGGTGCCCAGCGAGGGGTTACCCATGACGGTGACCTTGTTGGCGGGGCAGTTGGCGTCGTACTCGGAGAAGGGCTTGGTGTAGGAGGCTACGCCCATCGCCTTCTGCTTGTTGCGGTTCTGCTTGGTACGGGTGAAGAGGTCGAGGTCGATGTCGATGAGGTTGTCGGTGGGCCATACCTGGCGTGCGCCGTTTTCGCTGTTGGCGTATTGCCCCTCGGGTGTGACGGTGAGGGGTATTTCGTATTCGTAGTAGTTGTTCTTATAGTCAGAGCCCACACGCAGGAAGAGCGAGGTCTGTCCGTTTTCCACCGCCTTTTCGCCCGCCAGCGAGTTGGCGTGGGTGAAGAGTTGCAGGTGCTTGTAGCGGCGCAGGTCGAGGTTGGTGTTCTTGTAGGCAGCGCGTGCATCGCCTGAGGCAAGGTTCTTCACCACCATCGAGAGCGACTGCTCGTCGTTCTGCAATATCTGGCTCTGTCCGGGGTCCTGCACGCGGCTGATGCCGGGTGGTATGACGTAGTTGACGGGCTGTTTTTCGTTGTTCTCCTCAAAGCTCACGGCACCCATTTCGAGCGTGCCGCTCACGTCGGGCGCGGCTCCTTGGTAGAGGCTCTGCTCGTAGGCCCGCCACTCGCCGTGCACGAGGTTGAAGGTGGCAAGGCGCAGCACCACGGGGCGCTCGAAGCCTGTGAGGAAGACGCGCATGAAGCGGATGGAGGCGAAGTCGTTGATGTTGCCCTGCTTGCTCTCGTATTGGTCCACGGGTATGCGGAAGAGGTACCAGGTGTATTCGTTGGTTTCGCCGTCGCGCGTCTTCTGCACCGACACGCGCTTGTCGGTGATGTAGTTGCGTCCCACCTGCATGTCGTCGGGCGAGATGCGCACACGGTACTGGTAGTATTTCTCGTACTCGTTGAGCGTGAAGTCCTGGTTGATGTCTTCCACGTCGGGCGTGGTTTTATAGGCGGTGCTGTAGGACTCGGGCGAGTTGTCGGTGTCGACGGAGTTGCCGTTGGGGTTGTTGATGTATTTGTAACGGTCGAGAATGCTGCGCTGCTCGCGGTCGTAGTCTGAGCCGCGGAAGTAGTGGTACTTGTCGGCCGAGGGGGCAGCGGCTATGCTGTCGTAGACTTCTTGGCGCACGATGGCCTTTATATTATTAAGGAACTCGGCGTAGGCGGGGTAGGTGCGTTCCTGTTCGCTGGTGAGTCCGTTGAAGCCCACGTCCTGCTTGGAGCGTGAGCCGCTGGCCGTGTTGAAGGCGTAGGTCACGGTGTTCTGCGTGGGCACACGTCCCCAAATGGTCTCGACGTACTGCGTGGGGTCGTCGTCGACGGGCAGTCCGCTCTCGTAGAACTTGCGGCCGTCCTTGAGCACGTCCTCGCTTATTTCGCCCAGGTTGAAGTAGAGGTCGCCCTCGAAGGTGTAGCCGTCGCGGCGCGCCTTGATGAAGGGGTCGAGCATCCAGAACTCAATGTATTCAATGTTGGAAGCCTCGAAGTCGGAGGCATCGAGCTTTCGCATCATGCCGCCCCAGCGCTTCTTGGGGTTGAGCAGGTGGCCGTTGGCATCGAGGGCGGGGTCGAGGTTGTAGGGGCCGCGCTCGTTGGGGTAGTAGGCGAGGTTGAGCACGGGTAGCGTGTTGCTCTCCTGCATGTTGATGCTCTTGTTGGGGAAGAGTTCGCTCTTGTATATTTCACGCACGTCGGGGTCGGAGAGCTGCTTGAGGTCGCCCTTGATGTGGCCCGGGGTGAGGGCTGAGGAGCGGCGCGTGAAGAGCGGGTCGATGGTGTACCAGGCCAGCAGGGCACGGTTGTAGCCATAGCGCACATCGCCTGAGAGGGTCGCCTCGGGGAACATGGAGGGCACGCTGCTGAGGTTCCACTCCTGCGGCGTGGAGATGTCGATTTCGCCCTTCGTGTTCTCGAAGTCGTCGATGTAGGAGGCGTTGCCTTGCGAGCCCTTGTTCTTGCCTGCAATGAGTTGCGCGAACTCCGCCGTGAAGTCGATGCTTGAGGGCGCAGAGCAGTGGATGAGTGGCAGCTTGTCTAACCAGTCGGTGAGGCGCTGGCTCTGCTTTTTCCAAGCCACACGCATGCCCCAGATGGTGTTGTTCAGCGGTTCGCTGCCCATCGCCACCTTCGTGGTGAGCGGTTTTTCGCCCAGATGCATGAAGGTACCGCCTATCTGGAAGTTCTTTGAGAAGTCGTACTGCCAGTCGAGGCCGAACATCGTTTTGCGCTGCATGCCGTAGTCGGTGTTGCTCTCGAGGCTGACGTTGATGGGTGTGCCGGCGTCGAGCAGACTCTTGTTGAGCACCTTGACCACGCCGCTGTAGTAGTCGACGGTGTAGTCGGAGCCCTCGCTAAGCGTCTGGCCGCCCGCCGTGACCACCACCGAGCCGCGCGGAATGTTGAGCGCGCCGAGCTGAATTTCGTCGTTTCGGGTGGCCTTGTATTGGCCCGTAATCATGTATTTGTTCTTCTCGGCCAATTGGCGCGCCACGGTGCGGGTGGAGTCGTAGAGTTCCTGGAACACGTAGTTGCGCGCCACGTTGTCGTTGCCGATGGCGGCGGCCAGGTCGCGGCCGAAGGGTTCGACTACGGGGAAATAGATGCGGCCCGACTGGGCGTCGATGGTGTAGCCCTCTACAAAGTCGAAGATGCCGTTGCTGCCTATCTTGTTGTTGTTGTCGAGGCGGTCGAGGCCCAGAAGGGCGATGATTTTCTTGTCCTTCACGCCAGGCTCTGGCAGGTAGCTGAGGTAAACGCCCGAGGTGTCGCTGAGCAGCTTCACGTCGAGTTTGAAGTTGTCGCGCTGCACCGAGGTGGCCCCCAGCGCGTACACGTTTTTCATCATCAGGTGCCAGTTGCCCATCTGCGGGGTGCTGGCCGTGCCGCGCAGCGATTTTACCAAGAGCGTCTCCTTGTTGTTGGGACGGTCGGTGGCGAATTCGCCCACCTGATACGTCACGCCGCGGTAGGTGTATTCGTAAGCCACACCCAGCACCTGGTCAGTCTGCAACGACGTTTTGAGCGATACGTAGCCTAATGCCTGGTTGAGCGAGTACTCCGAGGAGTTCAGACGGCGGGCCGACTCCAACTTTTCATAGTCGCGGCCGCCCACCAGCCCCGCTGCGTCGAGCGTCTGCGTGGCTTGTGCCATGTCGCGGGCACCGGGCAGATACGTATTGATATAGGAGTAGGCCGTGTTGGCGGCATTGCTGGGGTTGACGTCGGCTCCCGGCTGCCACAGGCCGTTGTGTAGACTGTCGTGCTCGGCCAGGTCGGTTAGGGCAATGATGTGGCGGGTGTCGGTGGTGGCGCCCGTCTTGTTGGTCACCCAAATCTCAATGCGGTTGATGGTGATGCCCGAGGCGATGGTGGGCAACTGCTTCATGCACTCGTTGTAGCGGTTGCGGAAGAAGTAGGCCAGGAAGAAGTGGCGGTTCTCGTCGTAGGCATCGGCCGAGAACTCAAAGGGGGTGAGCTGTACGCCGCCGCTCGAACTTACGCTCTGTGCGCTCGACTTCTTTTGCGAAATGACGGTGCTCAGTTTCAGTTTGCCAAATTGCAGGTCGGCACGCACGCCGAAGAGCGAGTTGGAGCCACGAATGAGGCTCGACGACGTGGGCATCGTTACGTTGCCCGCCTCGAGCAGTTTGATGATTTCATCCTCCTTGCCCTCGTAACGCAGTTTGAGGTTCTGCGAGTCAAAGTCGAAGGTGGCCTCACTGTTGTAGTTGAAGTCCATGTTTACCTTATCGCCCACCTTACCGTTCAGACTAAGGTTGATTTTCTCGTCGAAGTCGAAGCCGAATACTTTGCGGTTGCGTTCGGAGAGCGAAGGGTTGTCGGTGAAGCGCATGTTGGCACCTATTTTCAGTTCGGCGCTACCTTGCGTCTTGATGCGCACGCCGCCAGGACCGAACACCTTGTTGAGCGGTCCGAGGTCGAAGTGCATGTCGGTAAAGTCGAATTTATCCTTCCCCTTTTCCTTGAAGGCTTGCGCATTCTTTTGGCGATACCACGTGCTGCGGGCGCGCTTCTCCATCCAGCGGGCGTACTCGTCGGCGGTGAGGTGAAAGGGCGCTTCGAGGAAGTCGTCGCCCAGTCGCGTGCCGAAGTAATAGGTGCCTGTGGCTTCGTCGAACACCGCCTCGTCCTTGAGGTTCTCGGGGTTTTTCAGGTCGATGGGGCCGCGTGCCGTGTCGGCCGCCGTGCGCACCACGGTGGGCTTTACGCGGAAGCGGCTGCTGTCGGGCGGGGCAGCAGTTGCTTGGGAAACTGGCGTAGGAGCCGCCTCCTCACCGCGCGGGGCTTGATGCGAACCGTGGGCAAGGGGCATGACGGCGGCGTGTGCTGCCCAGATGGCAGCCAGAGCCAGTAATAATATATAAAGGTATCTGCGCAAGGTGTAGGTGAAAGTCTGGTTAAGCGAGCGTGTGTGGGGGCCGGAGGTGGATGGCGTACGGTAAGCGTCAAAGCATTTTCAGAGCCTGCTTGATGATGCCCTCGACGGCTGTGTCGGGCTGCTGCTTGATGATGTCGAGCACCACCTTCTGCGCCGCAGCGGGCGGGAAGCCTAACACGCTGAGCGCCTGCACTGCCTCGTCGGCCAGCGCGCGGTGGGCGGCGTCGACGGTGCTGCCGCCTGTGGCCGCCGTGCCTCCCGCGGCCTCGGTGATGATGCTAATCTTGTCCTTCAAGTCGAGCAGGATACGGGCAGCGGCTTTGGGGCCGATACCCTTCACGCTCTTGAGGGCGCGCACATCGTCGGTCTGCACAATGCGGCTGAGGTCGGCAGGCGTGAAGGCCGACAGCACCATGCGTGCCGTGGCGCCGCCCACACCGCTCACGCCGAGCAGGAGCACAAAGATGTCGCGCTCCTGACGAGTGCTGAAGCCATAGAGTTGGTAGGCATCCTCACGAATGCTCTCGTACACATAAAGGCGTGCCTCAGCCTTGCCTTGCACGGCGGAGTAAGTGTTGAGGGAAATGAGCAGCGCATAGCCTACGCCGTGCGCCTCGATAACTGCTTGCGTGGGAGTGAGTTCTGCCACCGTGCCACGGATATATTCAATCATGAGTGAGGGTCGGGTTGGGGTGAAACTTATAGAACGGTCCTTTCCTGTTAACGCGTTTGTGCAGCCTTTATTGCCCTTGGCATGCACAAACGGAGCAAAAACGCCCGCCTTGGCGCTCCGCAAGGGGCTGGCCAGAGGCGGGTGAGAGGGTGTAAAAGGTCAGCGCCGAGCTGCGGCTACCTAATGGGGCTGCGGGTAACGCTCGTCGTGCAGAAAGGCTTCGTGCACAGCCTGGCACTCTGCATCGCTCACGGGCAGTTGCAGCAGGGCGGCCATGTGGCGCGGAAACTTCTGCACCAGTTGCTCAAGAAGTTGCCAACTGAGGATGCCAGGCTGGGAGCGATAGACGCCATACGTGGTAAGTGCCAGCAGTTCGTAGTCCTTTTGTCGGAAGGCCAAGGCTTGTAGAATATCCCACAAGGGTTGCACTTCGGCGTAGTACTCGTGCTGGTGCAGCATTTCGGCTATACGCAGGGTGTCGTGCGTCTTGGCCGATGCAGGGATGGCTACCTTGACGAGCATCTGCACGGCTTGTTGGCGGACATGCGTGCCGAGCAGAAACTCCGCCACACGTGTGCAGGCCATGGTGAACGTTTCGTGGTAGGGCACGCTCTGTTCCATCATCGTCATAGCGGCTGCCGTTTGGTCAAGAGCCACGTGTACGCAGGCCAGTCCTGTGATGATGCGCATGCGGTCGGCGTGGTGGGTGGGGCAGCAACGCAGGGCGTGGCGCAGCAGGGGCAGGGCCTCGTCGAAGTGCTCCCGCATGTAGAGGTGTTCACCCATATACATCGGTATGGTGAAGTCGTTCGACTGCGGGTCGTAGTGCTCGCGGCACAGCGCCATGCCCTCCTCGGTTTTACCCTGAGCAAACACGGCGAATGCCTTGATGGAAAGGGCTTGCTGGTTGCTCTCGTCGATAGCGAGGGCGTAGTCGCAGGCTTCTACGCACTCCTCAAGTTGCCCGCACTTCTGGTGCAGGTCGGCCAGTTGCACCCACGACACGGCGTCGTACGGGTCGGCATCAATTTGCGCGTTGCATTGGGCTATGGCCTCGTCGGTGCGTTCGAGCTGTATGTAGATATCGGCCAGCAGTTCGTGTACACGTTTCATTTCGGGGTAAGTGGGCGGAATGGGTTCGAGCCATGCAGCAGCCCGCTGGCAGTAGCCATAGTCGAGCATGATTTCGCCCACGTCCAGCCACCAGTCGTAGAGTTCGTTGCCCGTAAGGCCGCTGATGTGGCGCCTGACGTCCTGCTCCGCCTCATCAACCATACCCTCCGACACCTTTTTCTCGGCGTAGAAGAGAAGCACGTCGCGGTGCTGCTGGTCGGGCAGATCGCGTATTACCTTTTCGGCTTGCCACCATTGGCCTTCGCACTTCAGGCGGTAGGCGTAGGTAAGCAGCACCTCCTGGTCCTCAGGGTGCAGGCGTAGGGCAAAGCGCATGCAACGCTCCGCGTCGTAGGGGCGGTTCTCCTTTTCGTAGTATTCCTCAATCTGCACCAAGATGGGTGCGTCCATATATAAATGCTCGTCCCGATCGATGCCTTGCTCGTAAATGCGCAGGGCTTCAGCAAAATATTTGTCCATCGTTTCTACCTCTCTTACGTCTTCATGTAGGATGCCGTGTTTGGTGCGCCATCCCTGTTGTTTGAGTGCCAAAAGTACGCATTTCCTCCTTAACGGCCCGCGTTGCCCTGCTTGAAACGCATTTCACGCAGCATTTTGTAGCTCAGACCACGCCCTTTTGCGCGTGTTTCCCTATTTTTGTGCCGCTCCGTGCACCCTGCCCACTGGAAGCCGTGCGCCGCGCATATAAATATAAGGAGTGCAGACAACCGCGGAGCATTAAGTAAACCGTCGTTTCTTTTTACAATCATTAAACGCTACACACATGGAAGGTTACGAAGTGAAAAGGTATGGCGTGCCTGCGCGCCGCTATTGCCAGACGCTCGATTTGCGTCACGACCCCGAACTCATTGCTGAATATCAGCGTCTGCATGGTCCCGAGGGCATTTGGCCCGAAATACTGCAGGGCATTAAGCGGGCTGGCGTGCTTGAGATGGAGATATACCTGCTGGGCACGCGTCTCTTCATGATAGTCGACCTGCCTGCCGACCGCTCGTGGGACGACGTGATGGCCTGCATGGCCCGCCAGCCCCGCCAAGCCGAGTGGGAGGCACTGACCGCACGCTTCCAGCAGGCCGCTGCCGACGCCCGCAGCGAGGAGAAGTGGCAAATGATGCAGCGCATCTTTTATCTCTATCCTGATAAATAGATTCCATCACATTGCTTTGGAGGGTGTGACGGTGGACGCAAATTGTAAAAGTTGTACAGGTAAAAGAGGTGTATTTTCGGCGGCTTTTCGTACTTTTGCCTGCACTAATATGTAAATCTTTACGAAGCGTGCTCAGGCAAGGCGCTTTTGCCCGTCCGCTACGCCGCGTCAGGCTGCGAGAGCCGGCGGTCGGAGCAATAGGGTAGGGCGGTGCGTTGACCGCTGGCCGGCTTGCCTCTAAGCAGCTTCCACATTTCACAAAAATACATGGAATTAGACATCTTGACTGCTGTGTCGCCCATTGACGGGCGCTATCGTTCGAAGACTGAGCCCTTGGCTGCCTATTTTTCAGAATACGCCTTGATGAAGTACCGAGTTCGCGTAGAGATAGAATACTTCATCAGCCTTTGCGAGTTGCCTTTGCCGCAGTTGGCCGTTTTCCCCCACGAGCATTTTGCTACGCTCAGAGGACTGTATGAGCACTTCACCGAGGCCGATGGCAACCGCGTCAAGGAGATAGAGAGCGTCACAAACCACGACGTGAAGGCTATCGAATATTTCATCAAGGAAAAGTTTGATGCCATTGGCGGTCTGGATGCCTACAAGGAGTTTATACACTTTGGTCTCACTTCGCAGGACATCAACAACACTTCCTTCCCGCTCATGCTCAAGGAGGCTGTGGAGCAGTGCTACGTGCCCCTGTTGCAGGAACTCATCGACCAACTCAATGCCTACGCCGAGGAGTGGAAGGACATACCGATGCTGGCCAAGACGCACGGCCAGCCGGCGTCGCCCACCCGTCTGGGCAAGGAGGTAAAAGTGTTTGCCTACCGCTTGGAGCGCCAGCTCGATACGCTGCGCCAATGCCGCATGTCGGCCAAGTTCGGCGGTGCTACAGGCAATTTCAACGCACACCACGTGGCCTATCCTGCCACCGACTGGCGTGCTTTCGGCAATCAGTTCGTGAGTGAGAAGTTGGGCTTGGAACGTGAGCAGTACACCACGCAAATCAGTAACTACGACAACATGGCTGCCCTATTCGACGCCATGAAGCGCATACACACCGTGGTGATTGACATGGACCGCGACTTCTGGCAGTACGTGTCGATGGAGTATTTTAAGCAGAAAATCAAGCAAGGCGAGGTGGGTTCGAGTGCCATGCCGCACAAGGTGAACCCCATCGACTTTGAAAACTCTGAGGGCAACCTCGGCGTGGCCAACGCCCTGCTCGAGCACCTGAGCCGCAAACTCCCCATCAGCCGCCTGCAGCGCGACCTGACCGACAGCACCGTGATTCGCAACATCGGTGTGCCCATGGGCCATGCCCTCATCGCTTTCCACTCCTCGCTCAAGGGGCTGCGCAAGCTGCTGCTGCACGAGGAGAGCATCGCCGCCGATTTGGACAACTGCTGGGCCGTGGTGGCTGAGGCCATTCAGACGGTGCTGCGCCGCGAAGCTTATCCGCACCCCTACGAGGCTCTCAAGGCGCTCACCCGCACCAACGAGGCTATCACGCAGGAGCGCATTGCCCATTTCATCGATACGCTTGAGGTGAGCGAGGACGTAAAGCAGGAACTCCGTGCTATCACCCCGCACAACTACACTGGTATGTAACCCCCTCCACGTGCGCTCCGCCAGAAAAGGCAGAGTGTGCGTGGCATTTTCATACAACGACAGCAGCACGTGTTCGTGAGAATGCGTATGTATATATCCAAACATTTTCAATTCACAACCATGAACCCAGATTACAACGACAAGCAGTTCGGGGGCAATGACCGTGAGGCCAACGGCCCCCGCAGGGATGGCTACAACCATAATGGCTATTCCCGTTACAACGCAGGCGGACAGCGTCAGCAGCGTCCCTATTATAATAATGGAGAGGGACGCAGCCATGCGGAGGGCTATCGCTCCAACGACAGCCGCGGCTACGGCAACCGCCAGCGCAACCAGGGCGAGGGTTACGGCAATGGCTACGCAGCCCGTGAAGAGGGCGCACGTAGCGGCTACCGTCCCCGCTACAATAGTTACGGCCAGGGTAGCCGCGATGGTTACCGCAACCAGCAGCACCGCGACGGTGCAGACGGCGGCTTCAGCGCACCGCGTCAGCGCTTCAACCGTGGCGAGGGCTACGGCCAGCGCAATGCCTACGGCCAACAGCAGGGAGGCGCACAGGGCCACTACAGCCGCACGGGTGCTATGAATGGCAAGCAGCAGCGCCGCCCCTATAACCCCAACGCCAAGTATTCGCAGAAGAAGCGCCTTGAATATAAGGAAGAACACTATGACCCCAACGAACCCGTACGCCTTAACAAGTTCTTGGCTAATGCCGGCGTATGTTCGCGCCGTGATGCCGACAAGTACATTGAGGCAGGCGTAGTGACGGTGAACGGCGAAGTAGTCACCGAACTCGGCACCAAGGTGCTACGCAGTGATGAAGTCCGCTTCCATGGCGATGCCGTGAAGATGGAAAAGAAGGTGTACGTGCTCCTGAACAAGCCCAAGGGCTACGTGACCACCAGCGACGACCCCCAGAACCGCAAGACGGTGATGGACCTTGTGCGCAACGCTTGCACCGAACGCATCTACCCCGTAGGCCGACTCGACCGCAACACCACAGGCGTGCTCATGCTCACCAACGATGGTGAACTGGCCTCAAAGCTGACGCACCCCAAATTCCTGAAAAAGAAAATCTACCACGTTACGACCGATCAGAATGTGTCGGCCGCCGATCTGCGCCAGATTGCAGAGGGCATCACCCTCGACGATGGCGAGATACGCGCCGATGCTGTAGAGTATGCCAGCGAAACCGACAAGAAACAGATAGGCATCGAGATACACAGCGGACGCAATCGCATTGTGCGCCGCATCTTCGAGAGCTTGGGCTACCACGTGGTCAAGCTTGACCGTGTCTACTTTGCCGGTCTTACCAAGAAGAATGTACAGCGCGGCGATTGGCGCTACCTCACCGAGAAGGAAGTGAATATGCTCCGCATGGGTGCCTTTGAATAAGGCTGCGGAACACTCAAATACTATTATTACCCTGTTCAAGAACGAAAAGCAACATGCAACGTACAAGAATAAAGGAATTACTCCAAAGCACAGCCTATGGCAGCACGGTATGTGTAAAAGGATGGGTGCGCACCCGTCGTGGCAGCAAGTCGGTGAACTTTATTGCCCTCAACGACGGCAGCACCATCCACAACGTGCAGGTAGTGGCCGACACCGACAAGTTTGATGCCGAACTCCTCAAGCTCGTCACCACGGGCGCCTGCCTCAGTGTGGAGGGCACGCTGGTTGAGAGCCAAGGCTCCGGACAGAACGTAGAAGTGCAGGCCACCCACATCGAAGTGCTTGGCACCTGCGGCGCCGACTATCCCATGCAGAAGAAGGGGCAGAGCTTCGAATACATGCGTCAACATGCCCACATGCGTCTTCGCACCAACACTTTTGGCGCAGTGTTCCGCATACGCCACAACATGGCCATGGCCATTCACCAGTACTTCCACGAACACGGCTTCTACTATTTCCACACGCCCATCATCACGGCTTCCGATTGCGAGGGCGCAGGCCAGATGTTCCAGGTCACCACGCAGAACCTCTATAACCTCGAGAAGACCGATGACGGTAAGATAAATTATGCCAACGACTTCTTCGGCAAGGCCACCTCGCTCACCGTGAGCGGCCAGCTGGAGGGCGAACTGGGCGCTACGGCTCTCGGTGCCATCTACACTTTCGGTCCCACCTTCCGCGCCGAAAACTCCAACACACCGCGCCACCTTGCAGAGTTCTGGATGATTGAGCCTGAAATGGCGTTTTACGACATCCACGACAACATGGACCTCGCCGAGGAATTCATCAAGTACTGCGTGCGCTGGGCTCTCGAGCACTGTGCCGACGACCTCGTCTTCCTCAACAAGATGGTGGACAAGACGCTTCTCGAACGCCTGCACTCGGTGGTTGAAAACGACTTCGTACGCCTCACTTACACTGAAGGCATCGAGATACTCGAGGCTGCCGTGAAGCAGGGTCACAAGTTCGAGTTCCCCGTGCACTGGGGCATCGACCTTGCCAGTGAGCACGAGCGCTACCTCGTGGAGGAACACTTCAAGAAACCTGTTATCCTGACGGGCTATCCCAAGGAAATCAAGGCGTTCTACATGAAGATGAACGAAGACGGCAAGACGGTGCGCGCCATGGACGTGCTCTTCCCGCAAATCGGTGAGATTATTGGCGGTTCGGAGCGCGAGGCCGACTACGACAAACTGCTGGCTCGCATTCAGGAACTCGACATTCCCATGAAGGATATGTGGTGGTATCTTGATACCCGCCGCTGGGGCTCATGCCCGCACTCTGGTTTCGGTCTGGGCTTTGAGCGCCTCATCCTCTTCGTGACGGGCATGCAGAACATCCGCGATGTCATACCCTTCCCCCGCACCCCTAAGAACGCCGAATTCTGACCTTGAGCCATCCCTCGTTGCTGCCATTTGCGTCAGTCAGCAGCCCGCAGGTTGTACGACATTTTAACGTAAACACTTGGTAACAAGGTAGGGAATGCATACCTTTGCCTCACACCATGAAATTAACCTGCGCGGCGCTAAGTGCTCAGCAAGCGCAGATAGCGCCGCGCACCAAACATTAACCTTTAATTATTCAATCACATGAGAGTTATCATTGAACCCGACTATGAAAAACTGTCGCAGTGGGCTGCTGAGTATGTCATTGCTAAGATTAACGCTGCACAGCCTACCGCCGAAAAGCCCTTCGTGCTTGGTCTGCCCACAGGTTCTTCGCCCATCGGCATGTACAAGGCATTGGTGAAGGCCAACAAGGAAGGCCGCGTTTCCTTCAAGCACGTGCTCACCTTCAACATGGACGAATACGTAGGACTGCCCGAGTCGCACCCTGAGAGTTACCATTCGTTTATGGCTACCAACCTCTTCAACCATATCGACTGCCCCAAGGAAAACATTCACATTCTCAATGGTAATGCTGAGGACCTCGCAGCCGAGTGCGCTCACTACGAAGAGATGATAAAGGAAGTTGGCGGCATCGACCTCTTCATTGGCGGTATCGGTCCCGACGGTCACATTGCCTTCAACGAACCTGGTAGCTCGCTCACAAGCCGCACGCGTCAGAAGACGCTGACCACCGACACCCGCGTGGCTAATAGCCGCTTCTTCGGTGGCGACCCCGAAAGCGTGCCCGCAACTGCGCTTACCGTCGGCGTAGGCACAGTGATGTCGGCCAAGGAAGTGCTCATCCTCTGCAACGGCCACAACAAGAGCCGCGCCCTGCAGGCTGCTATCGAAGGCCCCGTTACCCAGATGTGGACCATCTCTGTGCTGCAGATGCACGAACACGGCATCATCGTATGCGACGAGGCTGCTTGCGAAAACATCTCACACGGCACCTACAAGTACTTTAAGGATATTGAAAAGAACAACCTCTAAAAGGGCAGGCGATACTTCCTTATATATATAAATGGAGTATCTAAGCCTAACACACAAGAAAAAGCGAAGCGTAAGACCCTCCACGAGGCGCGCGCTTCGCTTTTTTAACGCAACTACTTTTAGGAGCGTTCTCTTCAGTTGCTTTATCTGATTTCTGATTGCACTCTGCGTGTAGCGTGTCTGTGGTGTCAAAGTTCCTTTCCCCGTGAAATGCGATAGCCTGGTGGCATCGTGAAGGAGCAGGCTGACAGTATGCGCCCGAGAGAAACAATGTAAATCTCCAGTTACTAAGTCCTATACGGTGGGATTGAATAGCACCCACCCTTACACATAGCCTCTATGGTACGAAAAATTCACCTTATTCTCTTCAGCCTCTTTGTGGCTGTCGGTGTCATGGCCCAGGCCCCCTCGGGCTACTATGATGCGGCCAAAGGTAAGAGCGGCGCATCGTTGAAGACGGCTCTCTTTCTCATCATTGCCGACCACACAGTGCGCTCCTACGACAACCTCTGGACCGACTTCGAGAGCACCGACGTGCGCGCCGACGGTAAGATATGGGATATGTATTCCAACACCACCAACTACACTCCTGGTGGCCCCGCGCAGGGTAAGAACTACAAGGGTGAGGGCGATTCCTACAACCGCGAGCACTCCTTCCCCAAGAGTTGGTTCAACGATGCCAAACCGATGTACACCGACCTCTTCCATCTCTATCCCACCGATGGTTATGTCAACAATCGCCGCAGCAATTATCCCTTTGGCGAAACGAATGGCGAAACCTACAAGTCGGACAACGGCTTCAGCAAGTTAGGAGCATGCACCGTACCGGGTTACAGCGGTACCGTTTTCGAACCCAACGATGAATACAAGGGCGACTTTGCCCGCACCTATTTCTACATGGCCACGGCCTACGAGAGCCAGATAGCATCCTGGAGCAGTCCCATGCTCAGTGGCAACAAGTACACAGCCTATGCCCCTTGGGCGCTGCAAATGCTGCTGCGCTGGGCTAAGGAAGACCCTGTGAGCCAAAAGGAGATTGACCGCAACAATGCTGTCTACGGCATACAGCACAACCGCAACCCCTTCATCGACTTCCCCGGCCTCGAGCAGTACGTGTGGGGCAGCCAGACAAACACGGCCTTCGACCCCGATAACTACGAAAACACCGGTGGCGGCACCGAGCCCGAGCCGCCTGTCACCGAAGTGGCTGCTCCCACCTTCACGCCCGCCCAGGGTACGGTAGAGCGTGGCACGGAGGTCACCATCAGCACCGAGACCGAGGGCGCTTACATATACTACCGCATTGACGAGGGTGAGTGGAACTGCCTCTATTCGCCCGTGAAGCTGACCATCAATGCCTCGTGCCAAGTGGAGGCCTACGCACTCCTTGGTAACACACGCAGCGACGTGGTGAAGGCAACCTACGCACTTCCCTCGCAGGGTGTGGACGGTAAGCAGACCTATTTGCTGGTTGAAAAGGAAAGCGAACTGCAAAGCGGCAGCTATGTGCTGGTGGTGTGTCCCAACAAGAATGTGGCCATGTCAGTAGCCGGCAGCAACATCTACACCGCAGTCGATGTGACGATCGACGACCCCGCGCAGCTCACCACCGAAACGGGTACGGCCTCGCTACCCGTAGCCCTGCAACTGGGCGGTGCCCCCGACGCATGGACACTCTACGACACCACGGCACAACTCTTCCTCGCACTCACCAGCAGCGACAACAAACTGCATACCCTTCCTGTAGCCGACAGCGACAATGCCCGTTGGCGCATCAGTATAAGCTCTAACGGCGTCGCCACCATCTCGCCCCAGGCCTACGACAGCCGCAGCCTGCAGTACAACGCCTCCAGTCCGCGCTTTGCCTGCTACACCAGCAAGCAGCAGTCGGTGTCGCTCTACCAGTACACCCTCCCCACCGCCATTTGGCAAGCCGTGCAGGGCATGCAGAGCACCACCGGCATCAGCGTTTACGATGTGCAGGGCCACAAGGTAGCCACCCTCCGCCAGTCCGCCGACCTGCAGCGCGCGTTGCCAGCTGGCATCTACGTCATCGGCGGCCGCAAGGTGCTGGTGCGCTAAGGGTAGGCAACTCGTAGCCTTTGCTCATGCGCAAACGCCAGTGTTCGCTGCCCCGTCAGTGACCTTTCGCTGCATGACTTAGGTTTTCAGCTTACAGTATTACATATTTGAAGTGCGACCCGTATGGTTTAGATGCCGTACGGGTCGCACGCTTTCTGTTCTTATCTCCCAACTACCCATTTTCCCCACAGGAGAAATCGTTCCTGAAAGGGGCTTCGTGCGTTGCCACGCCGGCATGTTAACGTTGCCACGCTGGCATGGCAACGTTGTTACGCCGGCATGGCAACGTTGTTACGCCGGCATGGCAAAGTTGTTACGCCGGCATGGCAACGCATGATGCGGCATTTAGCCTCAGTTACAACCTATTACGTAATGGCTATCTGGGTGATAAGATTGGCATTTTTGAACGGAAAACAACTGAATTTATCCTCTTTGTGCTCAGTGTCTTGTTCTTGCCAAAATCATCTCCTGCCTAAATCGATGACAACAGCATTTTCTTCGTCTTCAACCATTTGACGCAAAGCGCTTTTGCGGTAGTATGGAGATACAAGCAGGAGATGCGCGCCCTGAAAGTGAGCGTGCATCTCCTGCTTGCATGGAGTGGGGTGTATATCTACCCTTGTGTGATGGACGGTTGAGCCAGTGCTTACTCCAGCTTGTCGCCCTCGGCGGGACGGAAGCCGTTGAGGAACTCCGACACCTGCATGCGGCGCTTGCCTGCCAGTTGTAGTTCGTGCAGGTGCAGGTAGCCCGTGGGTGGGCAAGCCACTTTGAGACTCGTACGGTTGTCGCTCACGAGTGTGCCTGCAGGCTCGGCTACGGGGCATTCCTCTACGGTGGTGCGGTAAATCTTCAGCACTTGTTCGGGGCGTCCTGCAGCGTGCAGGGTGGTCCATGCAGCAGGCACGGGCGAGAGGCCGCGCACAAAGTTGTGCACGCCGCGCACGCCTTGGTGCCAGTCGATGCGGCAGTCGTCCTTGAAGATTTTGGGCGCGTGGCGCAGGGGTGTGCCGGGCATGAGTTCAGCCTGCGGTGTGCCCAGCGGCTGGCCTTCGGCAATGCGTTCCACGGTGCGCACCACGAGGTCGGCGCCGATGTCCATCAGGCGGTCGTGCACCGTTTCCACGTTGTCGTCTTCGGAGATGGGTGTCTCGGCGCTGTCGATAATGAGTCCTGTGTCGATGTCGTGGTCGAGAAAGAAGGTGGTGACGCCCGTGCGCTTTTCGCCGTGGATGATGGCCCAGTTGATGGGCGCCGCGCCGCGGTATTGCGGCAGCAGGGCGGCATGCAGGTTGAAGGTGCCGCGCGGGGGCATGGCCCACACCACCTCGGGCAGCATGCGGAAGGCCACCACGATTTGTAGGTCGGCGTGCAGGGCTTCGAGGGCTTCGAGGAACTCTGGCGACTTCAGTTTTTCGGGTTGCAGCACGGGCAGGCCTCGGCTCAGGGCAAAGGCTTTGACGGGCGAGGCCGTGAGTGTGTGCTGGTGGCGACCCACGGGTTTGTCGGGCATGGTGACAACGCCCACCACCTGGCAGCCGTGGTCGAGCAGGCGGCGCAGGGGCTCGACGGCAAAGTCGGGCGTGCCCATGTAGACGATGCGTAACTGCTGCATGGGTACAGCGGGAAAGGATCTGCTTGTCATAAGGTCGGAAAGTAGAGGTTTTTCTTAGGGGTTTGGGTTGTGGCACATGGGGCCATATACCTTTAATATATATACGCGCAAGCCGTGATAAGATTTTTATTCCTCAGAGAAGTCCTTCAACACCTGCCGGTAGGCGGCGTAGAGGCGTGTGCGGCTCACAAAACCCACGAACCGGTCGTCGGGACTGAGCACGGGCAGCGTGCCGCGGTCGCAGTGTTGGAACTTCTCCATAATGGCCTGCATGCTGTCGTCAGTGCGTAGCGTCACGGCGGGCTGCTGCATGAGTTGCGAAGCCTTGTACATCTTGTAGAGTTCGCTGCGGAAGATGATGAGGCGAATGTCGTTGAGGTTAATGACGCCCAGCAGGGCATTTTCCTCGCTGACCACGGCAAAGTGCAGCGATTTGCTCTTCGACACCTTCTGCACGATGGTGCCGAGGTACATGTTGGGACTGAGCAGCGGGCGCTCCTTGTCGATGATGGCATCGAGCGACATGAGCGTGAGCACCGAGCGGTCCTTGTGGTGCGTGAGCAGTTCGCCCTTGCGGGCCAGACGCATGGCGTAAATGCTGTGCGGCTCGAAGGTGTGAATAGTGAGGTAGGCCGATGCAGACACAATCATGAGCGGCAAGAAGAGTTGGTAGCCACCTGTGAGCTCGGCAATGAGGAAGACACCGGTGAGGGGAGCATGGAACACGCCGCTCATGAGGCCCGCCATGCCCAGCAGGGCGTAGTTCGTTTCGGGCACAGGTGTCATGTGGGGCAAGAAACCGTTCCAAAGCCGCGAGAACACAAAGCCCGTGATGCAGCCCAGAAATAGGCTCGGGGCAAACGTACCGCCGCAGCCGCCTCCGCCGTTGGTGGCCGTGGTGGCAAACACCTTGGCGAGGATGATAAGGCCCAGATAAAGCAGTAGCAGGTCGCTGTGGCCGTAGAAGAGCGAATTGTTGAGCACGGCCGTGGCATCGGCACCGCTTGTGCCTGCCGAGAGCAGGGTGGAGATGGTGGTGTATCCTTCGCCGTAGAGCGGGGGAAAGAAGTAGATGAGCAAAGCCAGCACGACGCCGCCCAGTGCCAGACGGCCAGCAGCGTGGCCTATGCGGCCAAACATCTGCTCGAAGGCATTCATCACACGGGTGAAATAGAGCGAGACGAAGCCGCAGCACACGCCCAGCAGCACGGCACTTGGCACGCGGTTTACTACGAACGGGTCGGTGAGCGTGAAGGAGAACATGGGCGCAGTGCCGTTGAGGGCGTAGGTGATGCAGGTGGCCGTGAGGCAACTCACCAGCAAGGGCAGCAAGGAGGCCATGGTGAGGTCGACCATGAGCACCTCGAGCGTGAACATGAGGCCCGCAATGGGTGCCTTGAAGATGCCGGCTACGGCCCCCGAAGCACCGCAACCGATGAGCAGCATGAGCATTTTGTGGTCGAGCTTGAACATGCGGCCCAGGTGGCTGCCGATGGCCGAGCCTGTAAGCACAATGGGCGACTCAGCTCCCACCGAACCGCCGCAGCCTATGGTCAGCGCCGAGGCAATGACGCTCGACCAGCAGTTGTGCGACCGTATTTGTCCGCCCTTGCGCGACAGGGCGTAGAGAATTTTTGTCACGCCGTGGCCAATGTCGTCGCGCACCACATAGCGGATGAAGAGCGACGTGAGCAGGATGCCCACCACGGGATAGACCAGGAAGAGCCAGTTGGCGTGGCGCACGTCGAACTGTGAGGTGAGCAGGTATTCAATTTCGTGTATCAGGAATTTCAGT
Organism: Bacteroidales bacterium; assembly: GCA_004557185.1. Classification (GTDB taxonomy): domain Bacteria; phylum Bacteroidota; class Bacteroidia; order Bacteroidales; family Bacteroidaceae; genus Alloprevotella. The sequence continues at coordinate 29,279 of SFEP01000016.1, forward strand.
ATCTGTGCCGCAATGGCAGCGCCTACGCCCGCCAGCAGACTGAGCAGGAGCGTGAGCTGCTTGGTGCTGAGGCGGCGCGACAGCAACAGGGGAATGTGTGAAGGTCGAAGCATGACAGGGTAGTACAGGAAGGAATGTGAAAGAAGAGGGGAGGGGGATGCACTACGGGCGGATAATCTCAATCAGTCCGCCGCTGCCCAGTTTGATAATGGACGAGGGGCGCGCCTGCGGCGGTTCGTCGCGCCGCGAGGTGCACACATAGTCCACGCTTTGCAGCAGCGCCTGCGGAATGTCGGCAAAGCAGGCGGGCGAGGGTTCACCGCTGACGTTGGCCGACGTCGATACCACCGCTCGCCGCATACGCATGCAGAGTTCGCGGCTGAAAGGCTCGCGGGTGACGCGAATTGCCGCGCTGCCGTCGGCGGCAAGGAGGTTAGGCGCGAGGTTACGCACGTGGTCGTAGATAAGCGTAAGCGGCTTGTCAGCCATTTCCACCAGGTCCCAAGCTACGTCGGGCATGTCGGGCACGTAGAAGGGCAGTTTCGCTTCAGAGTCGATGAGTGAGATGAGTGCCTTGGCATCGTCGCGCTGCTTGATGGCATACACCTTTTTCACCGCCTCGGCATGGCAGGCATCGCAGCCCAGCCCCCAAATGGTGTCGGTGGGATAGAGAATGACGCCGCCGCGGTTCATCACCTCGACGGCTTGGCGTATGTCGTCGCGCCAGGCCCGCAGCAGGGCTGCCTCGTGGGCATGTGAATTATCTTTACGCATATATATATTGGAGAAAAGCAGGATGCCGCAGCAGGCACACCGCCACAGTCAAGTGACTCCTACCACCGCTGCTGGTGGTAAAAAAGCAGCGTTGCAAAGGTAAAACTAACGTTGCAAAATGCAAAGAGCCCCCTTGGCAAAGTGCCCGTTTGCATGGTAAAATAGTGGCTTACATTGGTTGTTCCGATTTTTACTTGTACTTTTGCAACACTTGTAACCGCAATTTATCTGCGGTGCAATGTTTGTAGCAGTCTTATTTTACTTCCTTTTTCTGAGCCTCTCGACAGAGGTTGATAACCTATACGTAAAGCATGGATTTCATCAAGAAATGGTGCCTTGTGCTTGCCATGGCTTGGGCCGCAACGGGTGTGGCCTATGCACAGTCGGGCATGAGCGATACGCAAATCATGGAGTACATCGTGCAGCAGAATGCCAAGGGTACGTCGCGCGATAAAATCGTGAAGCAGCTCATCGAGCGTGGTGTGACGATTGAACAGATACGCAAAGCCAAGGAAAAGTACGAGAAGCAGCAGAAAGGCACTGTGCCCGGCGCACGCAACATCAGCGGTGCCGAGGCGGACAACTTCACCCGTATGCGGAAGAACAACGGCGACAAGCGACGCAACGAGCAGACTACGGGACGCCGCCCGCAGCGCAGCGACCGTGAAAATCCCGACGACCCCACGCTCTCGGAGCGCGACCGTACAAGGCTGCAGCAGGCACGTACCGATGCCTACAACGATGAACTTGATGCCTTCTTGCCCGATAGCATGGGCTATTTTACCAACGACTACGAGCAGTTTGTCGAAGACGAGGAAGAGGGGAAAATCAAGGTGTTCGGCCGCAATATCTTCAACAACAAGCGGCTGACCTTTGAGCCCAATATGAACATTGCCACGCCCGACGACTACCGCCTCGGGCCAGGCGATGAGGTCTACGTCGACGTGTGGGGCGCCTCGCAGCAGCGTTTTGAGTGCACCGTCAGTCCTGAAGGCGTCATCAATATTGAGAACTTTGGCCCCGTGCAGGTGAGTGGCCTGACCGTGGCGCAGACCAACGCAAGGCTGCGCAGCACGCTCGGCGCTCGTTATGCCGGCTCCGATGTGCGTCTTACTGTGGGCCAGACGCGCACCATCACAGTCGACGTGATGGGCGAGGTCAAGACGCCCGGCACCTATACGCTTTCCGCTTTCTCCACCGTGTTCCATGCCCTCTATATGGCAGGTGGTACGAACGACATCGGTACGCTGCGTAACATCAAGGTGTTCCGCAACGGGCGTCAGATAACCACGTGCGACATTTACGACTACATCCTCAACGGCAACATGAAGGGCAACGTACGGTTGCAGCCTGGCGACGTCGTGGTGGTCGGCTCATACGAATGCCTCGTGCAGGTGACGGGTAAGGTGAAGCGCCCCATGTATTATGAAATGAAGTCCACCGAAAGCGTCGGCACCCTGCTGCGCTATGCGGGCGGCTTTACGGGCGATGCCTACGACCAGCTTGTGCGCCTCATCCGCAAGAGCGGCGGCCAGTTGTCGGTCTTTTCGCTCGACGAGTTTGAACGTGGCAACTTCCAGTTGGCTGACGGTGACTCCGTGGCTGTCGACAGCACATTGCAGCGCTACCGCAATATGGTGGAGGTGAAAGGCGCCGTGTTCCGTACGGGCAAATATCAAATGGACGGCAGCATCACCACCGTGCGCCAACTTATCGAGGCTGCAGGCGGCTTGTGCGAGGATGCCATGAAAACCCGCGCCGTGCTGCACCGCCTCACCGACGAACGTCGCTTGCAGGTGGTACAGGTCGACCTGCAAGGCATCCTAGCCCACACTGCGCCTGACATTGCCCTGCGCAACGAGGACGTGCTCTTTATCCCCTCACGCAGCTATCTCATAGGCGAGCAGAAGCTCTCCATTCACGGCGAGGTGGTTTATCCCGGCGAGTATGACTTTGCCGAAAACACCACGCTCGAGGACTTCATCTTGCAGGCCGGCGGCCTGACCGACGCTGCCTCGTTGGTGAAGGTCGACGTGTCGCGCCGCATTCGCAACCAGCTGGCCACTGAGAGCAGCGACAAGATTGCTGAAAGCTATACCTTCAAACTGAAGGACGGCTTTGTGGTGGACGGTACACCCGGCTTCGTGCTCCAGCCCTACGATGAGGTGTACGTGCGCCGTTCGCCGGGTTACGTGGAGCAGCAGAATGTGGAGGTGAAAGGCGAGGTGGCCTTTGAGGGACGCTATGCTTTGGTCACGAAAGGCATGCGCTTGAGCGACCTCGTGAAGCAGTGCGGCGGTCTCACGCCGCAGTCGTATGCACCGGGTGCACACCTGGAGCGTAAACTGAGTCCCGAAGAGCAACTCAAGCAGCAATCCATGATAAAGCTGGCTACGCTGGGCGACACGACCGATGTGCGTCGCCTCGAATTGAGCGACGTGCGTGTTGTGGCCATCAACCTCGAAAAGGCCATAGCCAACCCTGGCAGCAACCAATGGGACCTTGTGCTTCAGGAGGGCGATGTGCTCGTGGTGCCGCAATACAGCAACACCGTCACCATCAACGGCGAAGTGCTCTACCCCAACACCGTGGGCTATGACAAGAACATGAAACTCAGGGATTACATCAACTCAGCCGGTGGCTTCACGCAAAAAGCCCGTACGGGCAAAGTCTTTGCCGTGGGCATGAACGGTTCTGTTACGAAAGTCCGTTCGAAGAAGGACATTACCCCAGGCTGTAACATTGTGGTGCCCGCCAAGATGCGCAGACGTGGTGTGTCCTTAGCCGAAATGATGTCTGTCTTCACCATGTTAGCCACCCTCGGCACCGTAGTCGCTACGTTGGTAAAATAAGAGCACCAGCGGCACATCACTTCAAGCACCACACGGTAGCAACGGCGTGCACACGTCCCCGTCTGTTCGTTCTACTTTGTGGTGCTTTTTATTCCTTAATATATTCCTTTATATATAGCCTTATGTTCTACCGTATCGCGCTCCTGCTGGCCGCCGCCGGTCTGCTGGCCAGCTTAGGCAGCTGTTCGCAGCGCAGCGAAAAGGAGAAGAATTATAGTGAAAACCGCTTGCAGATGGAGCGCTCAGCCCAAGCGATGCTGGCCGAGGCTCGCGCCCACCTCGCCGCCTCACGCACCGACAGCGCCGCTGCCGTGGTGCAGCGCATGCGCAAGCAGTGCTACTTGGCACTGGATGCCCGCCGCGAGGGCATACTGCTTATGGATAGCATCGACCTGCTCCGTGCCCGCCAGTCGCTGGCCCTCACCGATAGCCTGCTGCGTGCGGGCGACTCTACCGCCACCACGGCCGACTTTGAGGAGGCGTGTGCCAAGGTACACTTTTACGAGCGCAAAATTAAACACGACAAATCGCAGCCATGACCACACTCTCAGCTTATGCACAGGCGCTCAACGCAGCCCAGCTCGAAGCCGTCACCTACAACGACGGGCCGCTGCTCGTAGTGGCTGGAGCAGGGTCGGGCAAGACGCGGGTGCTGACCTATAAGATTGCCTACCTCTTGGAACAAGGCGTAGCGCCGTGGCGCATCATGGCGCTCACATTTACGAACAAGGCGGCGCGCGAAATGAACGAGCGCATCGCCTCCATTGTGGGAGCCGAATTGTCGCAGCCCCTTTGGAGCGGCACGTTCCACAGCCTCTTTGCCCGCATCCTGCGCCGCGAGCACGAGGTGATTGGCTACGACTCCGACTACACCATCTACGACAGTGCCGACAGCCGTTCACTCCTCAAACTCATTGTGCGCGAACTCGGGCTCGACGACAAGCAGTATAAGCCCAACACCGTGGCGGCCCGCATCTCCGAGGCCAAGAACCACCTGCTGCTGCCCTCGGCTTATAGCGCCGATGCTTCCATTTCGCGCCGCGACCACGTGGACGGGCTGGGGCAGATGGCTCGCATCTACGACATCTACCAGCAACGCCTCCGCGCAGCCCAGGCCATGGACTTCGACGACCTGCTGCTCAACACCTACCTCCTCCTCAACGACCACCCCGACGTGCGCCAACGCTACGTAGAACGTTTCAGCCACATCCTGGTCGACGAGTACCAGGACACCAACGAGGCGCAGCACCGCATTCTTTCCCTCCTCACCACGCCCACCTCATGCATCAGCGTGGTGGGCGACGATGCGCAGAGCATCTACGGCTTCCGCGGGGCGCAGATTGGCAACATCCTGCAGTTCCAGGAGCGTTACAACGGGGCGAAGGTGGTGAAGTTGGAATGCAACTACCGCTCCACGCCACAGATTGTGGAGGCTGCCAACAGCATCATTGCCCACAATACGCGGCAGATACCCAAGAAAGTCTATTCCTCGAGTGCCGACGGCGACCCGCTCTATCTCTTTCGTGCCGAAACCGACAAGGACGAAGCCATGCGTGTGGTGAAGATGCTCACCAGCCTGCACCGCAAGGGCGTGCCTTTCGACGACATAGCCCTGCTCTACCGCACCAATGCCCAGAGCCGTTCGTTCGAGGCCGCACTGCAGTCGGCGGGCGTGCCTTACCGCATTTACGGGGGGCTGTCCTTTTACCAGCGCAAGGAAGTCAAGGACGTGCTGGCCTACTGCCGTCTGGCGGTCAACCCGCACGACGATGAAGCCTTCCGCCGCGTGGTCAACTATCCCACGCGTGGCATCGGCGCCACCACTGTGCAGAAGTTGCAGGGGGCGGCCACCCAAGCCGGCGTCAGTTGCTGGCAGGTGTGCCAATCGCCTGAGTCATATGGCTTGCCGCTGGGCAAGGGGCCGCTGGGCAAGTTGCAGGCCTTCTGCGGCCTCATTGCAGCAGCCCGTGAACGCTTGCACGACCACACTGCCTACGACGTGGCCCGCTTCCTCATCGACAGCAGTGGCATGCAGCGCGACCTGACTGCCGAGCGTACGCCCGAGAACCTGGCGCGGCAGGAGAATGTGGACGAACTCCTCGGCTCCATGCGTGCTTTCGAAAAGGAGATGCAGCAGGAGCAGACCGACACCCTGCCCACCATGCCGCGCTACCTTGCCACCGTGTCGCTCCTTACCGAGAGCGAACCTACCACCGCCGGCGAGCCTGCCGTGATGCTCATGACGGTGCACGCCGCCAAGGGCTTGGAGTTCGACACCGTCTTCATCACGGGCATGGAGGACGAGCTCTTCCCCAACGCCTCGGCACTCCTTTTTCCCCTTGAAATGGAGGAGGAGCGTCGTCTCTTCTACGTCGCCGTCACCCGTGCCAAGCGCCGCTGCATCCTCAGCTATGCCAGTGCGCGTTACCGCTACGGCAACCTCGAGTTCATGGAGGCGAGCCGCTTCTTGGATGAAATTGACAGCCGCTACGTCAAGCGCGCCGACGCCCTTGGCTCCTCGCACCCGTTAGAGCGCCCCTTCTCCTACGGCCGCGGCGGCGCCTCTACGTCGTCATCGCGCAGCAGCTACAGCAGCCACGCCGCCACCTCCACTTCACCGCAGCCCGCAGCCCGCCGTAGCCTGTGGCAGGAGCCACCCGCCGGCTTCACCCCAGCCTCGCAGGCCACCCCCAGCACTGATGCCGCCTCCGCCGCAGCAGCGGGAGTCGTGCCCGCCATTGGCGCACGCATCTCCCACGAACGTTTCGGTCTGGGCACGGTGGTGGGCATCGAGGGCGAGGGCAGCATGCAGAAGGTGCGTGTCCACTTCGACCAGGCCGGCACCAAGAACCTCCTGGTCAAGTTCGCACGTTTCACACTGGTGGGCTGAGGCCGCCGTGCTGCACCCATTCTGTTCAGCAGTGAGCATTCCTTTTATATATAGGGGTTGCCCTTCCATCCCTTTCCTCTTTACCATTCACACCTCAAATCTATTCACACGATGAACACAGTCATTTTGCAGAACATTCGTGATTACAAAAGCATCGATGCCTTTTGGAACGCCGCTTCTTGCCTCCAAACCGACCGCGAGGCGCAAACCCTTTTTCTGCGTATTGTCAACCAAAAGACGAACATGTGCTTCCTTCGCGAACAAGAGGACAAAATCCGTCAGCTGGCCGATGCAGGCAACCCTTACATGCAGTATGCCTTTGCCCGCATTCATGACTTCTTCGTCCCCCAGGAGGACTCGGTGGAACTGTGCGAGAAGTATTATCAGCAGGCTTATGAAGGGGGCGTGACCGATGCCCTCGTGTGCCTGGCGCAGTTTTATCGCGATGGCGATTTAGGAGAGGTCGACCTGCGTCGTTTCCATGACTACCTCAAAAAGGCGCTCGACGAGGGCAGTGTGTTTGCCGCCAAGCAACAACTGCGAGCCATGATTTATGGCAACGCGGGCTTTGAGGCTGCCCCCGCCCAGGTGTGCACCCTCATCGAGCGCTACCTGGCCGAACCCAGACCCCTGCCCGCCGATCCCTATTTCCACTTTCTGTGGGGATTGGCCGAAAAGGAGTTAGGCCACAAAGCCGAGGCCCTGAGTCACTACCAGGAGGCTGCCGATCAAGGCGTTGGCGAGGCTTTCGGTCAACTCGCCATGGATTCCTGCACGGATGATAATTATGTGGTTCAGGACCGCGACCGCTTCGTCGAACTCATGGAGCGGGCGCAGGAAGTAGGCGACGGTTTTGGCTTCCTCGATGGCATGCTGTTGGTTGACGAGGACATATACGACGGATTCGACGACAGCCAGAAGCCTGAGCTGACCAGCATGCTCAACGAACAACTGAGGCTGGCATGGGAGATGGGCGAGCCGCTCGGTGCCTACTTCCTTGCGCAGAACTACGAGGAGGGTTGTTACGGCTTTGAGCAGGATGCCGCAAAGGCCTTTAAGTGGTACTCCGGCGGCGCCATACTGCGTAACACGGATTGCTACAATGCCATCGTGCGCATGATTCTCGACGACCACACCGCACCCGAACGTTACAGCGAAGAGTTTGCCTACGAGGCAGCCTATCGCAGTCTCATGCTCGGAGGCGACATGCTGGCACGCGTCATCGAGGGCTACCGCAAAGGTTTCCTCACGCACCATGCTGCCATGATTGAGAGCACCTACCTGCCGCAGTACGAGGAGCAGCAGGAAATGGGATTGCAGCCCGACGACGATGCTCCCGCCAATGCCGACGACGAGGACGATGACGACCTCCTGGCTGTGGGCAACCTGCCTGACGACCTGCCGGCCGACTACACCTTGCAGCAGGGCACCGACTACTGCCTCGCCCTGGCCGATGCGGCTGAAGCGCTGATGCAGGACCAGCGTGCCCCCTGGGAGGTGACGGCCTGTGTGCGCAAATACCTGCCCGTGGCCAACCGCCTCAAGGGTTACAGCCACCTCATTCACCAGCTCTACAGCCTCAACAAGCGCATGCTCAACGTGCTCTGCGACCACCCACGTCTGCGCCTGCAGCTGTGCGCCATACAACTCGAAGTGCTGCGCGACATCGAACAGGAGTCGGGACATTCCCTTGGCATCACCGAAGACATGCAGGCTGAATTCGAACAGTTGAGCCGCGCCATCTGGCTGGCCGACCACGACATGCTTGAAACCATCCCCCAGACTGGCCACCTCAAGCGCGACCCCGTGGAGTGGACAAAGCAATGGGAGGACGTCATCGACGAGGCCGACCGCATAGCCTACAGCCACCTGCGCGACGTGCCCCGCGGCATGGGCTTCTGCTTCGCCTTTTGGCAGGAGCGCGCCGCCGCCTTGCGTAGCCTGGGTGTGGAATGGCGCAACCCGCACCTCATGAATCCCAGCGTCCACTTCGACTGACGTGCTCCCCCCTTCCGTTCCCCTCTTCATCGCCACCCTTCTGCTCCCTTTCCGGAGTCGGAGGGTGGCGCTTTTCATGTCCTTCATGTAGGTGGAAAACAGGTAATAGGACGGGGTGGATGTGGGGAATGTGTAACTGCTCCGTACATAGGTCTTTGCCGAAATCATCAGGCACCTGGCCGATACGGTGTGCGGCCTCGTGCGTTGCCACGGGCCCATATCAACGTTGCCACGGGCCCATAACAACGTTGCCACGGGCCCATAACAGCGTTGCCACGGGCCCATAACAACGTTGCCACGGGGCCGTAACCAGGGAAAACGCACGAAATTTAATCATCATTTTCTTTGTTATTTTCATTGATTTTCAATGTGATAAATTTGTTTATCTCATTGATTATTAGTAACTT